>CAZORI010000017.1:0-48824 GCA_964582335.1 uncultured Bacteroides sp.
AGAGCGTCGGATTGTGGTTCCGAAGGTCGTGGGTTCGACCCCCACACCTCACCCTCGGCGAGGAAAGCCCGAAAGGCATCCTCGCTTTTTTTGTTCCCACAATTTAGCACACACCATATCGCACTGTAAATGAACGATATAAAAGAAATGCTCGATGCCGAGGCCGCTCGCATCAACTCTGTTGAATTCATACATTCCGACCCCGTGCAGTTTCCTCGCCGATTCGACGACGTGCGCGACATCGAGATTGCCTCGCTGCTGTGCTCCACCATAGCTTGGGGCAACCGCACCATGATATGCCGCAACTGCGAAAAGCTGCTGGCCCTGATGGACCATCAGCCCTACCGCTACACCATGGACGAAGGATACGAGGATCTGCCCGATGGCAACGTGCACCGCACATTCTTTAACAAGAACTTGCGCTACTACCTGCGCGGACTGCGACACATATACACTAAATGGGGGAGCCTGCAAGCCATGGCCGCCGCCACAGGCGCGCCCCAGCAGAATATGCCCGCATGGGCAATAGCCGATGCCATCAACAAGGCGCTATGCCACGCCAACGACGGAGCGGCCGATGCGCGATGCTTGCCGCAGAACCTGGCCCACACGGCCTTGAAGCGACTCAACATGGCGCTACGCTGGCTGGTGCGCGACGACGGCATAGTGGACATGGGCGTGTGGACCGCGCTTAAGCCAAGCCAGCTATACATCCCGCTCGACGTGCACGTAGGCGACATATCGCGCCAACTGAATCTGCTTACCCGCAAGAGTGACGACCGCAAGGCGGTGATAGAGCTCACCGACGCGCTGCGCCGTATGCGGCCCGACGACCCGGTGATTTACGACTACGCCCTCTTCGGCATAGGCATGCGGCTCTGAGGGCGGCACGAAAGGGCAACAAAAAAAGGGCTCTGTCGCAGAGTCCTTTTTTTAAGGTTTCCAATAGGTACAATTTCTAAGGTAAAAAAGATTATTTTAGGTTTGCGACACAAAGGTCGGTACTTTTTGACGACCCTCCAAATTTATTTTTATGTTTTCTAACATATTTCTTGAATAGGATTTTTGAGAAATTTCTATATACAAATCTCAATCTGCTGAAACAGTGTTGGTTGCAGCAATTGTGCAATTTTGGGGACTTATTCGTCGAATTGTTAAATAAGGTTAATTCAAGGACTTTGCCACTCAAAATGATACAAAGTGACATCTTTGCCGTCGAATTCGGCGTAGGTGAACTGCGTAATCCAGTCGCCAAGTATGATTAGCCGGCAAGTGGGCGACAGGGGCTCATCGGCAAGCACGTGGCGGTGCCCAAACACGAAATAGTTGACCGAGGGGTCGACGTTGGCAAGGTAGTCGAGCGCAAACCGCGCCTGCGGCTCGCGCTCAAGCCCCTCGAACCGGGGCGTGCTGTAGGCATCGAAGTCGCGGTTGCTCGAGCTCCAGGCATGGGCCAGCGGCACTGTCCACCGGGGGTGTATCGATGCGTATAGCTTCTGGCATATGCGATTGCGGAACACGGAGCGGATAAAGCGGAAGCCGGGAGTGAAACGCCCCACGCCATCGCCATGCCCAAGATAAAAACGCTTGCCGTAGATGTCGCGTGTGACGCACCCGTCGATCACCTCCACGCCTATCTCGTCGCGCAGATAGTCGAACAGCCATATGTCGTGGTTGCCTATGAACCAGTGCACCTTCACTCCGGCGTCGGCCAGCGCGGCCAATGCGCCGAAGAAGCGCACATAGCCTCGAGGAACCACCGTGCGGTACTCAAACCAATAGTCGAGCACGTCGCCCAAGAGGTACACCTCGGCTGCTTGGCGGCAATGCGTCAGCAGGAAGTCGACGACGCGCTGCTCGTGCTGGCGCTTGTCGGCAATGTAGCTTGCGCCCAGGTGCAGGTCGCTGAGGAATATGATGGGCTTCACAGCAGTCCGAGTTCGAGCTTTGCTTCCTTGCTCATCATGTCCTGGTTCCACTCTGGCTCGTACGCCAAGTTGACGTTCACTTGCTTTATGCCCTCGATGCTGCGCAGCTTGTCGTATACGTCCTGCATGATGAAGTCGGCCATAGGGCAGTTGGGCGCTGTCAACGTCATGTCCACGTCGAGGTTGCCGTCGTCGCTGAGGTCAATCTTATATATAAGGCCAAGCTCGTATACGTTCACCGGAATCTCCGGGTCGTAGACAGTGCGGAGCATGTCCACCACCTTCTCTTCGAGCTTTAATTTTTCTTCCTGTGTCATGTATGCTTCTAGTCGTTTAATATGACAAAGTTAGCACTTAGTGTTCTAAAAATCAAAATAAATTTCGTACCTTTGCAAAAATTTTGCACGTTCAATAAGCTTAATTGCACAATCTTAGTTAATTATGAGCAATACTGAATTGTCAGAACAGGAAACGATACGCCGCCAGAGCATGGCAAAGATGCGCGAGATGGGCATCGACCCCTATCCTGCAGCATTATACCCCGTGAATGCATACACCGATGAAATAAAGGAGAAATTTGACGACAATGCCGCCGAGCCCCGCCTGGTGGTGATAGCCGGCCGACTGATGAGCCGCCGCATCATGGGCAAAGCTTCGTTTATTGAACTGATGGATTCGCACGGACGCATACAGGTGTATGTGTCGCGCGACGAAATATGCCCCGGCGAGAACAAGGACTTGTACAACGTGGTGTTCAAGAAGCTGCTCGACATAGGCGACTTCATCGGCATCAAGGGATTCGTGTTCCGCACCCAGACGGGCGAAATCACTGTGCACGCTAAGGAATTGACCGTGCTGAGCAAGAGCCTGCGCCCGCTGCCAATAGTGAAGATGAAGGACGGCGTGGCATACGACGCATTCGAGGACCCCGAGCTGCGCTACCGCCAGCGCTACGTCGACCTGGTGGTGAATCCCGCCGTGAAGGAGATATTCAAGAAACGCACCAAGGTGTACAATTCCATGCGCGAATACTTCAACGCCGCCGGATACATGGAGGTGGAGACGCCAATATTGCAGTCGATTCCGGGCGGTGCCACGGCTCGCCCCTTCATCACCCACCACAATGCCCTGGACATACCCCTCTACTTGCGCATTGCCGACGAGCTGTACCTGAAGCGCCTGATCGTGGGCGGCTTCGAGGGCGTGTACGAGTTCTCGAAGAATTTCCGCAACGAAGGCATGGACCGCACCCACAACCCGGAATTCACGTGCATGGAGATATACGTGGCATATAAGGATTACAACTGGATGATGGAATTCACCGAGCGCATGCTCGAAAAGATTTGCCTTGACGTGAACGGCACAACGCGCATTAAGGTGGGCGAAAACGAAATCGACTTCAAGGCGCCATACCGCCGCGTCACCATGATCGACGCCATAAAGGAGCACACCGGAATCGACATCACCGGCATGGACGAGGAGCAGCTGCGCGGCGTGTGCAAGCAGCTCGACATCGACGTGGCTCCATCGCTGGGCAAGGGCAAGCTCATCGACGAGATTTTCGGCGAGAAGTGCGAGGGCAAATACATACAGCCAACATTCATAATCGACTACCCTATAGAGATGTCGCCGCTGACGAAGCGCCACCGCAGCAACCCTGAGCTCACCGAGCGATTCGAGCTGATGGTGAACGGCAAGGAGCTGGCCAACGCATACAGCGAGCTCAACGACCCAATCGACCAATACGAGCGCTTCGTGGAGCAAATGCGACTTGGCGAGAAGGGCGACGACGAGGCCATGATCATCGACAGGGACTTCGTGAGGGCGCTCGAATACGGCATGCCTCCCACGTCGGGAATGGGAATAGGCATGGATCGACTGGTGATGCTAATGACCGGCCAGACTGCGATTCAAGAGGTGCTTCTGTTCCCGCAGATGCGTCCAGAAAAGAAGCAATAAATTCTACAAGCAGAAAACAACACTTATGGATTTTCCAGGCAAAATCGCCGTGATGGGAGGAGGCAGCTGGGCCACGGCGTTGGCTAAGCTGCTGCTGCGCAATTGCGAGACAATATATTGGTATATGCGGCGCGACGACCGCATCGAGGAGTTCAAGCGCGAGGGCCACAACCCTGCGTATCTCACCGACGTGGAATTTGACATCAAGCGCATTTTCTTCTCGTCGGACATCAACGAGGTGTGCCGCCAATGCGACACGCTCTTGCTCGCATTCCCGTCGCCATACTTCAAGGAGCATATCAACAAAATCACTGAGGACATAAGCGGCAAGGCAATAATTTCGGCCATCAAGGGCATCGTCCCCGACGAGAACATGCTGATCACCGACTACATGGCCGAGCGCTTCGGCATCAGCCGCAACAACATGCTGGTGATTTCGGGCCCGTGCCACGCCGAGGAGGTGGCGCTCGACCGAATCTCTTACCTCACAATCGGGTGCCTCGACGCCACGCAGGCCAAAGGCTTCGCGCAGTGCATCGCCTCGAAGAACACCCACACCATCGTATCCACCGACGTCGACGGCATCGAATACGGAGCCGTGCTCAAAAACGTCTACGCCATAGCCGCAGGCATTATACACGGCATGAAGCGCGGCGACAACCTGCTGGCAATGCTCGTGAGCAACGCCATACGCGAAATGGAGCGCTTCATCGACGCAATGAACCCGCGCCCACGACAGATTTGCGACTCGGTGTATCTGGGCGACCTGCTCGTAACCGCATATTCGCGATTCTCGCGCAACCACAACTTTGGAGCAATGATAGGCAAAGGCTACAGCGTGAAGGCCGCCACAATGGAGATGGAGCAGACGGCCGAGGGATACTACGGCACCAAATGCATATTCGACATCAACCAGAAGCGACAAGTGGATATGCCAATACTCAATTGCGTATATGACATCCTATACCGCAAAGCGCCGGTTAACAAGGCTGTGAACGCTCTCTGCGAAAGCCTCACCTGATCGGCGGCTGCCGCAGCGCTTGCGCGTGTGTTGACAAATGTTATAATTTGAACCAACATGCGACGACAATTGTTGTATTTATCAGAAAAATTATTTTAAGATGCAAGCACTCACCACTTAAACCATAAGCCATGAAAATTTACACTGCTACCGGCGACAACGGCACCACTTCGCTTGTGGGTGGCCGGCGAGTGAGCAAAAGCTCAGCGCGCCTTGAGGCATACGGCACCGTCGACGAGCTCAATTCCCACTTGGGACTGCTACTGGCCACCGGCACACCGAGCAGCCAAGCAGCCGATGCGCTGCAATGGCTGCAAAACAAGCTCTTCGACCTCGGCAGCGAACTTGCCACCGACCCTGAAAGCAAATTCCGGCCGCGCGGCATCATCGCCGTGGATGTCGAACGCCTCGAACGCGAAATCGACGCATTGCAAGAGCGTGTGCCGCCTCTGCGCCAGTTCGTGCTACCAGGCGGAACAGTCGCCGCTGCTCAGGCAAATGTAGCCCGCACCGTTGCGCGACGCTGCGAAAGGCGCATGGTAGCGATGCGCCAGGCTGGCGATGACGTTAGCGACGTCGACATGAAATTTATCAACCGCGTGAGCGATTTTTTATTCCTTGTGGGCAGAGAATGCAACATTATTTCCAACAAAAATGAAATTTTTTGGAATAAAGATTGTTAATTATAAAAATTGTAGTAATTTTGTGCGCTTTTCTGGGACAAAAACTCTTTCCGTCCGCAGCTAAGCCATTAATCAATCTTTAAAAACATACAAATATGGCAATGTACAATCGTCAATCCAATATATATTGGACCCTTGAATTGGCATCCAAGCTCGAGGATGCGCCCTGGCCCGCTACAAAGGAAGAGCTGATTGACTACGCTCAGCGCAGCGGGGCCCCGCTTGAAGTTATCGAAAACCTACAAGAGATGGAAGACGAAGGCGAAACATACGAAAGCATCGAAGACATCTGGCCCGACTACCCCTCAAAAGAAGACTTCTTCTTCAACGAGGACGAATACTAAGCCAAAAAGCGATAAAAGTCGCTGAAATACAAATTGATTCACAAGTCATTGGGGACAACAAAAACCTCCAATGGCTTCTTTTTTGTCCGAACTACTTGAAACCTATGATTTGTTAGATTTCTAAATACAACTATCAAAAAGTTGCCATATATAGAGCGTACTTTCAGAAAAATTTGCTATCTTCGCAGTCGCAAACCCATAAGGGTGAGCAGACATATTAAAGAAGCGATTTTCGCATCCTCATATACCTGCTGCTCCGGCGCACCAAATGGTTCTATAAAAAGAAGGAGCGCTTCCGGCAGGTAGCCGCAAGCGCTCGATTTGTGAATAGGGTGTGGTGATTATTTTACGGGGATCGTCAGGCTTGCGGGCTTCAGGCCGGGGGCGGTGGCTGTGAAGCGGAGCTCGCCAGGCTCGCTTGCTGAGCGTGCTATGGCAGTGGCAGCTCCACTGAAAAGTTTCATTTCGGGCTTGTGGAACGGCAAAAGGCATGTGGGATCGCCATTGGCCGTAGCCTCGAATGTGCCGGCGCCGTCGACGGAGAATTTCACCATGCGCGAGTCGTTGGGCACAATGTTGCCGTCCTTGTCGGCCACCTGCACTGTCACGTACAGCAAATCTTCGCCATCGGCATTTAGCGAGTCATGATTGGTGGTGAGCACGATATGATGCGGCTTTCCGGCTGTTCTCACTATCTTTTCAGCTGCAGCATTATTGTCCTTGTCGTATGCCACTATCTTCACTTCGCCTGGCTCGTACACGGTCTCCATCCACATCAGGCGGTAGCGCGACTGAAACGTAGAGTCGTTTTTCTCCCTGATGCCTTGGCTGCGTCCATTGATGAAAAGCTCGGCTTTGGGGTAGCTGGTGTATGCCATGATGGGCGTGACTTGTCCTTCGCGGCCTTTCCAGTTCCAGTGGGGCAGCAAGTGCAAGGTGGCATCGTCGGCGTTCCACTGCGACCGATATAGGTAATAGCGATCCTTAGGCAGCGAGGCAAGGTCGACGATACCGAACATGGAGCTATGGTTGGGCCATGCGTCCGTGTCGTAGGGCGACGGCTCGCCCAGATAGTCGAAGCCCGTCCATACGAATTGTCCCAGCACCCAGTCGTGGTCGTCATCGCGAGCGAAATCGAGTTCGGGGATGTTTGACCACGAGCATGTCTCCGTGTCGTAGCTCGATGAATGGTTGTCGGGGTGCAACTCCTGGTAGTGTCCGTTTTTGTCGGCAAGCACTACCGGGAAATGGTAGACACCGCGTGACGACACCGTTGAAGCTGACTCCGAGCCCAGCACCATGCGCTGCGGCAAGCGTTGGTAGATATCGTCGTAGAACTGCGGTTTATAGTTGAAGCAAGGGATGTCGAGCGCGGCAGCAAAGCCGTTGTCAAGCACTGACTGCAGCTGGTCCATGCCGCAAGTGACGGGGCGAGTGGGATCGAGCTGATGCACAAGGTCGCGAAGCATTACAAGCTCGCTCATGCCAACGGGGCCCCATTGCGACGGCACCTCATTGCCAATCGACCACATCACCACCGACGGATTGTTGCGGTAATGCTCCACCATGTTGATGATGTCGCGTTCAGCCCACTCATTGAACACAGCGCCGTAGCCGTTAGGCGACTTCGGGCGGAAGCCCCAATCGTCGAAAGACTCCACCATCAGCAGCATGCCCATCTCATCGCAGAGCTCCACGAGCTCAGGAGCCGGCATGTTGTGCGAGGTGCGAATAGCGTTAGCGCCCATGTCCTTAAGTATTTCAATCTGGTGCCTAATCGCCGAGCGATTTACGGCAGCGCCGAGCGGCCCTAAGTCGTGGTGGTTGCACACGCCCTTGAATTTGACGTGCTCACCATTGAGGAAAAAGCCCTTGTCGGGGATATACTCAAGTTTTCTGATGCCGAAGCGCGTGTCATATGAATCCACTTCCTTGCCGTCGATCGACAGCGTGGTAGTTGCCGTGTATAGGGTGGGCGACTCAATGCTCCAAAGCTGCGGTTTGTCTATAATCAAGTTTTGGGCGATATCCTGCCCACGAGCGATGTATCTCGTAGAATTTGCGGCCACCTCGTTGCCATTGGGGTCGTAAACTACCGTCCTCACATCGATTTGCTCGCCATAGGGCCACGCCTCAAACTGACGCGCGCCTTCGATTTTCGCACGCAGGCTCACGGTAGCGTGGTCGCTATTAACGACGGGCGTGGTGACGTAAGTGCCCCATGTGGGGATATGCACGCGGTCGGTCTCAACCAGGTGCACGTTGCGGTATAGTCCGGCTCCGGGATACCAACGCGAGGCTTGCTCGAAGTTTTCAAGCTCCACCACCAGCGTGTTGTCGCCTGGGTGTATGTAGCTGTTGTCAAGCGATACCGCAAACGAGTTGTAACCGTAGGGCCAGTGGCCCACTTCCCTGCCATTGATAGATACATGCGCGTTGCTCATCGCGCCGTCGAACACGAGCGTGAATGCTCGGCCTGTCGTGTCGGGCAATTGCAGTGTGCGTCGATACACGCCCTTGCCTATGAAAGGCAGGCCCCCGGTACGGCCGGTTTTCCACGATTTCTCCGACTCTCCGTTTTGCTCTACAGCTACTTCTTGCAGGTCGTTGGCGCGGTCGAACGGCCCATATATTGCCCAATCGTGCGGCACGCGCACGCTTTCCCACTGCGTAGCATCCGACAGAGAGCCCTTGGCAAACTGCCAGCCGTCATGAAGCGTGGTCTCAACCCTTTTGGCGTTGAGATTGAAAGCAATGGCCCCTATCAGAGCCATTGCCAACAATAATTTACGTCGGTTCATAGCTTTCATTTCGACTTAAAAGCATCCAGCGCAACGGTAGGCGCATCGTTGTCAAAGCATCCGAGATTGTAGCCGTCGTTGTATCCGTTGGGCGCTTGCGGCTCCCAGTAGAAAATACCTTCAACGTCGGCATCCATCATTTTGGAGATGAGGCTATAGCAATTTTCGCCCTCGTCGTAGGGCATTCCTATTTCGCATATCATGATGGGGCGTCCGTAGCGCTCCTTCAGATAGTCGATGTTGGCCACGCAGTCGTCCGATATTTTCTGCCAACCGCCTTCCATGCCTTCCTGGGCAGCCCAGAAGGGATAGAGCGACATGCCTATCATGTCGTATTTGCCGCCGTTGTCTTCAAGCAGTTTGAACATTCGATCGTAGCGGGCACGGTCGTGGCCGCTATCGAGATGCACTATCACCTGCGCGTCGGGGAACACGGCCTTCACTGCGTCGTATCCGGCATTGTTGAGCGCGGTGAGTTGGCGAGGGTTGTCGATTGAGCCGGCAGGAAGCATCATGCCGGGGGTGGTTTCGTTGCCCACCTGCACCCATTCGGGCGTTACGCCTGCTTGCTTTAGCGCATCGAGTGTTTCGGTGACATGTGATGCGAGAGCCTGCTTCAAATCTTCAAAGGCCAAGTTCTCCCAGGCAGCCGGCATCACTTGGTGACTTGGGTCGGCCCAGGTATCTGAGAAATGGAAATCAATCATTGTGCGCAGGCCCAACGCATTGGCGCGCACAGCCTTTGCCACGACATCTTCGATAGAATTCCACTTGTCGACGGGATTCACCCACACGCGTAGGCGTATCGAGTTGACGCCGCAATGGTCGCGAAGCAGCTCCATGCACTCCATTTCCTGACGATTTTCGTCACGGGTATAGAATTTGCGGCCTTCCGCCTCCATCTGCGACAGCCAGCTCACATCGGCTCCGCGAGCGAAGCCGGGCTTAGAAGAGTCGGCCTTTGCGACGGAAGTGCAGCCTAATGTTGCTACGAATGCAAGCCCAAGTATTATATTTCGTTTCATGGTTCAATCAGTTTTTGAAGGCATCGAGCGCTGCGGTGGGTGCGCCATCGTCGAAGCAGCCCTTAGTGTAGCCTCGGCTTGCGGGAGCCTCGGGCTCCCACCAGAATACACCCTTGAGGTCGATCGACTGGCCTTCGGTTACAACCTTTTCCATCATCTTAGCGGCAATTTCGCTTTCGCGGTAGTCCATGCCGATTTCGCAGATCATCACAGGCTTGCCGTAGGTGGATTGCACGGTGCGAACGTTGGAAATGCAGTCGTTCACGTCCTTTTCCCACGTGTCGATGCCGGGATACAGCGACATGCCTATCATGTCGTAGTTGGCGCCTTGCGTCTTCAGCTTGCCGAATAGGTTGGTGTATAGCCACAGTTCGTTGCCGCTGTCGCAATGCACAATCACCTGGCAGTCGGGGAAGTAGGCCTTTACTGCCTTATAGCCGGCATTGACCATGCGCGTGAAGTTGTCGCCGTTGGATAAGTTGCCGAGCGGCCACATCATGCCTGTGCGCGTCTCGTTGCCAATCTGCACCCATTCGGGGTCGATACCATAGGAGTCGAGGCGAGACAAGAGATCGCCAATATGGTTGGCCATAGCCTCCTCCACCTCCGATATCGTCATGTCGGCCCAAGCCGCCGGGATTGTTTGCTGTCCCGGGTCGGCCCACGTGTCGGAGAAGTGGAAATCGATCATAAGTCTCAGGCCAAGGGCATGTGCTCGACGCGCTTTCACCACAACGTCGTTGATGTCGCACCAGCCTTGCACCACGGGATCGTTTTCAGGGTTTACCCATACGCGCAGACGTATGGCATTCACGCCGCAGTCGTCGCGCAGCAGAGTCATTAGTTCCTTCTCAACGCCGCTCTGGTTCTGGAATTTGTATCCGAGAGCTTCGAGCTCGGTCACCCAGCTCACATCGGCTCCCTTTGCGAAAGTGCCTGTTGTGGTTTCCGTCGGCTCGTCGGGCACAGGCTCGACATTCTCCGGGCTGTCTTCTGAGCAGGCAGTAGCGAGCAGCCCTATTAGGGCTGCTGCAATGCCTACGAATACAGAATTATATTTCATCTTCTATCACGTACAATTATTCAGAATACGAGTATGTGCACTTGGCAAGGTCGACGGTAAGAGTGTATGTGCCGTTCTCCAGGTCGTTGTCGCCTTCAAATCCGTCGTGGTAAAGAGCGAGCTGGCCTGCAGTGCCATTGCCGCCGAAGTAGAGATCCCAGCTGTCGTTGAGCAGAATTTTCACGCCCCAAGGGGTATTGGCCGACTTGGTGACAGTGGCTGTGTACACGCCGGGAGTATCTGTAGCCGTCATTTCATACATGCCCCAATCGTCGTTAAGGCCGGTGTAGCAAACTTTTTCTACTGCCGTAAGCGTGTAGGTGAGTGACGACAGCGACATGTCAACGAGGTACAAGCCAGCATCGGGAGCTGCCACGTTGCCTTCGCCTCCATATACGAGCGTGCCTGCATAGCCGTCGCCTTCTTCCATTGTGTAATAATCACCCCAGTTGTCAGCCTCGGGGTAGATGCGATAGCCCCACTCTGAGTCGACAGGAAGCACAGCGCCGTAGCAGAGGTGATCCTCATTGTAGAGGCTAACGTACCAGTCGAATGTCCATTCGCCGTATACGCCCGAGAGGTAGAGCACGGGAGCCACAGGGTCGGCAGGAGCGGGAGCGTCGCCTGTTGCAAGCGTCCATTCCATCGAGTTGCTGAGGTCGAGCACGAGTGTGTTCTCGCCAGCCTGCACGTCGACAGCGATTGCCGATGCCGTGGTGCCGAATGCGAGCTTGCTCCCGGCCTGCGAGAAGCCGACTGAGGTTGCGATTGCAGCGTCATCGTCGGTGCCGGTCGAGACGTTGTACTGCTTGCCGTTGCCCGATACAGTTACGTTGACAGTGCCAGCTGCGGCTGCGTTGAATGTGTAGGTCCACACGTTCGACTTGCGGTCGTATTCCATGTCGCCGTTTACGTCGCCCGAAAGCGAGAGCGATTCGACGAGCAATGCGCTCCATTCGAAGGTCTGAGTGTTAACAATGGTGTAGTAGCAGCCAGCCACGCCTGGATACCAGAAGTTGCCACAGCCAGTGTCAGTGGTAGAGTTACCCATCAGGAATGGCGTCCAGTTTACGTTTTCGTTGCCCCATATGGTGTTGTTGCCCTCGCGCATGTACCAGTTGTACCATGTGCTTGCTCCGATGAAGCCTACGTAGATGCCATCCGAATTCTCAGAGTAGAGAGTAGCGCTTGTGAGCACCTGGCCAGCATCGAGCACATAGCCAATAGTCATGTCAATCTTGTAGGGGGTGAGGCTTATAGTGAGCACGTTGCTGTACTTTGAGTCAATGTTAACAGCCACGCTGCTTACGATGCGGATGTAGACATTTTGCTTCACACCGCCTTCGAGGCCAAGGCGCGAAGCGATGCTGTTGAGTTCTTCCACGGTGTATTGCTTGTAGTACACGCCTTCGCCCATGGTTTCTTCCACAACCGAGGAGAAATCGCTCGTAGTAGAGAATTGCAGCACGTTGGTCACGGCATTGTCCGGGGCCTTCACGTTGAGGTCAGTGAGGGTAATGCTGCCGTTTTCGTTCCAGTATATCGACAGAGCCAGCGCATCGAGTTGGTCTGCGTCAAGAACGATATCGGTGTTGGAGGTCTCTACTTCTGTCGCGTCAAATTTCGACATGTAGATTATGTCACCATCCTTTTCACATCCTGTGAGCGCTACGCCGAAGGCCGCCCCTAAGATGAGTGTTGAGAGATATCTTGTTAGTTTCATTGTGATTTATCAATAAAGTGGGTTGGTGAGGTTAGGATTGGCCGAAAGCTCGGTCATGGGGATGGGGTAAATATTATAGCGGTCGTTTACCGAGCGTCCGTCGAGCACGCCGCCCTTCCATTGCCACAGGTAATCGTCGCCAGTGAAAAGGCCAAAGCGAACCAGGTCGGAGCGGCGGTGCAGCTCATGGTAGAGCTCGCGTGCGCGCTCATCAATCATGAACGAAAGGGTGAACTGTGCATCGTTGATGTTGCCTGATTCGTCGCCATAGGCGCGTTTGCGCACCTCGTTCACCAGTGCAAGCGCTTCCGGACGGGTCATGCCCGTGCCGCCGCGAAGCACAGCCTCGGCAGCAGTGAGATAAACCTCACCAAGACGCAGCAAGGGGAAGTCGGTGCTTACGCCCACGTCGGTGACGTTGGCTTGCTCACCCTGGTCGTTGAGGTTAGTCCATTTGTTGGAATAGTAGCCCTGCAGCGATGATTCGATGCCGTCGGTGAAGAACTGTGAGCGGCCGTCGGTGATAAAGCGATTGCGAGAGTCGGTTGCGTCGAAGAGCGATGTGAATTCGCCACGGCAGGCGAAGTTGCCCCAAGCTGTGCCCACGCCATAAAGGGCGGTGACATCATCGCCGTCGTTGGGGCATGAGCCTGCGATAACATAGGTGGCCGAGCCCCAGGTGGCAGCGTAGGTGTTGTCAGTTGCGATAGCAAATAGAATCTCGTTGGTGCGCTTGTCGTTGTCAGCATTGAAAAGCTTGGCGTAGTCGCTTTCAAGCGAGTAGTTGAGGTCGAGCACCTTCTTGCTGTATGTGATAGCGTCGGTTGCGTGGCTTGTGCCGGTGTAGACTTCGCCGTTGAGGGCTACGCGAGCTGCAAGAGCATAAGCTGCTCCCTGGCCGGCGCGAGGATATGTGGGAGTGGCCGGCAAATTCGGGGCAATGTCCTCGATTTCGCTTATGATATAGTTATAAAGCTTTGTGCCGTCGTAAGCTTCGGGGATGTAGCCGGTCATCGGTGTGTTCTCGTCTACGTAGGGGCCTTGGCCGAAGAGGTCAAGAACGTAGGAGTAGGTGAGAGCGCGCACGAAGCGTGCCTCATAGGCATAGTCGCGGATTGTGGCTTGGTCGCTTGAGCTGAAGCCTGAGATGCTGCCATCGTCGCAATAACGCAGGAATTCGTTGACAAGAGCGATGATGTAGTACAATTGGTAGTATGTGTCGGATACCCACACGTCGGTAGCGTCCCAATTGATATAGGTTAGGTTGGTGAGGTTGTCGCCAGAATTGTATTTGTAGGCAGCTTCATCGGTGGGAAGTTCCTGCACGTTGAAGAGCACGCGAATCATGTCGTGTCCGTTGTTGGTGCTCATGTCGGCGTTGCCGCCGCCGCGCTCAGCGCCTCTGATTGTGTAGGAAGCGTAAATCTTAGCGAGCACAGAGCGATATCCTTCTACAGAGGAATACACGTCATCGGACGTTGTGCCAATTATCGGCTTCTGGTCGAGGTCGTCGGTGCATGAGCTCACCATTGCCGATAAGGCTATAATTATTAAGGAAAATATTTTTTTCATTTTGCGGGAGTATTAGAAGTTAAGTCCAATGGTAACCGAATAGGTGCGCGGGCGAGGATAGAGGCTGCTTTCGATGCCCCAGCTGCTTTCGGGGTCGACACCTTTGTATTTAGTCACGGTGAACACATTCTGCACCATTGCCGATGCATGCAGGTTGACGCAATTTGCTACGCGGCCAAAGTCGTAGGATAGCTGCAGATTGTCCATTTTCAGGAACGAGGCGTTCTCCACGTAGTAGTCCGAGCTGTACTGGCGATATTGGAAGTTGGTTTCGAGGAAGCTGGCCGAGAGGTTGTTGACCTGGCCTACGTTCCACGATACGCATTCCCAGGCACCTGACGATGCAGCGGTGCCGTTGTAGAGATAGTTGCCTACTTGTGCACGCAGAGATGTGCTCAGCGTAAGGCGCTTGTAGCGGAACGAAGTGCTGAAGCCATATATCCAGTCGGGGCTTGCGTGGTGGCAGTAGTACATGTCGTCGGCGGAAATCCGGCCGTCACCGTTGAGGTCGGCATAGAGTCCTTCGATTGGGCGTCCGGTTTCTTCATCGTAGATTTGCTTGTACACTTTGAATGTGTTGGGAGCATAGCCAGTCTTGTACACCATTACCGGGGTCGACTCCATGTAGCCTACATAGGTGTCGGATGCGTCGGATCCGGGCACAAGGCTGAGGTTCGTAATCTTGTTCTGCTGCCATGTGGCGTTGAATGTCGCAGTCCAAGAGAAGTCCTTACTGTCAAGTATGTTGGCGTTTATGGCGAATTCTACGCCCTTGCTCGACACGTTGCCTACGTTGGAGAGCATTGTCTTGTCGAAGTTGATGCCGGCAGGGATTGGAATTGTTGCAAGCAGGTCCTCAGTCTTGCGGGTGTAATATTCAGCGCTACCGGTGATGCGGTTGCCTGCGAATCCAAAGTCAAAGCCGAAGTTCCACGACTTGGTTGTCTCCCAACGCAAATCGGGGTTGTATGCCTGCGGACGATTCAAGGCAATCCACTGTCCGTCGAACAGATAGTAGGAGCCAACGCCTGTGGTTGTATAGTTGGGCAGGTATCCGTAGTTGCTGATGCCATCTTGCTGACCTGTCACACCATATGAAACGCGCAGCTTGAAATCGTTCATCACTGGAGTGATGGGCTCAAAGAAGCTTTCCTGCGACAGGCGCCAAGCGAGAGCCACCGAGGGGAATGTGCCCCAGCGATGATTGTCGGCAAAGCGGCTTGAGCCGTCGCGGCGGAATGTTGCTGTGATTAGGTAGCGGCTGTCGAATGTGTAGTTGATACGTCCGTAGTACGATACGAGTGTGTGGCGCTCGTCGGAGGCAGTGCTCGTGTTTGTAATCTCGCCAGCCTCATTATAGGTGTTGTATGCAGGGTAGTCGTTACGCCAATATTGGTAGTCGTAGCCGGCAGTAAGGTCGAGCGACGATTTGATAGCGTCGAAATCCTTGTTGTAGTTGGCGTATGCGGTAATCAGCTTGTTGGTGTTCTTCTGCGGGCCCTTGGTGTAGTTGTAGCCGCCTGAGTTGTAGTTGCCAAAGCTGTTCTGCGGCATCGATGTCGTGTTCTTTCCTTGCGAGAGGTCGAGACCGCCAGTTACGTGCAGGCGTAGCTCGGGCAGCACGTGCAGACGATAGTCAACGTCGACGTTGCCCACCAGGCGCCACACTTTAGAGCGACTGTCATAGAGCTTGAGCATGCCTACGGGGTTGGCGATAGCGCCTTGTGCAGGGCTGTTGGAATTGTCCACAACCTCATGGAAGCCATTGAAGATAGGCTCGCCGTTGGTAGCAAGGATTTGGTTGCCGTTAGCGTCGAGCGTGCCGTACACGGGCTGGGTGGGATCGTATGCGGCAGCATTCCAGATAGCGCCGGTGTTGGCGAAGCGGTTGCGTGCGTAGGTGCCTTTGCCGCTGATGTTGATGCGCAGGTGATCCTGCAGGAAGCTGGGATTCAGGTTGATGTTGGCAGTGTAGCGGTTGCTGTTGTCGGTGAGCATGATACCGTCTTGGTAGAGTGCGCCGAGAGCAACGCGGAAGGGAAGATTCTTGCCGATGCGTCCGCTTACGCTAAGGCTGTTGTCAGTGCCGAATGCCGTGCGAAGCACTTCGTTCATCCAGTCGGTGTCGGTGCCTTGGCCCAAAAGCGCTACCTGCGATTCGCTGCCAAAGGCCTTGATCACTTCGCGGAACTGGCTGTTGCTCAATACAGAGGCAGTGCGTCCGTGCTGCGATATCGAGTTGGTGGTCTGGAACGACACCTTCACGCCCTCGCCTGATCCTTTCTTGGTGGTGATGATGATTACGCCGTTGGATGCACGCGAACCGTAGATAGCGGTCGACGAAGCATCCTTCAGGATTGTCATCGACTCGATATCATTGGGGTTGATGAGGCTGAGGAAGTTGCCCGAGCCTTCCACTCCGCCCGACACCTCCATAGGCACGCCGTCGAGCACGATCAGAGGATCGTTGGATGCGTTGAGCGAAGCGCCGCCGCGCACGCGGATAGTGGAGCCGGCATTAGGCGAACCGCCGCTGTTTGTGATCTGCACACCGGCGATTTTACCATTGATGAGCTCTTCGGGGCTGCTGATTACGCCCTTGTTGAAGTCCTTTTCGCTGACAGAAGCCACCGAGCCGGTGAGGTCATCCTTTTTCCTGACGCCGTAGCCGATTACGACGACTTCGCTCAACAGTTCAGTGTTGGGCTTCATTACGATATCCATCACGTTGCCCGTGATGTCAACTGTCTGGTTTTGGTAGCCTACGTACGACACCGTAAGCTGCTTGGCGCCCTCGGGGACGTTGATAGAGAATCGGCCGTCGATGTCGGTAGCTGAGCCTATGGCCTCGCCCACGACTCTAACGTTGGCGCCGATAAGTGGCTCACCGTTCTCGTCAGAGACAGTGCCTGTCACTTTCCGCTGCCCTTGCGCAAACGCAGAAATAGGCAGCAAGACGATTGCGGCCATTATGACCAACAACCATCTCTTCGCTTCAGTCAAGCAATTTGTTTTTTCCATTGAGATTTGTTGTTTATGTGATATAATTGATTCTTACGTGCCAAACAACAATCTCTTTTACCTTATTATTGTACCTCTTTCTACCTTTTTATAAGCACTGCAAAGATATATTTTATTGAATAATAGTGTCGAACGATATCGGACAATTGATGCAAGTAATAGGACAATGCGCCCTGTGTGGACAAAATTTCTCGACACGTTGTCTTATCTCGCTTCGTCGTCGCTCTGGTATTGGCTGGGCTTTACGCCATACTGGTTTTGGAAGCATTTTGTGAAATAAGAGGGTGTCTTGAACCCAACCATGTAGCATATCTCCGACACTGTGAAGCGGTGCTGGCTCAGCAGCATAGCTGCCTTCTGCAAGCGCACCTTCCTGATGTAGTCGAGCGGCGCCACGTCCATATATTTCTTTATGAGGCGGTAGAGCTGCTTTGATGTCATGCCGCTCTTCTCGCACAGGAAATTCACGTTGAGGTCGGGGTCGGAAATGTAGTCCTCGATTATCTTGGCGATTTTTGCCAGCTGCTTTTCGCTCACGCTCTCGGCTTGGATAGGCTTCGACTCTGCTTCGGTGATGGCTTGCACTCTCATCTTCTCCTTCAGATCGGTACGCGCCTTCAGCAGATGCTTGATGCGGCCAAGCAGCGTGGCAGGCTCGAAGGGCTTCGTCATGAATATGTCGATGCCCAATTTGATGCTTTCGCTCTCTGTCTTGTTGTCGGATTTGGCAGTGAGCATAATCACGGGAATGAGCGAGAGCCGAGGATGCTGCTTCATCAGCTTCACCATCTCCAGGCCTGTCATTATTGGCATCATTTCGTCCACAATGATCAAGTCGGGTATGATTGACTGCGCTATGGCAAGCCCCGACCGTCCATTTTCGGCCGTCATGCACGTGTATTCGTCGCGAAGTAGCTCCACAATGAAATCCGATATCTGAATATTGTCTTCGATGACAAGGATTTTTGGCTTCCCGGCATCGAGGGGGGCGGCATTATTGCGATTGCTGGGCTTGGCTTTGTCGGATATAGGCAGTGTTACGATGAACGATGTGCCTTGCCCCTCTTTGCTGTAGAGCGAGATGTTGCCCTTCATCAGTTCGAGATACTTCTTTATAAGGTACAGCCCGAGGCCCGTGCCTTCGCGCAGCTTGCTGGTGGCCGGGGCGCGGAACATGCGCTGGAACACGAGCGGCTTGTCGGCATCAGATATGCCCAGGCCGTCGTCGGAAACCACAATCTCCACAGTGTCGTTGTTGAAGCTGATGCCACATGATATCGTAGCCTTCTCTTGGGAGTATTTGCATGCATTCGACAGCAAGTTGGTGATTACCGACTCGAATTTCACGGCATCCGCCTCAATCAATATCTGGTCGGGCTCGGCATGGAACACGAAGTTTTTGTTTGGATTGTTCTCTTTGAAAATTTCAAAAATGCCCCGGCAGAACTCCACCACGTCGAACAGCGACAAAATGAGCATATCTTCGTCGCTATCTTCCAAGTGATTGATTTCTATCGTGCGATGTATCATATTGTTGAGCCTGACGGCATTCTCATAGACGGTGTCGAGGTTGCGCTTAATGTCTTCATCCTTCACTCGCCCTCTCATTACGCTCACCGGGCCGATAATCATCGAAAGCGGCGTCTTCAGGTCGTGCGACACGTCCGACAAAAAAGAAAGCTTCTTCTCCACGTTTGCAAGGGCTGCCTCTCTTTCCTTAGCCTGCAGCGCGCGGTTGTGGCGCCGGCGGCTGTAGAGCACCACCACGTATATTATTATGGCGAGAATCATGGCGTATATCACAAATGCCCGCCATGACAAGAATACCGGCGCTTCCACTGATAGAGGGATGGCAATAGGCGTAGCCGGCGAGCCAATTGAATTGACATACAGCGTGTAATTGCCCATCTTGAGGTCGAAGAACGATATGGCGTTCGATCCCTCCGGGAGCACTATCCACATGTCGCTGTTGTCGGAAGGCGAAGTTGATAACCGATACATGTATCGCTGCAAAGCCTCCGGCGAGTAGTCGAGCGAGCTCACCAGCATGGTAACATTGCCGCCATAAGGTAAGCGCTTGCCGTTGATGCCTCCCTTTATGTCGTAAAGATTGAGCTTGCCTTCGTCGCTATTGTCGAGTACCATGTTGATGGCGCGGAATTCCGATGCATTGTCTGTAATCGATTTGTCCACTTCAAGGATTTCGTCGACGCCTCCAAGATACACTTTGTTGCTCAATGGGTCCTCGTAGATGGCTGTGTAGGAGCGCTGTGGAATAGGCAATACGTTAGGGGCAAGTGTGGTTCCGTCGATGCGCCACACGTTGCTTTGCGTTGAAAGCCACATGCCTTCGTCGACGGGCGACATCGTGAGCACTGCCTCGTCGCTGTTGGTGTAAGGCAGCTTCACCACATGCTGAGAGCCGTCGGAGTCAAACACAATGACGCCGCCCCAATAAGCGCACCATGCGCGGCCGCGCTTGTCGATATTCACTTGTGTAGGATAGCTGCCGGTGAGGTCCAAAATGTTGAAGCTATTCACAAGGTTGCCCTCGCGATCGATGCAGGTAAGAGTGCTGTCGCGAAAAAGTAGCACCCACAGGTTGCCGTTAGCGTCTTTATGCACATTGTTGATCAAATTGTTTGGAATTGTGCTGCCGTGCGCATTGGGAGTGTCGGCATTCAAGGCGAGGTCAGAAACAATCACTCCGCCCGGCCTATTGAAGAGCCCTTTGTCGAGCCTATGAAGGCCGCCGAGGAAGCTGCCCACCCATAGGCGATCATCGTCCTCAATTAAGGCGTATACCCAGTTGGACTTATGCTGGCCATCTTTGTCGGTTACGTAGAATACGTCGAAGTCTGCAGTGCTCTTAGTGAGACGGTTGAGGCCGCCGTCGGTGGCAAACCATATATGGTGCTCAGCGTCTTCGGTGATGGCTCGTATGCGGTTGTGTGAGAGGCCATCACGTTGGCCGGTGTGGCGGTACCATTTTGGCGCGGAGGTGTTGGCAAGCCTAATCACGCCATTGGTGCCTCCAAGCCACAACTCATTGTCGCTGTCACGGAATATTGAGTAAATCTCGTTGCCCTCGCCTGAATTTACGAGGGCGCTCAGCTTGATGGTGCGCAGCATGTCGGAATTGAATGCGATGGAGAATCCTCGCTCATGCCCGGCCCACACATTGTTTTGCTGGTCGGCAAAGATGCACCATATCTCATTGTCGGCGAG
This sequence comes from uncultured Bacteroides sp., assembly GCA_964582335.1. Taxonomy (GTDB): domain Bacteria; phylum Bacteroidota; class Bacteroidia; order Bacteroidales; family Muribaculaceae; genus CAG-873. The sequence goes on from CAZORI010000017.1 coordinate 20,369, forward strand.
GCTAAGCTCTTGCCGTGAGTCGTGGCGATAGTGCTTTACCACGTCGTCCGACATGTCGAACACGCCGTCGTTGGTGCCAATCAACAGATGGCCGTCGCTGCCACGGCAGATGCTCTTCACATTGGTGTCGCCAATCGACGTAATCCTCTCCCACTTGTCGCCCGATGGGGAATATTTGTATAGGAAGCCCTCTCCGCCAACATAGATGCTTTCTCCGTCGTGCGATTCCATAAGGCAATTGGCAAACAATGCCGAAGGCGCGTTCTTATCATTTGTCCTTACAGGTACTGCGCTAAAGTTGCCTTCGTGAGAATTCCAGCGAGCCAAGCCGTTGAATGTGCCCACATAGATTATGCCCCTGCTATCGCGCAGCAGAGAGTACACCGACTTGTGGGGCAAGCCAGCCGAGCAATCAGCGATGGTATTGTTCCTTATGTTGTATTTGCTGATGCCGTTGAGGCCGCCTATCCAGAGGTCGTCGTCAACCAGCATAAGCACGCGTATCTCGCGAGGCGTGTCAATATCCAGAGCGCTGGCATTTCCTGTCGCGTAGTCGTACACAAACAGGCCGTTGTTGCATCCTACATACAGCTTGTCGTCGCTCTCTACGATAGAGTAGATTTGAGTGCCGGAAAGTACGTTTTCACCCATCCCATGCATGGCTACCCCGTCGTAGAAGTAAAGGCCTCCGTTTGCCCCAAGCCACATCAGGCCTCTGCTATCCCTGAATATGCAGAATACAGTCGTTTTCTTGCCGTCGACGGTCTTGTTCATCCACGACAATTCCGGATTGGGAAATTGCGGTGCTGAAAGAGCGTTGTCGGGCGCCAAAAGCGCCAGAATGGCGCAAATCAGCGATAAGATTCTTTTTGCAAAAGCTAAGGCACGTTTTTTCATGATTTAGGATACCGAAAAATATCATTGCAAAAATATAAAAAATGGCGTTTGCGGACAATTGCCGACTCATTCTAAAATGGCAACATTTAGGACAAATGTCGGAAAGAATAGGACACGCGTTTCACAAACCAACAAAATTTTTCTCAGATAAAAAAGAATTACTAATTTTGTGGGTAGATTAAGAATCAAAGTTCAACATGCTCGAAAGAATCAAACAACAGGCATTGGAGTTGGGCACTCCTGCCTCTGTAGAAGAAGCACTTCTGCTCAACCAAAAATATTCTACCTCGGAACTGTGCGACGCTGCGGATGCCGTGCGCCAAAAATGGTGCGGCAACGAAATCCATACCTGCTCTATAGTAAACGCCCGCTCGGGAAAATGCGGTGAGGACTGCAAATGGTGCGCCCAGTCGGCACATCACCACACTGGCGTAAAGGAATACGAGTCGATATCGCGCGATGAGATGATGACTTCGTTTCACGCAAACAAGAGCCGTGGCGTGAGCTGCTTCTCGCTCGTGACGAGCGGCCGAAAGGTGATGCCAGCCCACATGGCCAATTTCTGCCGTCTCTACAAGGAGGCTGCTGCCGCTGGCGGCGTGAAGCTGTGCGCTTCGATGGGCTTGCTCGATAGGGAGCAACTGCAGCAACTTTGGGACGCCGGCGTGCGAAAATACCATTGCAACCTTGAGACGTCGCCCTCATATTTCTCCAAGCTTTGCTCCACGCACACTATCGATGACAAACTGCGCACTATAAAAACTGCCAAGGAAATCGGATTTAAGATATGCTGCGGCGGCATCATCGGCATGGGTGAGACGCTGCGCGACCGGCTGGAGTTGGCACAAATGGCACGCGAGGCTGGTGCATCGTCGATACCCGTCAACATACTGCAGCCAATCAAGGGCACGCCACTCGAGGATATTGAGCAAATCAGCGAAGACGAAATCACGCGCTCAGTGGCTTTGATGCGCCTGGTCGCTCCAAAATGCACACTGCATTTTGCCGGAGGTCGTGCCAGGCTTTCGCACGACGCGATGGCGCGCATGCTGCGCGGCGGCATGAATGGGGCCTTGGTTGGCGACATGCTCACCACTATTGGCAACAAGGTTGACGAAGACTACAAGCTCTTCGAAGAGACAGGCTATTCGCATAATTGACGCGACAGACAAAGGGGGCGCTGTAGAAATCTTTTCTGCAGCGCCCCCTCTACATATTCGTTATGTCGCTATGTCGTTACGACTTTTTCCTATAGGCTCGCACCTTGCGCAGCACAATAGCAGTGCGCGAGGGCAAATACAGCTTCAGCCACTCTACGCCGTGAGGCGAGTAGAGAGGGTCGCTCTGGGTGAGATGCTCCACGCTCTCGTCGATGTTGCCGTATCCGCCAAAATCAGGATTGTCGGTGCTCAGCACCGTGCGGTACTTGCCGCCAGGGGCAAGGATGCCGTAGCCGTCAAACGACTTGTCGGGGCTGAAATTGTACACAAACACGTATTCGCCTCGCATGAATGCCAGCACCTGGTCATCGTCCTTCTCCCAGAGCTTCTGTATGGGAAGGCCCTGGAAGTTGTAGATTCCCGACACAAGGTGAATCATGGCGTTGTCGAAATTCTGCAGGAAGATGTATTTGAGCTCAGCGCGGTCCACGAGGTCCCACTGTCGGCGAGCGTATTTGTAGCTCCATCCGTTGCCCTCGCGTGGAAAGTCGATCCATTCGGGATGACCGAATTCATTGCCCATGAAATTGAGGTAGCCGCCGTTGATCGATGCCAGCGTTACAAGGCGTATCATCTTGTGCAGAGCAATGCCTCGGGCCACCACCATGTTGTCGTCGTCCTTCATCATGTGCCAATACATTTCCTTGTCGATAAGGCGGAAAATCACCGTCTTGTCGCCCACGAGCGCCTGGTCGTGGCTCTCGACATACGAAATCGTCTTCTCGTCGGCGCGACGGTTGGTGAGTTCCCAATATATTGATGTGGGATGCCAGTCTTCATCCTTCTTCTCCTTGAGCATCTTGATCCAATAGTCGGGGATGCCCATTGCCATGCGATAGTCGAATCCGATGCCACCGTCGGCCACAGGTATTGCCAAGCCAGGCATTCCGCTCATCTCCTCGGCAATAGTTATGGCCTTAGGGTTCACCTCGTGTATGAGCTTGTTGGCAAGAGTGAGGTAGGTGATGGCATTAGTGTCCTGGCCGCCGTTGTAGTAGTCGTCGTAGCTGCCAAAGGCCTGTCCCAGCCCATGGTTGTAATATAGCATCGACGTCACGCCGTCGAAGCGGAAACCGTCGAAATGGAATTCCTCAAGCCAGTATTTGCAATTGCTAAGCAAAAAGTGTATCACTTCGTTTTTGCCATAGTCGAAGCAAAGCGAGTCCCAAGCAGGATGCTCGCGACGTCCGTCGCCGTAGAAATATTGGTTGTAGCTGCCGTCGAGACGCCCCAAGCCTTCGAGCTCGTTCTTCACAGCATGGCTGTGCACTATATCCATGATGACGGCAATTCCTAATTCGTGCGCCTTGTCAATCAGGGCTTTGAGTTGCTCAGGAGTGCCAAAGCGGCTCGATGGAGCATAGAAATTCGACACGTGGTAGCCAAACGAGCCATAATATGGGTGCTCCTGAATGGCCATAATCTGGATGGCATTGTATCCGTCGGCGCTTATGCGCGGCAGAATGTTTTCGCGGAATTCGTCGTATGTGCCCACGCCCTCCTTCTGCTGAGCCATGCCTATGTGGCATTCGTATATGAGCAGAGGCTTGGTGTCGGGCTGGAATTTCTCTATCTCCCAGCGATATGGCTTTTCCGGACACCAAATCTGTGCCGAGAAGATATGCGTGTTTTCGTCTTGCACCACGCGGTTGGCATAGGCGGGGATGCGTTCGCCGTAGCCGCCGTCCCAGTGCACCATCATCTTGTAAAGCTGTCCGTTGGCAACATCTCCAGGCTTAAGCTTAAGCTCCCACACGCCGTCACCGATGGGGCAGAGCTGGTATTTGATTTCCTCTTCCCAGTCGGAGAAGTCGCCAATCAGAGTGATGCCGGTGGCATTGGGCGCCCATTCGCGGAACACCCATCCGTCGGCGTCGCGGTGCATGCCAAAGTATTGGTAAGCGTTAGCAAAGTCAACCAATGATCCACATGCCTGCGTGAGGTCTTTCTCTTTGTTCAGGTAATCTTGGTGGCGACCTTCGATGGCATTGGCGAATGGTTCGAGCCAGGGGTCGTTCTTGATTAGGGGCAATACTTTTGCGGCCTTAGCGCGTGGCGCTTTTTTTGTGTTGTTCGAGGCGGCCGCCGGGGTTGCAGCAGATGGTTCAGTTTTCTTTTTTGCCATGGCAAGTGTATTATTTAACTTAATTATGCAAAGATAATAAATTTTGAGAAATAAGGATTCGTTACGATTGGAGGTAATAAATAATTAACAATCAAAATCTGATTATGTCGCGCAGCCTCAAAAATAAATAGCTGAAATTATTTCTCAGCCTTGGCGAAATCTCTACCCTCGAATGTGCCTATGTCGGCTCTGACAAGGTCGGTGATGTCTTTCTTTGCTCCTTTTCTGATATCGAACCCAACCATCACCGTGCGCGTTATGCACTTCACTTCACCGGTGGCGCCGTTTATGATGCGCTGGTCGAATGTCACCGACGACTGGCCTATTTCATCGATGCGCGTGAGCACCTGCAATGGCTCGCCATAGGTGGCTATGTGGTAAAATTCGCAGTTTACGTTCACTATCACGAGTGCTTCTGTCCTGTAGTCGAAATGCCGGCCAAGCACAGTGGTTATGTATTGGGCTTTACCAAAATCCATGTATTCCAGGTAGATGGTGTTGTTGACATGGCCAAGCATATCGATGTCGTTGAATCTCACTTGTATGTCTTGGCGGTGGCGATAAGGGTATTGTTCTGCAGGAACGTCCATTGCTTATGATTTTTGATAAGGGTAATCAATGTATTATTAGCCGCGTCACTACGCGCTCGCCAAGGAGGCGGTTGAGAGTGTCGACTACTTGGGGCGCCAAAAACGTCAGTTCACTCTTGAGGGCGGCCGACGTGAGGCACACGTGCAAGGTGTCGCGCTCTACCCATCGGCGCGTAGTGCACTTGTTGATTGCGGGCCCGACTACCTCGGGCCACAGGAAGCAAGCTTGCTGCTGCATATACACGTCGCGGTTGCCCGTCTGTGATATCGCTTGCTCGATGATTTGTCCCACCGTCATTGCTTCTCTGCGTTTCATGATTCGCTGTCGGTGGGGGTGAAACGTCCATTTTCCACGCTCCACATCGAATACGGGCCCGATGTGTGAGTGAGGATTTCGTCGATGTGCTTGCGGTTGGTGTCGGTGATGAAAATTTGCCCGAAAGAAGGGTGGGCCACAACCGACATGATGCGCTCTACGCGCGAAGCATCGAGTTTGTCGAATATGTCGTCGAGCAGCAGCAGCGGCGATATGCCGGTGGCCTGCTTGAGGAATTCGTATTGTGCCAGCCTAAGAGCCAAGGTGTACGTTTTGGCCTGACCTTGCGAGGCTGTGCGGCGCACAGGCATTTCGTCGAGCATCATCTCTATGTCGTCGCGATGCGGCCCGGCGCTTGTGTAATGCAAAGCCGCGTCGCGTGCGCGACGCTCGTTGAGAATGTCGCAAAGGTTGGTGCCAGGCTTGGCCATATGCCCCGAGTATTCAAGCGTGGCGATTTCGTTCGAGCCCGCAATGGCTGCATAGTGAGGCTTGAATATTTGCGAAAGCGACTCAGTCCATTGCCGGCGGCGGTGGCATATGTATTCGGCTGCTGCCTCCATCTGCATCTCTATGGCCGCATAGAGGCCGGGGTCGCTCGCTTCGTCGCGCAATAGCTTGTTGCGCTGCTCGAGGGCACGCTCATATCGGATCACGGCATCGAGGTAGCGAGCATCGGTCTGCGATATCACAATGTCCATAAATCGGCGCCGCTCTTCGCTCGAGCCGTTCACCAGATCCATATCGGCGGGCGAAACGAGCACGAGCGGAAACTGCCCTATGTGCTCGCTAAGCTTGGCATAGGCCTTGCCTCCGCGCTTTATGCTTTTGCGTCGCCCGCGTTGCATCCCTATATGCACTTCATCGTCCATCGGTGATTCGGTTGAGGCATGCCTCAGATATTTTGCGTGCAGCATGGCCCAGTCTTCACCGCGCTTTATGAGCATTGCGTCGGGGGCGCCAGTCATGCTTCGGCATATGCTCAGGAAGTATATGGCATCGAGCAGGTTGCTTTTGCCCATTCCGTTGTCGCCGAGCAGACAGTTGATTTTCGGCGACAGCAGCATGTCGGCATGCTCTATGTTTTTGAAATTGTCGAGGGTAAGTGACGTAAGTATCATCGATTGAATGCTTCGTTGAAGAAAAGCAACTGGTACAATATAGCATTGCGCCAATAGGGGTGCGAGTGATTGCCTGGGCGCGATATGTAGTCGTGTGGAATCTTGGCCTTCAGCAATTCGTTGTGCAGATTCTCATTCACCTGGTAGAAGAAATCGTCGGTGCCGCAGTCGAAGATTATGTTGAGCTGTCCAGGCTTGAGCGAAGGCACGAGATTGACTATTGCATGCTTCTCCCACACTTCGGGGTTGTCATCCTTGGAGCCGAGCCAGTTGGCCATTTTCCAGCTTTTTGGGAAGGGGCGTATGTCGAGGCCTCCACTGGTGCTTCCGGCATTGCCGAATATGTCGCTGTGGTTCATTGCCAGCCACATTGCTCCCTGGCCTCCCATGCTAAGGCCTGTGATGGCGCGCTTGCTTGCTTGGGGCAGCGTTGGGTAGTTGGCGTCGATGTAAGGCACAAGTTGCTGGGTGATATAAGTTTCCATCTGCATCTCGGGCTTGGCGGGAGAGTCCCAGTACCAGCTGTCCATTCCGTCGGGCATCACCATCACGATGCCATATTTGTCGGCAAGGGCAGGCAGCTGGGGCTGGGTGAGCTCGAGCCACGACTTGTGGTTGCCGTCGTAGCCGTTGAGCAGGTATACCGTTGGGAATTTCTGGCCGGGCTTCCCTTCGGGCGTGATCACAGTTGCGCGACCTATGCCGCCGGGCAGGTATTTTGTGGCTATTGCTAAAGTGTCGACTTTTGCGGCTTGCGCCGTAGCGGTGAATATGGCCAATAGCGCAAAGGCTAATAGTTTGGTGCAGTGTTTCATTATGCGTAGCATGTTGGTATATTAATACTTAATTTTTAAATTTGTGTAGTGTATTGCATCTAACGATGCGGTTGAGCATTGGATAGCAAAGAAAGCCCTGCACATTGGCATACCCCATCTGCTGCAGATACCATATGTAGCCTACAATTTGCTTTTGGTGAGCGTCGCATCCGATTTTGTCGGGGTTGTCGGTGAATTTGTAGTCGAGGATGTCGGCTGTTCCGTCGGCATATGTCACCACGCGGTCGGGGCGGCGCACTTGTTCGATTTCGGGGATGTAAATAGGCTGCTCGATGTATGCGCATGCATCGTGGGCAAACCATTTGTTGATGTTCTCCTTGCTTGGATCGAGAAATCCGGCAATAAGCCGGCGGAAATGCTCTTTTTGGTCGGAGGGCAGTCCTTTGCGGTCGCATATTCGGTCGATTGCGGGATTGATGTCGTCGAGATCATGTATCTGCGACATGATATCATGCAAAATTAAGCCCTGTTGGCGAGCGTTGTCGTCAATCCACTCGTCCGACTCCGGCTGGAAATCTTTTTGTTCTTGCTCTTTGTCGGCATCGTCGCATATGATGTCGTCGGTGCCAAGCACGTCGTCGAGCTTGATGTTGGTCGCTTTATCGGTGCGTCGCACCACCGGATATGGATCTGGGTTGGTGATTGCGGCGGCCTCTTCGCGCTTTTGGGCGTCGATGTTCACGGTAGGGGAGCCCATTTCGAAGATGAAAGTGCCGTTGCCGGCATCGGATATGGCTGCAGCCAGATCAGCTTTGAGGTTTGAGCCGTCGGGCTGGGGCTGCATCATCGCCTCCCTTATGAAATCGATAATGGGATTGGGGGTGATCGACGATGATTTTGGATACCATGCAGTGAGCTCGGCCATCGGTCGCGTGAATGCTACATACGTCTTGTTGAGCGTGTCGACGAGGTGCTTTTTGCGCTCTTCAGCATAAATCTGGTGCATTGGATGCGATTCGTCGGACATGGCGCTGGTGAATTTTATGTTGAATGCCGGAGGCATAGGGCAAGTGATGTCGCTTAGTGGAAGCGACTGAGCCGGCACCCATAGCGTCGGAGCCTTGGTTGGCATCCAGTACAGGGGCCAATTCACGAAAGGGATATGCACGCACTTGAATTCAAGACCTTTGGATTTGTGTATGGTCATCACCGTCACGGCATCGGCCTCGGCTGCTCCATTGATTGTGGCTGTGTCGCCATGCGTGCCCCACCAGTCGAGAAAGGCATGCAAGCCTCCTTGGTTGCGCTGGCAGAAATTGATTACGCAGTCCTGGAAAGCCGTGAGGTAGCTATATTGCCGTGCGCGCTGTTCGGGGCTGAATTGCTTGTCGATGATTGTTTCCACCATCGCCACTAATGAGGCCGGGCGCTCGTTGATGATTGCCTTCACCGCGCTGTCGCTCACAGCCCGGTCAGCGCCGTCGCTTTGGATGTTGGCCATCGTCTCGTCGATGGCATCAAGTATTAGGTCGGTAGTGGCTGCCTCGTCCATGCCATCAGCAGTGTCAAGGCGGCCCATGGCTATGGCCAGGGCATACTCTATATTGTTGATGGCTATTTGGCGCTTCTTATCGTCGGACGACGAAAGTTCTTGGTCGATGATGTGCAGTATGCTTAGGATTAGCTGCACTGCCGGCGATGCGTTGAGGCGCAAAGCCTCGCCCGACAGCACTGGTATCTGCGGATAGTTGACGGTTAGGTAGTTCACCACGTCCACTCCTTCTTTTTTGCCTATGTTGACGAGAATGGCGATGTCGCGCCAGCGGTAGTGCCCTTCATCGTGCTGCCGCAATATTTCTGCCGCCATCTGGTCGATGGCCGATGTCTTGTCGTCAAATGGGGAGAATCGCACGTAGCCTGGGCGTTGGTCATAGCCTTCACGGATGTCTTGCACTACATTGTCGAATTCCGACACATGCAGCATACCGGCCAGGCGTGAAAAAAGCGAGTTGTTGAAGCGCACGATAGTGCCCGAGCTGCGGTAGTTGGTGTTCTCGCCTTCCTTAGCGCCCTTGGTCACGATATCGTAGCCATGCATGTGTCCGTAAATTTTCTCGTGAAGGATCGATGAGTCGCTATTGCGAAAGCGGTAGATGGCTTGCTTCTCGTCGCCTATCACCAGGCTGTCTTCTTCTTGCGAGAGGGCGTTGGCAACAAGAGGCCGCAGATTAGCCCATTGGAGGAACGAGGTATCCTGAAATTCGTCAATCAGGAAATGGCGCAGGTCCACGCCCATGCGCTCATACACAAAGGGCGTCTCATCGTCGCTGATGATGCGCTGCACCAATTCGTTGCTTGTGGATAGCTGTAGCAAGCCGTTCTCACGCAAATACGCGTCGCGGAAATAAAGCGTATATGACAGCATCCACAGCTGCGGCAGCGATTTTTTTATGATTTCCAAAGCGTTCACTTCATTGGCTCGGCGCATAATTAAGGAGAAGAGCTCAATGGCCGGAGCAAGGAGCTCTTTTGGCGCTTTTTTGCTCAATGGACTCTTGTCGCCCTTGCCCAGCAGCCCCATTCCGCTACCTGATTTATTTAGATTTGTGAGTTCGCTGAGCGTGATTGGCTCAGAGGATTTTTCGAGCACGCGAGCAAGCAGTTTGTTGCCGGTGGCAAAATTGAACATTCCTTCGCTTAGCCCGGCCCCCACGGCGTATTCGTGCGCCTCTGCCATGGCGCGCGCTCCTGTGTGGGCGATGAGTTCGTCAAGCGCTTTTTCGAATTGCCTGAGCTGTCCTCCCTGCAGGAATTTCTCCATGTCCTCGCGATAGGGCTTGAAGCTCTCTTCGTTGATCTTCCCAATTTGCTTCACAAAGCCGCGGTATGTGGCAGAGTTTCGATTGAAAAGCTCGGCTTTCTTGCCGCTGCGCAATGCATCCAGCATGAATGTGTAAAGCCAGTCCTCAAGCGTATTCAGGTTGGTCTCGAATGTGTCGGCCGATTTGATTGAGCCGTTGTTGAATGCGTCGAACATGGATGCAACCGATGCGCCCATCACCGCATCGTCTTCAATCTCTATGTTGTAGTTGCTATTGAAATCGAGTTCGCGAGCGAAGGTGCGGAGCACCTGCTGGAAGAACGAGTCGATGGTCGACACGTGCATGTTTCGGTAGTCAAATAGTATCTGCTGAAGCGCTATCTTGGCTGTCTGCGCCAAGTGCTGTGTCGTGCATCGCATTGTGGGATGCTCGTTAAAGGTGGAGAGAAGATCAGCAGCATAGTCGGATTTTATTGTGCCGTCGGGCTGGAGAATGGAAAGCTTGTGCAGCTCGCTGAGGATGCGTGTTTTCATCTCCTCGGTGGCTTTGCGCGTGAATGTGATAGCCAGGATGCCACGGTGGCGGTCGTTTTGCATCAAATGGTAGCCGTTGGCATCTTCCGCACGGTTGAGCACACGGTATGTGCGGTGTCCGTTATTGCTGTCATTGACACGCACTGGCACACTTAGCAGTTCGGTGATGTATGTCTTGGCCAGCGTGAATGTTTTTCCGGAGCCAGCCGATGCCTTGTATATTGTGAGCATAAGAGGAGCTGTGTTATCGACGGCGCGCACGATAGCCCATGCTCCGCAGTATGTTGATTAAATGATCGGCGCGATCGCCTTGTATGAGAATCTCGCCTCCCCTGCAACTTCCACCAGTAGCGAGGCTGCTCTTTAGCGCGGCCGCTAACTTGTGGGCGCGCTCATCGTCGGGCGCGAATCCGGTGATTATCGTCGCCGTCTTGCCGGCGCGCTTTCGGTCGAGCCATATCTCAAGGTCGGGCAGAGGTGTCTGCTCTATTTGTAAGGGTTCGCGCGCTTCTTCGGCGTTGTAGCCGTCGGGCAGTAGCGCGCCCAATGCTTGGCGCCAGTCAGTTGCCATTCTGTGTCTATATGCTATATAAATAATAAGGTGAGAGAATATGATATTGACAAAGGTACGCAAATATCTTAAGTCTACCAAATAAAAACGCGTCAGATGCACGCAATCAGGTACCCAAGCGAGTAGAGCAGCATCAGCATCGACGTCATGCCCAATAGGGGCGTGAGCGATGCGCCTTCTCTGCGAGCCAGCAATCGCCATATGCATATGTGAGCGGCAACATAGAGCGCAGGCACCAACCACCACGCCATGCACAGCTGCATCCACAGCCACGCCATCAAGCCCACGGCCACCAAGCCATTGGCGAGATATAGTGCCGACGCGGCTTTGCGCCCAAGCATTACGGCTAAGGTGCGTTTGCCAACAGCCTTGTCATCGTAGTAATCACGATAGTTGTTGACGATTAGCACGTTTGCTCCCATAAGCCCAATCGACACTGATGCAAAGAGCGCCGGCATCGACCATGCGTCGGTCTGCAAGTAATAGGTGAAATTCACTGGTATGATGCCAAAAAAGAATATTACCGCCACTTCGCCCAACCCATGATGAGAAAGCGGATACGGGCCCGCGCTATAGGCTATGACTCCGATAGCGATGGAGATGCCTGCAAAAATCAGCCACCACCCTCCCCATGCGATTAGCGAGAGCCCTATGGCGCACGCCAATCCGAGGGTGACGTAGGTGGCGGCGCGCATGGCCGATGGCGAGAGGTCGCCCTCGGTCACTCCCCGGCGCGGCCCTTCGCGTCCCGGCTTGTCGATTCCGGCTTTGTAGTCGTAATATTCATTGGCGAAATTAGATGCGATCTGAGCAAGCATGGCAAAGGCCAAGCACAAAAGCGCCGTAGCCGGACGCCACGCACCATGCATCAGCGCGCAAGCGATGCCGGCAATCACGCCGGCCACCGACACGGGCAGCGTGCGCAATCGCATGGCCTCAACCCAAACACGTATTTTTGTCATATTTTTTTCTTTCGGATTTTTTTCAAAAAGCAATGCAAAGGTAGTGAATATTGGTATGTAGATGAGTTAAATATTAAAAAAATCATAATAAAATAATAAAATAGCAACAATATGGCAAAAACATTTAAATTCATTCTTTGTTAATATGAAAAAAGTAATTACCTTTGCAACATCCCTAAATAAAATTCTATCCGCAATTACTGAAATTCTGCGTTTCATTCTCCCCGCATTTGTCGTGGCAAGAACTATGAAATATGCGACAACTATATAGTCGCTCATATCCAGGGATATGGCGGGGTAGCCAGAAAACACTTATTAAAATTCAATGTACACACTCGAAGACCTACGTGAGATTAGCTCTGACCAGCTAAAAGAGGCCGCCGGAAAAATGGGCATTAATGTTGCCAATTTCCCTGATGAGGAACTATTGCGATTGGCTATAGTCGACAAGCAAGCCGCTGACTTCGCTTTGGAGGCCGTTGCATCCGGCCAAGGCAAGCCTAAGAAACAAAAGAAGCAGCAAAAAGCAGCAGCATCGCCCGAGGGCGAGGCTGCCCAGCCCGCGCAGAAAAAGCGCGGTCGCAAAAAGGCTGCTCCAGCCGACGATGCCAATGCCAAAGCTGCGGCGCCTGAGGCCGTCGTAGCCGAACAGCCATCGGCACCGGTTGCCAATAATGATACTCCTGCCGCTGAGCGTCCGAAGCGCGGACGCCCACGCAAAAACAATATAGACGACAAGGACAAGAAGACGCAGCCCGCTGCTCCTGCCGAAAAAAAACAAGCACAACCCACACCTGCTCCCGCTGAGGAATCGCCGGCGGCTCCCGACGTTGCGGCCCCAAAGCCCATGCCTGAGCCTATAGCTGATGACATGCCCAAAGCCGACGCTCCGGAACCCAAGACTGCCGCTGTGGCACCGGCAGAGCATGCCGACGCCAATACAGAGCCTAAGCATCCCCAGGAGGGGCGTCGCGTATTCCAGCACAAAGACAAGGACTCGGAGCCGCGCCCTGACGCCGATTTTGGCTCGTTCTTCCCGCGCAGCGAAGGACGCAAGTTTGTGCCGCGCAGCCAACGCGAAAAGGAGGAAGCTGCCCGCCAACCCAAGCAGCCACAGCCACAGCCGCAGCAGCAACCACAGCAGCGCGGCTCGGTGATTTTGGCCGAGCCGGGGCAGGTGATACCCAATCCGCCGGGCACTGGCAAGAAAAACAAGAAAAACCGCCAGCAACAGCAGCAACAGCAGCCGATGTATGATTTTTCTGACATACTGTCGGCAACGGGCGTGCTCGAAATCGTGCCCGAGGGACATGGCTTCCTGCGCTCCAGCGACTTCAACTATATGCCATCGCCCGACGATATCTATGTGTCGGTGCAGCAAATCAAGCAATGGGGTCTGCGCACCGGCGATGTAGTGAGCTGCATGGTGCGTCCGCCGCTTGAGGGCGAGAAGTATTTCCCCATGACATCGGTGTTCGACATCAATGGCACGTCGCCTGAGCGCATACGCGACCGCGTGCCGTTTGAGCATCTGACACCACTCTTCCCGAATGAGAAATTCGACATTACATCCGGACCCACTTGCAACCTGTCCACTCGCATCGTTGATCTTTTCGCTCCTATTGGCAAGGGACAGCGCGCGCTAATCGTGGCTCCGCCTAAGACCGGTAAAACAATCCTGCTAAAGGATATTGCCAACGCTATCGCTGCCAACCACCCTGAGACGTACATCATGATTCTGCTCATCGACGAGCGCCCCGAGGAGGTGACCGACATGCAGCAGACCGTGAACGCTGAGGTGATTTCGTCGACCTTCGACGAGCCTGCTGATCGCCACGTGCGCATAGCAGGTATCGTGCTCGAAAAGGCAAAGCGCATGGTGGAGTGCGGCCACGACGTAGTGATTTTGCTCGACTCAATCACTCGCTTGGCTCGCGCCTACAACACCGTGTCGCCTGCGTCGGGCAAGATTCTGTCGGGCGGCGTCGACGCTAACGCATTGCAGAAGCCAAAGCGCTTCTTCGGCGCTGCGCGCAACATCGATGGCGGCGGTTCGCTCACCATCATCGCCACAGCTCTTACCGAGACGTCGTCGAAAATGGACGAGGTAATCTTTGAAGAGTTCAAGGGCACGGGCAACATGGAGTTGCAGCTCGACCGCAAGCTGAGCAACAAGCGCGTGTTCCCGGCTGTCGACATCATGGCTTCCTCTACACGCCGCGACGACCTGATCGTGCGCCCGGAGACTTTGAGCCGGTCGTGGGTGCTTCGCAACTTCCTAAGCGACCGCACCAGCGTCGAGGCTATGGAATTCATGCGCGACCGCTTGCCAAAGTCGCGCGACAACGACGCGTTCCTGCGCGAAATGGGTGAACTGAAGTAATCCCCGCTCTGCTCGATAACAATAGCGACATGCTTACAAAATACGCGATGGCGCATCATCTATTACGCCGATGATGCGCCATCGCTTTTTGTTGTCATTAGTCTTGGCTTCGGAGGCGAGGCGGCCATTCACAGGCAACAAACCATAGTGACGATATTCTCATATCGCTTGTATAATGTTATCATCTTCTTATAACATGTTATCATGCGATAATGTTATCTTCTAAAATATACTGTGAATAAAAAAATTTGTGTAACTTTATGGCGTAAATCAATCATAAAGAATAATTATGCAATCTACAAAACTGTTTATTGCCGCTGTAGCAATATTAGCGTCCAGCTTTGCCGCCACAGTGCAAGGGCAAATCAAGGAGGACTTTGTGCCTTCAAGCAAAAACCAACCTGGACAAGAGTATCCGATGGTCAATTCTCAGGGATATGCTCGCTTTAAGGTCGCTGCCCCTGGAGCTGATTCGGTCAAAGTGACGCTGGGCCTTGGCGGTCAAGGTGGCACAAGGCTCACTAAGCAAGCCGACGGCAGCTGGATTGGAACAACTGCCGGGCCGATGGACGAGGGGTTTCACTACTATCACCTGGTTGTCGACGGAGCTCCGTTCAATGATCCGGGAGCGATGAATTATTTTGGGTCACGACGTTGGGAGAGCGGAATTGAAATTCCCGCATCGGACCAAGATTTCTATGCGCTCAAGGATGTTTCTCACGGAAATGTGCAACAAGTGTTGTTCCACTCGCCAAGCACCGGGAGCGAGTGGCGCGCATTTGTATATACCCCTGCCAACTACGGCAAAACCGACAAACGCTACCCTGTGCTGTATCTGCAGCATGGATGGGGCGAGGACGAAACCGCCTGGTCGAATCAAGGGCACGCCAACTTGATAATGGACAACCTGATTGCTGAGGGCAAAATCGAGCCATTTATAATAGTCATGACTTATGGAATGACTAATGATGTGAAATTTGGCGGACTCAGGAGCTTTGACGCAAAGGAATTTGAGACAGTGCTCGTGGATGAGCTCATCCCATACATCGATGCCAACTTCCTCACCTTGGCCGACCGTGACCATCGCGCAATGGCAGGCCTATCGATGGGAGGCATGGAAACAAGGCTGATTACCATGCGTCGTCCTGAGACATTCGGCTACTATGGCATAATGAGCGGTGGCGTATACACGCCTGATGACTTAAAAGGCAGTGGCGTAAAAAAAGTGTTCATAAGCTGCGGCTCAAAGGAAAATCCTGATGCCGTGAATGCAGCTGTGGCTGCTCTCTGCGAAGCCGGCTACGATGCTTACGCATACGTGTCGCCCGGCACGGCTCATGAATTCCTCACATGGCGCCGAAGCCTAAAAGAAATGGCTCCCCTGCTCTTCAAATAACAATAACTTAAGCCGAGGAGGGCGCTCAACATCTTCAATCGAACAGGATGCACATTACAAATGTGTGTCCTGTTTCTTATCTTATATAGAAAAAGCATACGATATGACCTCAATAAAAGCCGAAAATTGTTGGATTATTTGCGAGTCATATTTTGATAGAGGAGATGAAAGAGTATCGCTTTGTAGAAACGTTATAAGCGAATCAAATACACGGACGATTTTTCTTTAAACTATTTCAAGCGATATCAGGGAAGACAACAATGGCGACGGAATGAAACAATTTCGCAAGTGAAATTTGATGGCCGCGGACGCCGCTCGGCAAGAGGCGCACCTCCCGCCAGTGTAAAAGCGCAGGCAGATAAGGAGGTATTGTAACTCTAATTAACGCGCCTAAGCCCTGGTTTTACAGAGCGACCGGCACAGCCAGGAGTTCGGCCAGAGCTTTGGTGTCAGCGTCGGTAGCACCCATTGTCTGCGCTGTGGTCAGCTCGTCGTGCCAGTTAGGACTTACGTTTAGTGCCTTGCGGTCGAAGTAGTCTTTCTTCACATAGGCGAGCATAAGAGAGTAGATGGCGTTTGGAGCAATCATGTTGGCCGCGTTGAGATATTCAACAATCTTGTCGATGTCGGCGCGAGATGCCACAAAGGCTTTTTTGCCATTGAGTCGACCCACAGCGGCATAGAAATAAGAGTCGGCATCCTCGAAGTTATCAACGCAGGCGCGTTCAAAAGCCTCGTTGGCTTTGTCGAAGAGTTTGAGCTTGAGGTAGCAGATGCCCATAGATCGGTTAAGGTCGCGATCGGTAGGAGCGGCGGCGAGTTGTTTGCGGTATGATAACGCGTATTTGTTGAGTTGTAGGGGTGAGAAGGTGCTCACGGCTCCTATGGAGTGAATAACCACGGGGCCACCGCAATATTCGCACTTTTTCATGTCTGGCACAACGCGTGCGCCGCAACCCGGGCATTCGTAAAATTCAGTGATGTTTGCCATTATTTTCTTGTTGATTTTTTTAGACAGTTGAGTGTGATGTTTGATTGCTGGGCAAAATCTTTGAGTTGTACGGCCGATCCGTCGCAGTATGGCTGCGATAGGAGGTTTTCGAGGTCTGCACAGATGGCGGTGATACTTGCAGCGGCGTCATGGTCACCCATAACGGTGGGTGATAATGTAGCTAAAGCACGACACAAGGCAGTAACGGCGGGAGCTGCTTCCGCCATGTCAGGATGAGCCGACATACGAAGACGAAATCGCTGGAGCAACATGTCAGCTCGGGCTGTTATGGCGTCGAGCCGGCGTCGGTTGTCAGTGAGTGATGCGACTTGCTCTTGGTGGGCGATGCCGGCTTTTTGTGTCAGCGCACCAAAGAATATCCAGAGTACAGTGAGTAGCGCGATGACCACGACATAGGTACCAATAGAGCACTGGCTACTGAGAAGCGTCCAATAGATTAGCATCCATATTATTGAGGCGCAAATATATATTGTGCTACCTACGCCTTGCATCCACTTCAATGCTACGCCCGAATTCGCGGTGGGGAGCCATACAATGTATGCAAAGAGAATCACTTCGAGCAGCACGCTGTAGACCATGTTGATCCAGAATAGTGTACCCGGTTCGGGTGGCCCGAATACGAAAAACATGGCCACGGTTACAGCCACCACTGCGAGTGGTGCAATCACATTGGCAACGAGATTTACGGTTTTCTTAGTTTCCATGGTTTATTAGGGCATTGGAGGCATTGGTGGAGTTGGAGGTACGGGAGGAGTTGAGCCGGGAGCTGCCGGCGGAGCAAAAAGACCGGCGAGTTCGGGGCATTGAGATGCTGCGAGCCATTGTGCCATACCGTGGCGCCACACAAATGTGGCGGGCGTAATTTGGCCGTTGGCGACCATTTGTTGCAAGGTGGCTAAGTCGTAGGGGCCGTATTGTTGGCCATTGACGCTCACGTGGAATGTAATGGCCGGAGCTGCACCGGGGAGAGGTGGAGGCGCGGACGCACCGGCAGGCATTGCTGAGCCAGAAGTGTCGGAACCCATAGCCTGGTTTGCAATGTTTCTCATTTGGGAGTTGAAGGCACCTCCGAGACCCACACCGAGGCCTAAGCCCATTCCGGCACCCATTGCTGTGCCTGCTGTGCCTTCGTTGCCGGCGGCTCTCTCCATGATATCGAACTGGCGCTCTTGCTGATATGTGAATCCTTGCACAGCACGTTCTCTTGCCTTGGCGTAGCCTTCGAGAATGCGGGCTACTTGCGGGTCGTTTCTATCGTAGTTTATGTTTTCAACCGTTAGGTTAGTCATCTCTATACCGTAGCGCTGAAACTCTTCGCTCACTTGTTCTTGCACAAATTTGCTGACGGCTGAGAGCTTGCTGTTAATGGCCACGACGCTAACGCCCTCTTCCGTGAGGAAGTTGGTGATGCGCTCGCTTAGGGCCTGCACAATGTCTGAGCGGAATTGCTTGATAATGTCATCGGTGGTAAAGAGGTGTAGTGTGCCGACCATTTCGCGCATAAATGTGGCAGAGTCAGCGATGCGTACGCCATATTGGCCGAATGCGCGCACAGGTACGGAGTTTTGAATCATGGGGTCCCACACGTCTATCGGACGTTCGGTGCCGAACTTGAGGTTGCGGCGCACGGTTTTGCTCACAAACCACACCTCGGCCACGAAGGGCGTGTTACCGCCAAAGGGGAGGTTGATGAGTTTTTGGAAAATCGGGATGTTGTTGGCCGATAGGGTTTTAGTGCCGGGACCGAAAATGTCGGCCACATCGCCGCCTTTGAGGAAAACGGCTTCCTGACTTTGGTTTACAACGAGCTTGGAGGCGGTGGATATGTTGTTGTAGGGGAATTTCCACACCAAGTCTTCAGCCATACCGTTGAATTGAATCACATCGATAAAGCCGCGGCGTTCATCGCCTTGGCCGTCAAATGTAGCGCCATCTGTGCGCTTGCGGTTAAAATGCCCCATAGATGTAAGTTGTTAAGGATAGTCGGTTATTGGAGTGCCGTTGCATCGGTGGCGCAGGCGGTTGTGAGTCATGAGGCATCCTTTGAGCATGCCGTATTTGAGTATGGCCAACACTGCATATTCCGAGCAGGTTGGGGTCATTGCGCAACGTTGCCTCACATGCTCAGGGGCATAGCGCTGATATAGGCGAATGGCCAGCAAAGCGTTAGAGCGGGCTGTGAGCATGGCCAACGCTGCGGTGAACACTTCACCCAGAGCGACGAGACTGAGGCCCGATTGAGGCAGAGTTAAAACTATCATTGCCGAAAGCGCATAGCCTCCGGCAATGATTAGCGACAGGCGGGTCAGCGCATGCTTCCAGCATATATATGGCCGGATTACTGCGACAGTATGCTTTTCAGCATCCAAGTTAGTTGGTCTTTTTATCGCGCAGTTTTGCTTTCAGGCCCCTGACGGCTGCCTCGTTTTCGTCGGTCTGGGCCATGACGCAGTAGAGCGAGTCGCCGGGTACGGTGATGCGGAAGCGAGTGGAGTCCACATTCTTGAGGAATGTTTCTTTCTTTTTGGGATCCCAGAAAGGAGTTTCCACAGTGTCGCTGCTCGTAGAGAAGTTGGTGATATCTTTGTAACAGTATTCTTCGGTTGCGATTTTCTTGCCGTCTTCGTCGGTGTTGAAGGTGTATTGATAGAGATAGACGTGAGTTGCAGAGCAGAAAATCCACGATGCCTGATATTTCGAAGAGCGGACCACGCCGTCTTTGCCGACTTTTGAGTAGGAGTTTTTATCGCCAAACAAGTAGCCTTCAAGATGAATAGGCTTAACTTCGGTGACTTCAGATTCATCGATACCGAGCTTCTCGAGAGCAACCTGCATGTCGCCAAGATGCTTTTCGGTTTTCATTTTGGCAACGAGAGCGTCGTAGTCTTCGTCAGAGGGCTTCTTTCGCATACAGCCTTCGTTGAGGAAGTAGCGCAGAGCCGTTTTTTGATCGGCAGTGCGATTTTTGCCACGCTTCTTTACTTCGGGGGAGTCTTGCGAGAGCCAGAAGTAGGCAATAACGCCTACAATGATAAGAAAAATTACAAATCCCATGGTGTTAATTGTTGCCTCGGGGCTCACAACGTCGGCAAGGTTATATAATGCTTGGTTTATAAAAGGAAAAGCGTGAGAGCCACATTGTTGCTCGTTCCCGCTTGTTGAGGCCTTCGCGTTGCCCATTACCGTTGGAACGAGCAAACTTGCAGAAGCCTCACGCAGAATATGATTATTGCGTGCCGATATGTGCGGACACATAGGGCGCGGAATATACATATCCACATAAGCCATCTACTGTTTGCTCAATTCTTGACGGTAAATTGAAGGTTGCGAAGTTTCAACAAGCCAAGAGTGAGCGTCAAGTAAACGCTTTTCATCATGTCTTTGCTGACCCACCCCACATATACCCATATCAGGGCTTCTGCAAAGCGGTCTGCGACGCAAAGTTATGAAATTTTTTGAAATTCACAAAATAGTATTCGCTTTTTCGACTTTTCTTTTGCGATTCTAATCAAATTCCTGAATATAATCTTTGAAAAAGAATGCAGAGCAGAAGGCAGAGAAATCGGAATAGAAGAGGGCATACGCCTAACTGCCCGCAAATTGCTTGACAATGGCATGAATCAAGATTTCATACGCCAAATAACAGGTCTAAATCCTGGCCAATATTAAGCTCATGCACAATGCAGTCCTCTCCTCGCATTCTTTTTATGCACGTATACATGGTTACCACGTTATTTTTCTAAACGCCGCTCTTAGCAAGTGATGAGCCCAAAAGGCAAGCGGCTATGCCGAAGATAACGCTAAGGGCGACATACAGGAAGCATAGTGCCCAATGCCCATGACGCAGCAACTCCAGATTGTCGTTGCTGAACGTGGAGAATGTGGCCCAAGGAAAATGGTACGCAGCGATGCGCTCATGCAGCAGCATCTGCACAGCATACCTCATAATGCTCCCCACGCCGCCTCCAATGAAAATCATGACATAATTCATGTCTGCATCGAAAAATTTTTATGCCTTGTACACCCGTCGGGTTGTATCAACAAGTTGCAAATATAATGAATTTTTTATAATTAATGTTGTGTTTTTTTTGGCAGGCCGTCGAGAATGTGTAACTTTACCAGAAATATTCCACCATGGCAAAGTTGAAGAAAACAGTCAAAAGCAAAAGTGCAGAGAAGCAAATAAGGCAACCCAAAATCAGCAACATCCACTGTCCTAAGGACATGAGCAAAGAGGATTGGCAGCACGCGTTGAGGCAACAAACGGCTAAAAACGAATTCTTAAGCATAACCGGACCCGACGATAGCGGATGCGTGTTTACTGTGGGAAATCCAAAGTCGGGCCGCAAATATTCGGTGGAATTTTTTGGCAAAGACATACCGTATAATCGATGCGAATGCATGGACTTTCGCACCAACCAACTTGGCACCTGCAAGCATATTGAAGCTGTCGCCTTATACGAGAATGGCAAATATGCAACAGCTAAGCCTCGCCATCCAGAGCATTCATCCGTTTTGGTGAATTATCCTGTCGGACGGAAAATACAATTGCGTATAGGGGAATGGAGACCCGATGAGATAAGAAGCGTTGCCAAGGATTTCTTTGATGAAAACGGCTTTTTGATCAATCCCGACTTCGACCCGTCAGAATTCATTAGCAAAGCCACAAAAATCGACCCGGATTTCCTATGGGAAGATGAGGCTTTCAATCTATTGCTGGCTTCTCGAGAGAAGAACTACCGAATCAAACTTATCAATGACAAATACGCCGAATCCAACCTCGCGGATCTGTTAAAGATAAAGTTGCATCCCTATCAGGTGCAGGGCGTGAAGTTTGCCTTTGCTGGCGGACGCACTATTAATGCTGACGAAATGGGTCTCGGCAAAACAGTGCAGGCTATAGCCACGGCCGAGTTGCTCCGGCGCGAAGGCTTAGTGCAATCGGTGATTGTGATTTGCCCCACATCCCTTAAATACCAGTGGCTGTCTGAGATAAAACGATTTACCAACTCCTCGGCACTCGTTATTGAAGGCGACTTATTAAAGCGCAAAGAACAATTCGCCGACCCAACATTTTTCTACAAGATTTGTTCGTTTCATGCCATTAGCAACAATGTGAAGTCGGGACATATACCTACAGCCGACATGATTGTGTACGATGAACTGCAGAGATTGAAGAATTGGGACACACAGATGGGCAAGCAGCTTCGAAAGCTGAATTCACAATATGTGATGGCGCTATCGGGCACTCCTCTTGAAAACAAGCTAAACGAGCTTTACTCAGTCACGCAGTTTGTCAACCAATTTCTTTTGGGTCCCATCTATAGGTTCACCGACGACACGACTATACACGACGACACCGGACGCATCATTGGCTACAAAAACCTGCATCACGTGGCTGAAATGATGCGCGACACCATGATTCGTCGCCGAAAAGCCGATGTGAAGATACAGATGCCCGGGCGCACCGACACCAACATGTTTGTGCCGATGACAAAAGAGCAAATGGCCATCCATGATGAATATCAAAACCAAGTATCTATACTCGTCGACAAGTGGAGACGATTTAAATTTTTAAGCGAGACAGATCGTAAGCGTCTGCTGCTATTCTTATCCATGATGCGTATGGTGTGCGACAGCACATTCATTATCGACCAAAAATCACGTCATGATACTAAAATAGAAGAAATCAAGGAGATTATAAGCAATATGCTTGAATCCTCTACCGAGAAAGTCGTGATTTTCAGCCAATGGGAGCGCATGCTGCGTATTCTTTCCCAAGATTTGGGAAAGGAGGGCGTCGAATTTTGCTTCTTGCATGGTGGAGTGCCTTCTGCAAAACGCAAACAACTGATTGATCGCTTTCGCGACAATCCCGACTGCCGCATTTTTCTTTCGACCGATGCCGGAGCTACGGGTCTGAATCTCCAGTCAGCCTCGCTTCTCATAAACATCGATTTGCCATGGAATCCTGCTGTGCTCGAGCAACGAATAGCTCGGATTTATCGCCTTGGACAGAAAAATCCGGTGCAGATAATCAACATGGTGGCTCGCGGCACAATCGAGGAACGCATGTTGTCCACACTGAAGTTCAAATCCAACCTGGCGGCTGGAATCCTTGACGGCGGCCAAGATGCTGTATTCCTCGAAAACAACAAATTTGGCAGGATCATCGAGATGGTAGAGGACGTGATTTCAGAAGACAAGGAAGAAGAGCCTAAGACTGCAGTGCAGCCGCCCCAAGCCGCCGGCAACAACAAGTCAGACAACGTAGAAGCGCCAAATACTTCTGCGCCAGCAACGTCTGCAGCTAAAGCAGAAACGATGCCAAATTCGTCTGCACCGTCGAAATCGTCGCCAACATCACCATCGAGCACCGTTTCGCGGTGTGAGGCCTCGAAACACAGCGATCCAAAGGCAAAAGATGAAGTCCGTGATTTCGTGGCTGGAGGAATTACTTTCCTCGGCTCGCTCGCTAACATGCTTGCCCAGCCTGAGGGGGCGCGTAATCTTGCGGATGCCCTTGTAAAGGAAGATCCAGACACCGGTCAAGCTTCTCTCAACATCCCTATTCCCAATAAGGACACCATTGTCAACCTTTTTACCTCCATCGCTACTTTGCTGAAAGCGAAAGCGTGAATATGGAAGTATTCATACGAATCCGCGGCCTTTGAATCATGATAGAGAGCATTAGGAAATTAACTGGCAACACCGCTTTCACAGTGCTTCTTGCCCTTAGTGCAGCACATTGCCTCAACGACCTCCTGCAATCGGTAATCACTGCCGTATACCCTATGCTGAAGGCCGACCTCCATATTGATTTCGCTGACAAATTCGGCATCGAGGTCATCTACAACTGGTGCGCTTACATGCCACTGCTGGGCATAGTAGCAGCCCTTCTCCCCCAACCTCAAAAAAATCTCATGAACCTTCGACTCTACAGAGCAGAAGGCAGAAAATAGATGCTGTTTTTGGCAATGCAAGAGCCGAGCATGCAATATCACCGTCAAGATTTCATTACTAAAGACAAGTGACTTCTATTCAGCGCCATGACGCTGTGTAGAAGTCACTTATGGCATGAGCGGCAAACGGGGCTCGAACCCGCGACCCTCAGCTTGGGAAGCTGATGCTCTACCAACTGAGCTACTGCCGCATTGCTATCGCAAAGTTAAGAAATTCTTTTTAATTACAACCTCGCCTTTGCGATATTTTTTTCTCATAGCTCCATCGGAGCATGATCCTCACTCTTCGGAGGCAGCCTCGATGCCGTCCTCCACGCTGCCGTTTGCGGCGTCTGAGTCAACCTCGTCTGACGGAATTGGAGCGGAAGAGTCGGCCAATTCGTTCACCTTCATTATGTAGGCCTGTAAATATGACTGCATCACAGCCTGCAGCTTGGCATCTTCCTCAGCTGTAGGGGTATAATTCTCAGGGTTCTCGATTTCTTGTATGCTATTCTGAAATTCTTCTTGGATTGAGGTGAGCTCCACTATGTTTGTGGCTTTCTCAACTTTCTTTATGACGCTCTCGGTGAGGTCAATTGCCTGCTGCGCCGGACTGCTCCCCTTATGCTGGCATGACGTGGCCGAAATGGCGAGCGCTGCAGCAATGGCAATGATAAAGCTTCTAATCTTCATATCACTTTTAATTTGGTTATTCTTTCACGCCAACGGTTATCACGCCTCCGGTGACAGGGCTGAACGTTGCGTAGCCCGGAGCGCGCTTGTCGTTGAATATTTTTGGGTCGAGGCCATAGGTAACGCCCAATTGTGCCACGTCAACCCGGCAACTGCCGAGCAAATCGCCATTGCATGCAATGGTGAACTTAGCAGTGCCCGGAATCTGATACGCGATGCCATTTTTTGGGAATTCGCGTGGCAGGCCTCGCTCGTCGAGGGGGACCTGTCCGCGCGACACAACTTCCATCGACATGTATATGGGTTCGCCGCTTAGGTCGTCGGCATCCACCAAGCCATCTGTGGCCGATATGCGCGCCAATACAATGTTCGACACATCTTCAGTGCCAATAGTGTAGGTGAAGGAGTTAACCTCTGTCCACACTTTTTCAGTCCCGGCAAACATAGCAGTGAGGGCAGCCTCCTGTGCGCTCAAGTTGTCGAGAGCAAGCTGCAGCGCTTTCCCGTCGGGCGGCATGTTGTCAGCTTGTCCCGAAATCAATTCGTTGCGGTTCTCGCGCAGCTCGAAAATTCGCTCAGCGGCCAACTGTGCGCGCTTGAACGTCGACGAGCTCATGGTCATTTCCTGCGTCACGGCCTGGCGAGCGGCATCTGTCTCGAGAGGCGTGGGCTCAGCGGCCTTGGCCGTGGGCAACTCCGGAGCATCAGCGGCAGCGACAGCCTCAGTGTTGATAGCCAACAGCATATCTCCTTGGTCGAGCATTACATACACTGGCGAGCCCACCTTGAACTGCATCATCCATTGGTTCTCAAGGTTGGCCTGCCCGCGCGGAGTCATAATCAGCTTCTTTACGCGGCATGTGCGCGAGGGTGCAGTGATGGCGTTTGCTATATTAAGGTTGCGCTTGGCGTAGTTGTAGAATTCGCCCGGAGTTTTCTCCGTAAATTCCGTCTCGATGGTTATGTCGAGCACAGTATTTGGCAGCGAATACACCAGTCCGTAATCCGTAGCCTTAGTGAGCGACACCTTTGTGGCCGTCTGCCCAATTGCAGCCTGCGCCAATATCAGCGCGGCGCCAAGCAGTAATGCGTTTATATTCATTGATGTAATGTATATCTAATTAACTAATAACTAAAGACTAACTACTACTCAATTATCTCCTTGATAGCGCGTCCGATGTTCTGCGCCACTTCCTCAGACGTAGTGCCATACACCCCATGATCCTCCTCGCAAATCAAGCCGCTGCATCCGTGCACGTACACGCCCACTATCGACGCGCTCTCCGACTTGTAGCCCTGGGCCATGAATCCCGCTATCACGCCAGTGAGCACATCGCCCGTGCCGGCAGTGGCAAGAGCCGGCGAGCCCGAAGAATTGATGTATACGCGCCCGTCGTGAAGCACCACCATGGTGTAGCGTCCCTTGAGCACAATCACAATCTTGTAGAACGTGGCCATCTCAATGGCCTTGCGCAGGCGCGCCTCATGCGACGGCTGTGCGCCGAAGAGACGATCGAATTCGCGTGCGTGCGGCGTGATAACCGAATTCACCGGAATGTAGTCGAGCAGTCGCGGACGCAATGCAATGCAGTTGAGCGCATCGGCATCGAGCAGCAGAGGGCGGCTGTTGGCATTGCTCACTTTCAGAAAATTCTCAAGTGCGTTGATGGTAACCTCATTCTGGCCTATGCCCGGGCCTATGGCCACAACCTGGTAGTCGTGGTCGAGCGTTATCTCGGATATCGCCACATCGTGCTGGTCGCGGCGGAACATAGCCGACGGCACGGCGGTCTGCATCACGTAATATCCGCAGCGCGGCGAATAGCACGTCACCCGTCCGGCTCCGGCCCGCAAGCATCCGCGGCAGGCGAGCACAGCTGCGCCCATCATGCCGTATGAGCCGGCACAAATCAGGGCTGAGCCGTAATCCTCCTTGGTGTTCTCAGGCCAACGCGGATTTTGCATGAGCAAAGAGCGCACGTCGCGCCTGAGCACTTGATAGAATGTGTAAGGGAGCTTGCGCATGGCATCGCGGCTAAGCCCCACTTTCACCACCTCCCATTCGCCCACGAGCTCAGCGTTGTCGTCGATGAAGAAAGCCAGACGCGGAAACTCTATGGCGAGCGTTAGGCGAGCGTGTATAATATTGTTGTTGATAGAATTCAGATTCCAGTCGCCAAACAATCCCGAAGGCACATCGATTGATATGATGTCGGCTCCTGAATCGTTGATTGAGCGAATGAATACGCTAAAGCTCTGCGGCAGAGCCCTGTCAAGTCCCGACCCGAAAAGGCCGTCAATCACAACGCACGTCTTGTCGAGCTCGGGAATGTCGAAATGGTCCACCACTTCGTCGATATGCACGTTTGGCCACTCCTCGAGCAACGAGTCGCGGCATGCAAGGCAATTGGGCGAAAGACGGTTGCCGCCAATATTGAAGAGTATCACCTCGGGGTTGAAGCCGCGCCTTAGAAGTTCGATTGTAGTGGCCAGCGCATCAGCGCCATTGTCGCCCCAGCCGGCGCACACCACAATGCGTTGCTCATGCTTGCAGCGCTCGGCTATTTTGGCTGCGATGGCCGCCCCGGCACGCTGTATGAGCTCGATTTCGGGAATTCCCTCTTGCTCTACAGTGTACTTGACAATATCACGTACCTGTTGATTTGAAAATATTTTCATAACTTAGAGATCTGATGCAAAGTTACGAAATTTGTTCAAATTTCACATTATTCAAATCACGAGTGATTTCTAAATTTGCACATATAAGCTGGAGATTTGGATTAGAGCCGGGAATTGAAGGAGATGACATTTCCGTTGGAGGTGACGAGGGACTCCGAACCTGTATAAATGACTGTCCTCAAACTTTCAGGGGTATCGGATAAGGCTCCCCACTTTTTGAGGCCGTCAAAGAATGTGGCATTAAATGTGCTCCCCGACTTTATCTCATAACCATGTTGTTCCAATCCCGAGGTTTCTATCAAATCCACCTCCAGGCCAGTGCTATCTCTCCAGAATGTCAAATCAGGATTATTTCCACAATTGAAACCATCCTTTATAAACTGATTGATTACCATATTTTCAAATAGGCCACCTCTCAAGAAATGTGTGTTGAGCTGTTCAGCTGATTTTATGCCGAGAAGATTACATGCCAATCCAGTATCATAGAAATACAGCTTTGGTGTTTTGACTATTCGCTTATTGTAGTTGTTGAAATTAGGTTCCAACCGGTATAGTATATAACTTGCCTCAAGCACCGAGAGCCACGATTCTATAGTGGGGATGGAGACACCTACTTCCGTGGCAAGGCTTGACTTGTTAAGGAGTTGGCCGATCCTGCCAGCACACAACCGAATGAAACGCGTGAACCTTGCAAGGTCACCAATGTTGAGCATTACTCGCACATCACGCTCCACATAGGTGGCAATATATGCCGGATAATAGTCAATAGGCAATATATCCTTGTCATATATCCTCGGGTAGAAACCCTTGAATATCTGTTCATCGATACTCTCCGATAATAATCCTGCAGCATGCAACTCACCTCTGGAAAATGGCAATAGCTTTAACAAAGCAGTGCGCCCGGCCAATGACTGGTCAACAGTTGCCATCAGATGGAAATTACGAGACCCAGCCAGAAAGTACATTCCGGATTCATTTATATTGTCAACATGCGTTTGCAGGTAAGAGAAAATCGAGGGTACCCTTTCAGCCTCATCTATTATCACATGATTATCATACGTCTTAATAAATCCATTGGGATCATCTGTCGCAAATCTTCTCAAATCCGGATTCTCAAGAGACACATAGCGATAGTCAGGATACAAATTTTTCAGCAGAGTAGACTTACCCGATTGTCGAGGACCGGTGAGCGTCACAATTGGGAATTTCTCTCCGAGATACTTGATTTTTGTAGATAATTTCCTATCAATCATAGTTTTAACAATTATAAAATTCAACTTTAGAATTGCAAAGATATAAAATAATTGTCATTGTTACAAATAATTACGGAGTAAATCATCATACTTTTTACTTGGATTTCGTTATACTAATGTCTCCCTCCTGATTCATACTCCCTCCTATAAACTCTAATGTCAC
>CAZORI010000018.1:0-47183 GCA_964582335.1 uncultured Bacteroides sp.
GTGAATGTACCCATTGTTAGTCTACATCAAACACAGAAATTTGCAACTGCCCCTATTATATTTCATTTTTTTGGGATTATGCATTGGTCATTTCGAGGGTGAATTCGCAGCAGTCGCGCAGGGGGAGGGGGTGCTTCAGGCCGGCGATGTCGGCGATGCGGCGTGGCGAATAGAACTGCCGCATGTTGTCGGCATCCTTGTATGCGCCGTCGATCACGAATTGGTTGAACGAGTCGAGCACGTCGGTTAGGGCGGTTGTGGCGTTTTGCGTCTGCTGGTCGAAGAGCTTGGCGCTCATCGTGCTGTTGGCCAGGTTGCCTTGCAGCGCGCCGTTCACGCCCGAGATGTCCTCAAAGAATTTCATCTGCATGCTTAGCAAGTCGCTAATGGCATTGTTGGCCGACGAGTTGGCCACCTGCTGCGGCGTGTCGTTGCGGTCGTTGCTGGCGTACACCATCACGCCGTTGAATTTGCTCCACACGCGAGCCATGTCGCGCGGGTCGGTGCCGTGGGGAATGCAGGCCGTGGGCAGCAACAGCACGCCCTTGGCGCTTGCGCGCACCATCCAGTCGTACATCGTGATGAGGCGGTTGATGTAGCGCTGCTGGTCGATTACGTCGCTGACAAACGAGTGTATTTCGCCGTCGATCAGCGGGTACGCCTTCAGCACATAAGGGTGGGCGCCGTGGGCGTAGGGCGACACCCCATGCGCGAGCACGTGGCCGTGTGGGCTAAGGAAATAGTAGTGCCACTCGGCGGCCAGGCCCCACTTGCCATTTGCGCCGGTGCTCGCCTTCACCTCGCGCCTCCAAGCCTCGATGACCCGGCACATGCCTCGATTGCGGGGCAGCAGAAACGAAGTGGACGGCGACTGCTCGATGCCGAATTGGTGCCAGTCGGCCTCCACCTCGTTGAGGTCGAGCTGATGCTCGTATACGTCGCGCAGGCGCGCCAAGTCGGCAGGCGACTTGGCGAATTGCGCGCACAGGTCGGCGAAGGAAATGTCGTGGACCTCGCCGATGAATTGGCAGTCCCAGGCGCGGAAATCGCGGATGCTGAAGTCGAAGAACACGCAGTCGGGCGACACGCAGTCGGTCCAGCAGTCGGTGCGCCCTTGGCGCGCGCCGTACCATTTGCGGTGCACTGCCAAGCCGCTGATCAGGAATTCCTCGAGCGTGCGCATAAGCAGCGAATCGAGGCGGTTGGCCGACGCATTGTATTGCAGCAGCGCGTTGATGGCAGCAGCGGCATCCTTGTCGGCGTGGCGCTGCGGGCTGCAACGCGGCTTTAGGCCTCGCGAGGCGTTCACGCCGATTACGTTGCGCACGAGGCGGCGAATGAGGTTGTTTTTCAGCGGTTCCGAGCCTTGCGAGCGCAGAAACTGCGCTTCCGTCATGAGGCGGCCTTCCACCTCAATCTTGTCGCTCCACTGGTTGCCGTAGTGGTAGCGCTTGTTGCGTTCGCGGTCGCGCCTGAAAGCCGCCAGAGCCGTGTAGCATGCCTGCGCTTGCGACAGAATCTCTAAGTTTAGTTCCATTATATATATGTATTATTCAGTGATTTGATTGGGGCAAAATTACTTGGCTATGAAAATTTACAGAATATATCTTCAAAATATCTGTATTTTTGTGAAGATAAGGGTGAGAGGGGAAAATAGGGGCGTAATTTTGCCACGTAAACTAATAAACGCAACCACAAATTGAAAAATGAAGCACCACGACTACAACCCTTACGCGGCGTCGATGACCAACCGAGAAATCATGGGCCGCCTGCTGAGGCAGCAGCAGCCCGACATCGACATCAATGACGACGAGGCAGTGTTTGGCCTGATTATCGACGACTACGCCGACTATGCCAGGCTGCTTGCCGACGAGATGCACGAAGGGCACCCACTGCCCGATGCCGAAATCGACAGCGACGGGCTACCGCATTTGAATTAAGAATTAAAAAAACTCAGAGAACTCAGAGGACTCAGACTAAAAACTAAAAAAAAACTATGAGCGAACAAACAAGCCAAGTGCCGGGCGCTCCCACCACAGTGAGCGGAGCAGCCATGGCCACCGGAGGCATCGCCCCGGGCAATTTCATCGAAACTGACATTGACGACCGCCTATTCCGCTTTCAGAGCGAGGATACGCCCTTGATGTCGCTGATGCTAAAGGCGCGCAAGGTGAAGGTGAATTCACCCGAAGTGGACCACTTCATCCTCGACGACCAGCGCAGCCAGCTTGTCACCGACGAAGACATCGAGATGGACACGAACAAGATGTACTTCGTGCTGAAGCTTGCGGCACGCGACCAGAACGTGCCGCGCGAATACCACACGCTGCTCGTCAACGGCGTGGCAGGCTACGACAGCACCGGCCAAACGCGCACGCCGGGGCGCGACCTGATGCTCTTCGTGATAGGGCGCGACACAGCCACCAACAATCCCGTGGTGCGAGCAGTGAACGGCCCCAAGTCGAGCTCAAGCGACATGTATTGCTACGTGCCCTACATTCCGTCGGGCTCAAAGGTGACGCTGCTTGCCAACGCCATGTATGAAACGCAGAAGGAAGTCGACCCCGACCTGATAGTGCCGCAGCCCGAGCGCGTGTACCTGCAGAAGCGCGGCATGAACCAGATAGTGAGCGACTATTTCGAGGCGCAGCGCAAGCACATACCCTTCTCGCAGAGCGTAATCGCCGAGCAAGCGCTCCTCAACTTCAAGCGCGCCGGCAACCGCACCCTCTGGGCAGGGCGCAAGGGCAAGATCACCGTGTCGGTGCCCAAGCTTGGCGACCAATTCGTGTACTTCACCGAGGGGCTGCGCTGGCAATTCAAGCGCGAGCTGGTGCATTCGAGCGAATGGACCATCGAGGACCTGATCGCTCTCGCCAAGATGTTCTACACCGGCGACGACATGCCCAAGAGCGCCACGCTGCTTGCCGGCAAGAACCTGCTGGAGGCGCTGCAGCGCATCAACTACAGCAACCACCCCGAAATACAGGTGATGGCCACCACCAATGCCGTGGGCTGGTCGGTGACAAGAGTGCACACCGTATTCGGCAACATCGACATCAAGCGCGAGCCCACGCTCGACACCTTGGGATGGAGCAACAGCGGCGCACTGCTCGGCGAAGACCGCCTGGTGCACTATTGCTACTCGAGCCAGCACAGCTTTGCCGACCGCGTGGAGGGCGAGGAGGCCACACGCCAGGGCATGGTGGTTTGGGACGGTCTGGCCCTGAAGGGCGGCTGCCACATCTGGATTGACGGCGAAGGCGACGCCGACCCCACAAGCGCCGTGAAGTTCGCAATGTGGGGCAAAGCCACGGCGCCCGAAGGCGACGACCTTGTGGTGGGCCTGGTGTACTACCTCACCGCAGATTGCCCCGCCATCGACGCGCGCGCCGTGTTGGGCAGCATGTGGACCAGCGATGGCGATGGTTGGGCGCCCTACGAGGGGGAAATCAAGATTTGAAGCTAATAAACGCTTAATCGCAAGACTATGAAAAAGACTTATGCAGTGCGGGGAATGCTCGATTACCAAATCGACATCCCCGCAGGGGCGGCACGGATCAAGATCCACTTTTCCGGAGGCGCATTCACCAAATACGGCAATCTGCCCGCATGCTTCGCCACCTCCGACGCGACAATCCAAAAAATCATAGAAAACAGCAAGCCCTACCGCGAAGGGCGCATATACAAGATGTGAAGATGAAAATACTAATCGACAACGGCCATGGCAGCGACACGCCCGGCAAGCGCAGCCCCGACAGCCAACTGCTGGAATGGCAATGGACACGAGCCATGGCAAAAACAATAGTGAAGGGGCTGCAGGAGCGCGGCCATGACGCCGCGCTGCTCGTGCCCGAGGACCACGACGTGAGCCTGCGCGAGCGCGTGGCGCGAGCCAACAAGTTTGCCTCGGCACTGGTGGTGAGCGTGCACGTCAACGCCTCGGGCATGGGCAACGCCTGGCGAATGCCGCGAGGCTGGAGCGCGCACGTAAGCAAAAACGCTGGCTTTGGCTCGAAGAAGCTCGCCTCGATGCTGGCACAGAGCGTGCGCGACCGGGGCTTCAGCGTGCGCACGCCGATGCCCGGCTGCGACTACTGGACGCAGAACCTGGCCATATGCCGCGACACGAAATGCACGGCAGTGCTCACAGAAAATCTATTCATGGACAACAGGCACGACTGCGCCATGCTGCTCACGCCCGAAGTGCAGGCCTCATTGGCTGAGGCGCATGTCGTCGCCATAGAAAAATACGTGGAATCATGCTCACAGTGACCATCAACTACGACACAGTGATGTACGAGCTGAGCCGCACGGCGGCCTACGCCGGCGTGAAGCGCGACGACTACGAGCGGCTGTCGGTGACCGATGCCGACAGTCTGCTCATCAGGCAATATTGCCGGGAGGCATGCGCGTGCATGGTGCGCAGCCTCAAGTCGATGGTGGAGGGCGTGAGCGCGGGTGATGACGAGTTTGTGCTCACGCTGCGCACGTCAGCCTCGTCGGACAGCACGATGCACCCCTCCATCACGAGCGCCCTGCAAAGCTACGTGGCGCTTACGGCGCTCACGCGCTGGCTCGCGCTATCGGGCGACGATGCAAGCTGCGACTTCTCGGCGGTGGCTGCCACGATGCTCGACGATGCCCGCAGCCAGTTGGTGCAGCGCCGCAGGCCCACACGGAGAATTAAAAATTAAAAATTTAGAATTAAGAATATGCAAGAAATCAACCTATCGGTAGACGAAATGGTGTTCGACATACAGAACAAAACCTACCTTACCGGACGCAGCCGCGAGGCGGCCGATGCGTCGAGCTACGAGACAGCGGCCAACATGCAGGCAAGCGACGATGACGAGAATCTGTACCAGATTCACCGCAGCATGACATCGGCAGTGAGCGAGCTGCGCACCGCACTGGCCGAATTCCTCGAAGAGAACTCAGGCGAAGTAGACAACACGTTGGACAAGTCGCTGGAAGAAGACAGCACGCTGACGTTTGAGTTCGCTTTGCCCGCCAACTACAACATGGCCGCGCTTGGCTCAGTGGCCCAGGCCATGCACCAGTACATCGTGAGCCGAAGCATCTCCGACTGGTTCCTGATCACCAACAAGGCCGAGGCGGAGACGTATGCCGGCGTGGCAAAGCTGGCGCTGGAGCAAGCGCGCCGCTCGATCTACAAGCGCGTGCGCCCTCAGAGAGAAACCAAAGACACGAGCGTGGAATGATATTGAGAACACTGAGATTGCTAAGACTATTTCTAACTTTAATGCGAATGACTATGGAGAACCAGAGTGAACAACAGAGCTGCCAATGCAACTCGTCGGAGTCGAATTTCGACTTGGCCTATTTCCGCAGCCTAAGCCGTGCACAGCGATGGATATATATTATCAAATTGCTAATTGTGCGTTTGTCGAAGGGCATGTGATGCCTGTCGACGACGAGCATGGGCGCCATGCCGTGACCGACATCTGCCAGGAGGGCAACCGCGACCGCGTGGACAGCGTGATAGGCGTGGCTCTCGACGAGCTCGGCCTGGAGCTGGCGCAAGCATTGCGGCGTCCGCTCGCATGCGAATACATCGTGTGCCGCGTGATGGCCGACTGGCTGTCGATCACCAAGCCCGAAGCCTCGGAGCGATGGCTTGCCAAAGCGCGCGAGGCCATGGCGGCGATAGAGCGCCGCGACCTATGCCGCACGGCAACGCAGTGCTTTTGCCGCCAGGTGCCTTTCTGACCCCAAAAAAGAGGCGTGCCAAGAAAAATGGCACGCCTTTAACTTTTATAACCATCAGTTTTCGCATGCGAAAGCTGAATGATCACACATTGAAGCGGAAGTGCATGATGTCGCCGTCCTGCACCACGTAGTCCTTGCCTTCTACGCCCATCTTTCCGGCCTCCTTCACGGCGGTTTCGCCGCCAAGGGCCACGTAATCGTCGTATTTGATCACTTCGGCGCGGATGAAGCCTTTCTCGAAGTCGGTGTGGATGATTCCGGCGCACTGGGGGGCCTTCATGCCTCGGCGGAATGTCCAGGCGCGGCACTCGTCGGCTCCGGCGGTGAAATAGGTCTGCAGGTCGAGCAGCGAATAGGCGGCGCGTATCAGGCGCGACACTCCGCTCTCGTCGAGGCCAATCTCATTGAGGAATTCCTGGCGCTCCTCCCAGGTGTCGAGTTCGGCGATGTCGCTTTCCGTCTGAGCGGCCACGATCAGCAGCTGGGCATTTTCGTCCTTGATTGCCTCGCGCACGGCATCGACGTAGGCGTTGCCGTCGACAGCGCTTGCGTCGTCGACGTTGCACACGTACATTACCGGCTTGTTGGTGAGCAAGAATAGCTCTTTGGCATATTTCTGCTCGTCGGGGGTGTCGAGCGCCACCGACCGTGCGGGCTTGCCTTGGCTGAGCGCTTCTTGGTATTTCTGCAGCACGCCGGCTTGCAGCTTTGCCACCTTGTCGCCTCCGGTCTGGGCGGCCTTCAGCGTTTTTGCCAGGCGGCTTTCCACGGTCTCGAGGTCCTTGATTTGCAGCTCGGCGTCGATGATTTCCTTGTCGCGGACGGGATTGACCGAGCCGTCGACGTGCGTCACGTTGTCGTCGTCGAAGCAGCGGAGCACGTGCAGAATCGCGTCGGTTTCGCGTATGTTGGCGAGGAATTTGTTGCCGAGGCCCTCGCCCTTGCTTGCTCCTTTCACAAGGCCGGCGATGTCGACGATTTCCACGGTTGCGGGCACGATGGATTTGGGGTTGCACATCTCCACGAGCTTGTTGAGGCGCTCGTCGGGCACGGATATTACGCCGACGTTAGGCTCGATGGTGCAGAAGGGGAAGTTGGCCGACTGCGCCTTTGCGCTCGACAGACAGTTGAATAGGGTAGACTTGCCCACGTTGGGGAGTCCGACTATGCCGCATTTTAATGCCATATTATTTAGAGATATGATTGTTCGGTTGGAAAAATTCATGCAAAGGTACAAAATAATTAAAAATTAAAAATTAAAAATTAAGAATTAGTCGTGGGATTTATCCCATGATTAATCATGACTAATCATGATTAATCATGGGGATATTAATTTTAGCATTGATTTGTTAAATATGTTAAATCAAAGAGGAAAGATTAATTTTTTAAGCCAATAAAATTAAAATGTGGGAAAAATTTACTCAATGAATGAAAATATTGGTGAAATGGTAACTTTTTGTTAAAATTATTTGTTAGAATGCCATAATGTGTCTATCTTTGCGAAGTTTTTTCTAACATTTAAATCAAGATTCAACAGACATGTGTGGAATAATAGCTGTGTTTGAAACTAAAAGTGACGCTGATGCCCTGCGTCCGCAGGTGCTGAAAATGTCGAAAACCATACGCCATCGCGGACCCGACTGGTCGGGCATTTATTGCGGCAAAAACGCCATCTTGGCTCACGAGCGACTGTCGATAGTCGATCCTGAGTCGGGCGGCCAGCCTCTGAAGACCGACGACGGCAAGGTGATACTCACCGTCAACGGCGAGATATACAACCATCGCAAAATCAGGGAGCGCTATGCCGGCAAATACAATTTCCTTACCGGCAGCGACTGCGAGGTGATATTGGCTCTGTACCGCGACAAGGGCATGGACTTTCTCGACGAGCTGAACGGAATATTCGCGTTTGCGCTCTACGACGAGGAAAACGATTTCTACATGGTGGCACGCGACCCGATAGGCGTAATACCGCTGTACATGGGCACCGACGCCAAGGGGCATAAGTATTTTGCCTCGGAGCTGAAGGCGCTTGAGGGCTATTGCGACGTGATAGAGCCATTCCTGCCGGGGCACGTATACGACAGCCGCACGGGCGAAGTGCGTCGCTGGTACAAGCGCGACTGGGAAAGCTACGATGCGGTGAAGGACAATGTGACCTCCATCGAGGGGCTGCGCCATGCCTTGGAGCAGGCCGTGGAGCGCCAACTTATGAGCGACGTGCCTTACGGCGTGCTGCTCAGCGGCGGACTCGACTCGTCGGTCATCAGCGCGATTGCCGCCAAGTACGCTCCGCGCCGCATTGAGGACGACGGCAAGCAGCAGGCGTGGTGGCCAAGGCTCCACTCGTTTGCAGTGGGCCTGAAGGGGGCGCCCGACTTGATAGCAGCCCGCAAGGTGGCCGAGCATATCGGCACGGTGCACCACGAAATCAACTATACTGTGCAGGAAGGCCTTGACGCAATTCGCGATGTGATATATTATCTGGAGACATACGATGTGACCACGGTGCGCGCAAGCACGCCCATGTACCTGCTGGCTCGCGTGATAAAGTCGATGGGCATAAAGATGGTGCTGAGCGGCGAAGGCGCCGACGAGATATTCGGAGGCTACCTGTATTTCCACAAGGCTCCCAATGCGCAGGCTCTGCACGAGGAGACGGTGCGCAAGCTGTCGAAGCTGCACCTCTACGACTGCCTGCGCGCCAACAAGGCTCTGTCGGCCTGGGGCGTGGAGGGCAGAGTGCCTTTCCTCGACACAGAATTCCTGGACGTGGCAATGCGCATCAATCCGGCCGACAAGCTCGCCCGCGACGGACGCATAGAGAAGTGGGTGCTGAGGAAAGCATTCGAGGACATGCTGCCCAAGGAGATAGCCTGGAGGCAGAAGGAGCAGTTCAGCGATGGCGTGGGCTACTCGTGGATCGACACGCTGAAGGAGGTGACATCAGCCGCCGTCACCGACGAGATGATGCGCAATGCCGCGCGTCGCTTCCCGGTGAATCCGCCTCAGAACAAGGAAGAATACTACTATCGCTCGATATTCGAGGAGCATTTCCCGTCGGCCACGGCAGCCGCATGCGTGCCGTCGGTTCCGTCGGTGGCGTGCAGCACGGCCGAGGCTCTGGCTTGGGATGCGTCGTTCCGCAACCTCAACGACCCCTCAGGGCGCGCCGTGAAATCGGTGCACCACGAGGCTTATTGAAAAAAGCAGCGAAGCCTGCCGAGTGCCGGTAGGCTTCGCGCTCGATGCGATTGCAGATTATTCAAAAAGCGACACTTTCACGCGCTGTCCCTTGATTTTGGCTCCGCTCACAGCCTGCAGCGTGGCCTCTGCCTTGTCGCGAGGCACGGCTGCGATGGCGCAGTGGTCCTTCACTACGATTTTGCCTATTTCCTTGCCTTCGAGGCCGCCTTGCTTGCCGAGGAAGCCTAATACGTCGCCTTTCGACACTTTCTCTTTCTTTCCAAGGTTGAAATATAGCGTGGCTACGGTGCTGCGTATAGGGTCGGGGTTGTCGTCATCAGGCGTGTAGTCGCCGTCGGCGTCGATGTAGTCGGGCACATTCTCGTTGGGAGAAAGCAGCACGTACACGTTGCCCTCGGCATCGACGCGCGCTGTGCGTCCGTTGCGGTGGGTCCAGCTCTCCTGCGTGGGCGGCAGATGATAGTGCACAACTTGGCGCACTGCCTCAACGTCGAGTCCGCGAGAGCCCAAGTCGGTGCTGACGAGCACCGGCGTGGTGCCGTTGTTGAGCATGTCGATTGCCATTTCGCGCTGCAGCTGGTCGAGGCCTCCGTGGTAAAGCCCCACGGGGAATTTCTCGCGCGACAAGTGATTGAGCACCCTCTCGGCGCTTTCCCTGTGGTTGACGAATACGATGGTGCGCTCATTGGGCAGCGACCACAGCAAGCGGCTGAGCGCGTCGAGTTTGTCTTTGTTGTCGCTGCGCACCAGCTCGATGCGCATGCGCGAGCGCGGATTGTCTGAGCCTTTGGTGTAGTCGATAACCTTTGCTTGCGACAAGTCGATGAAATCGGGCATCTCCTGCAGAGCCGTGGCAGATGTGAGCGTGACGTAGCGCAGCCGGTGCATGCGCTTCACGATGCGGCGCATCTGGTCGACGAAGCCAAGCTCGAGAGCCTTGTCGTATTCGTCGAGCACAAGCGTGGGCGTGCGCGCTATGTCGATTGAGCCGCGCAGGATGTGGTCGAGCAGACGTCCTGGTGTAGCCACTACGATGTCGGGCACTATCGACAGCGAATTTGTTTCGTCCTCCATCGAGTGCCCGCCATAAAGCGCCACCGTCTTGAAGCCCTTGGCAATGGGTCGCACCACATTGGCGATCTGCAGCACGAGCTCGCGCGAGGGGGCGATCACCAGGGCCTGCGTCGATGTGAGGTCGGCATCATGGCTGAGCCGGCCCACCAGAGGCACGGCAAACGCCAGAGTCTTGCCGCTGCCGGTGGGGGCAAGGAGTATCAGGCGTTCCGACTTGGCTGCCCCCACTGCGCGCTGCATGGGGTTGAGCTTGTCCACGCCGTGGCGCTCGCCAATTTGCTGGAGAATTTCTTTGAGTGTCATTTGCGTGTGTTTTTGCGGCCGCTTACTCCTTCATGCTGTCAATCATGCGGAATAGGTTGTCCTGTATAGCCTTCTTCTGCTGGTCGGGCGTGGCATTGGCCGGAATCCCTGCCATGAAGTCGGTAAGGCCGATGTGAGTTTCGGTGGTTCCATCGGGAGAAATGAGCACTACAGTCGGCACTGACTGCACGTTGAATGCTTTGGCTGTATTGGGATTGGCGTCAACGTCGATGGCGTACACCTCCACCTGCCCGGCGTATTGCTTTGCGGCCTCAGCAATGGCGGGAGCCAGTCGGCGGCAAGGCATGCACCATGATGCGCCGAAGTCGAGTACGGTGAGGTAGTCAACGTGCCTGCCGGGGCGTATTATGTTGTCGTTCGACAGGTTCACCAGTTCTTTGCTCATTTGGCGCTTCTTTGCGGGAGCTGCGGCAGTTGCCGACGATTCAGCGTTGGCGGATTCGGCGTTGGCAGATTCGGCGCTTGCGGTGATGAAGCAAGCAGATGCTGCGCACGCAAGCACGGCTATTAGGGCCGTCTTCATGGATTTCTTTATCATAATTGTAATTATTATATTCTTGATGATTATTTAGTTAATAACAAAACAAATAGTGCATTCGATTTGCAAAATTAATAAAAACAATCGAATCGTGAAATCGAAAAGATAGATATATGCCTCAAATAACCAAAGATAATTGCTAACTTTGCACATCAAAATTGAAGGGCGGCGAAATCTGCCTGTAAACTCGATAATACTCCACTAAGCAATGCATGATTTTGTGAAGCTGTTGCGCCGGTTTGTCCCGCCCTATAAGCGGTACCTGGCTCTAAATATAATATTCAACCTGCTCACAGCGGTGCTAACGCTGTTTTCGTTTGCTGTAATCATCCCCATCTTGGAGATGCTATTCAAGATAAAGTCGGACGTGTACCAGTACATGCCGCTTGGCTCGGGCTCGATTAAGGACGTTGCAGTGAATGATTTTTATTATTACACGCAGCAATCAATAGAATCCTACGGACAGAGCAATACGCTGGCGCTTTTGGCCCTGCTGTTGGTGGCAATGACGGCGCTCAAGACAGGCACGGCCTATCTGAGCAGCTACTTCATCATACCTATGCGCTCGGGCATCGTGCGCGACATACGCAATTACGTATACGACAAAATCACTGTGCTTCCAATAGGGTTCTTCACTAGCGAGCGCAAGGGCGACGTGATGGCCCGAATGAGCGGCGACGTTGCCGAAATCGAGAACTCCATAATGGCTTCGCTCGACATGCTCTTCAAGAATCCGGTGATGATTATCGTGTGCTTGGGCATGATGATAGCCATTTCGTGGCAGCTGACGTTGTTCGTGCTTATTCTGCTGCCTTTGGCTGGCATGGTGATGGGCAAAGTGGGCAAGAGGCTTAAGCGCAAATCGCTCGAACTGCAAAATCAGTTTGGCGTGCTGATGTCCAATATAGAAGAGACGCTTGGAGGCTTGCGCATAATCAAGGCTTTCAACGCCGAGGGCAAAGTGAAGGCGCGCTTCCACCGCGAGAACCAGGAATTCTATCATCTGAGCAACGTCGTGGCACGCCGCCAGTCGTTGGCTCACCCCATGAGCGAATTCCTTGGCACTGTGGCCATTGCCATCGTGCTGTGGTTTGGCGGCTCGCTCATTCTTTCAGGCTATTCTTCGATGAATGCAGCGTCGTTTATCTACTATATGGTGATATTCTACAGCATCA
Organism: uncultured Bacteroides sp.; assembly: GCA_964582335.1. Lineage (GTDB taxonomy): Bacteria > Bacteroidota > Bacteroidia > Bacteroidales > Muribaculaceae > CAG-873. Next base: position 12,052 of record CAZORI010000018.1, read on the forward strand.
TCAATCCGGCAAAGGACCTGAGCAAGGCCACGTATGCCATACAGAAGGGCTTGGCCTCGATGGTGCGCGTCGACAAGATACTTTCGGCCCACAATCCCATTGCCGACCCTGAGCGTCCGCACGCACCGCTGAAGGAGGTTGGCTCCATCAAATATGAGGGCGTAGAATTCAGCTATGCCGACAGGCCGGTGCTTCAGGACATCAACCTTGACATTCCGGCCGGAAGCACAGTGGCGCTTGTGGGGCAATCGGGCAGCGGCAAAACCACCATGGCCGACCTCTTGCCGCGATTTTACGACGTGCGCAAGGGCAGAATCACTATCGACGGCGTGGATGTGCGCGACTTGCGCGTGTATGACCTGCGGTCGCTTATGGGCAACGTCAACCAGGATGCCATTCTATTCAACGACACTATATACAACAATATAACGTTTGGCGTGAACAAGGCCACGCGTGCCGAAGTGGAGGCTGCGGCTAAAATAGCCAACGCTCACGAGTTCATCATTTCAAGCGAAGACGGCTACAACACGCAGATTGGCGACCGTGGCTGCCGCCTATCGGGAGGCCAGCGCCAGCGATTGAGCATAGCGCGCGCCATACTGAAGAATCCGCCCATCCTTATCCTCGATGAGGCCACGTCGGCGCTCGACAGCGAGAGCGAGCATTTGGTGCAGGAAGCGCTCGACCGCCTGACGAAGGACCGCACCACGCTGGTGATAGCCCACCGGCTCAGCACCATACGCAATGCCGACCTGATATGCGTGCTTCACGAGGGCCGAATCGTGGAGAAGGGCACGCACGACGAGCTCTTGGCCTTGGGCGGCTACTACAAGCGCCTGGTGGACATGCAATCGCTTGCGCACTAAATAGCTCTCTGAACACTCAGAGCACTATGAGAGGTAAAAAAAATAGGCTTGGCGATGTCGCCAAGCCTATTTTAGGGGGTAAGCGCGCAGGGCTTATTTTACTTCCCAGGTTTCGCCGGCGAGAATCATGTCGCGCAGGCAGGTGAAGCCTTTCTTTGCTTTCACCTCGGCTACTTGAGCGTCAACAGAGTCGTTGTAGGTGGGCATATCCACATCGCGGATTACGCCGATAGCCACAGGCAGCTCCTTGCCGTCCATCATGGCCAGCTGCTGATGCAGGAAGTTGCTCTTGCAGTGAGCGTCGTGCACGAGCACGTCGTCGAGGGTGTAGCCGTCTTCGCCCACCTTCACAGCCTTCAGGCCGAATCCGTCTTGCACAAGGCCAAATTCCTTGTTCTTGCCGAAGAGCATCTTCTCGCCGTGCACCAGATGGATTGTGCGGTCGGCGCGCACCTCCTTGTCGGTGATGGGGTTGTGGATGCCGTTGTTGAAAATCACGCAGTTTTGCAGGATTTCCACTACCGAAGCGCCTTTGTGGCGTGCAGCGGCCAGCATCACCTCTTGCGAGATGACGAGCTCAACGTCGATTGAGCGAGCGAAGAATTGGCCGCGAGCGCCAAACACGAGCTCAGCCGGGATGAACGGATCCTCGGTGGTTCCGTAGGGCGATGACTTCGACACGAATCCACGGTCGCTGGTGGGCGAGTACTGACCCTTGGTGAGGCCGTAGATTTTGTTGTTGAAGAGCATCATGTTGATGTCGATGTTGCGGCGCACAGCGTGGATGAAGTGGTTGCCTCCGATGGCGAGGCCGTCGCCGTCGCCCGAGATTTGCCATACCGTCATTTCAGGGTTGGCAACCTTGAATCCGGTGGCAATTGCGGCAGCGCGTCCGTGTATGGTGTGGAAGCCATATGTGTTCATGTAGTAGGGCAGGCGCGAGCTGCAGCCGATGCCCGAAATTACGGCTGTCATGTGCGGGGGCACTCCCAGGGTAGCCATAGCCTTGTGGAGCGAGTTGAGGATTGCGTGGTCGCCACAGCCCGGGCACCAGCGCACTGATTGGTCACTTTTGAAGTTGGCCGGGGTGAATGTAGTCTGTTCCATTATTTTTCGTCCATAAAGTTAATGACTCCGTCCACTACTTCTTTCACCAAGAAGGGCTGGCCCTGAATCTTGTTGATGCGGCGGATATCGGTGTGGGGGAATTTAGCTTGCAGATAGTCGGCGAACATGCCGGTGTTGAGCTCGGCAACGATGATGCGCTTGTAGCGGCTGATTACCTCTGCGGTGTTCTTGGGCAGAGGATTGATGTAGCGGAAGTGGGCGAAAGCCACGGGATGTCCGTTTGAGCAGAGCTCTTCAGCAGCTGTGTAGAGGTGGCCGTAGGTGCCGCCCCAGCCGATGAGCAGGGTGTCGGCGTCCTTGTCGCAGAGCACGTCAACCTCGGGGATGTCGTTGGCGATGCGTGCGATTTTCTCTTTGCGCAGGCCTACCATCACCTCGTGGTTGGCGGGGTTGGTGGAGATTGCGCCGGTCTTTGAGTCCTTCTCGAGGCCGCCGAGGCGGTGGGTGAGGCCGGGTGTGCCGGGGATAGCCCAATAGCGCGCCAGGTCTTCTTCGTTGCGGAGGTAGGGAGTCCAGCTTTCGCGCAGATCCTCAGGCACGTATTTAACCTTTATTTCGGGGTAATCGCTTGCTTCGGGCACGCGCCATGCGCTGGAGCCGTTGCCGATGAATGCGTCGCTGAGCAGAATCACGGGTGTCATGTGCTCGATAGCGATGCGGCAGGCCTCGAATGCCATGGTGAAGCAGTCGGTGGGCGATGCGGGAGCCACTACGCACAAGGGGCTTTCGCCATTGCGGCCGTAGAGGGCCTGCATCAGGTCGGTCTGCTCAGTCTTGGTGGGAAGGCCGGTCGACGGACCGCCGCGCTGCACGTCGATGACGACGAGCGGGAGCTCGGCTATAACAGCCAGGCCGATGCCTTCGCTCTTAAGGGCGAGGCCGGGGCCGGAAGTGGATGTCACGGCCAGGTTCCCGGCGTACGAGGCGCCGATTGCCGAGCATACGCCGGCGATTTCGTCCTCCATCTGGCAAGCCTTCACGCCAAGGTCTTTGCGCTTGGCCAGCTCATGCAGGATGTCGGTGGCGGGGGTGATGGGGTAGGAGCCGAGGAAGAGCGGACGTCCGGCCTTCTCCGAAGCCATGATCAAGCCCCATGCCGTGGCGGTGTTGCCGTTGATGTCGGTGTAGATGCCCGGACGCGGATCTTCTGATTCGATGCGGTAGGTCGACACCGACGCGTGTATGTTTGAGCCATAGTTGTATCCGGCTTGGATTACTTTGGCGTTTGCTTCGTAGATGGCAGGCTTCTTCGCAAACTTGTTCTTAAGCATCTTGAGAGCATTCTCAATGGGGCGGTCGAACAGCCAGCACACCAGGCCAAGCGCGAATATGTTGCGGCACTTGAGCACGGCGCGGTTGTCCATGCCTGAGTCGGCGAGGGCAGCTTTGGTCATCGACGTGATGGGCACCTCAAGCACTTGGTCGGTGATGCCAAGCTCCTTGATGGGGTCAAGAGTCTCGTAGAGTGCTTTTTTCAGGTCGGCTTCCTTGCACGAGTCGATATCGAGTAGGATTGCGCCTCCGGGCTTCAGAAATTTGTGGTTGGTTTTGAGCGCGGCAGGATTCATAGCCACCAATACATCGCATTGGTCACCGGGAGTGTGCACTCGATTGCCGACGCTTACTTGAAATCCTGACACGCCGCTCAGCGAGCCCTGAGGTGCGCGGATTTCAGCTGGATAATCCGGGAAAGTGGAAACCTGGTTGCCCACGCCGGCCGATACGTTGGTAAAGATGTTGCCCGCGAGCTGCATACCGTCGCCAGAGTCGCCCGAGAATCGCACCACCACTTTATCCAATGTCTTTACGTTAGCTTTTTCTAACATTGTGCTAAATTGGTTAATAACTGAAACTTATGGTAATAGTTAGGCTTAAATGTCGTGAACACCCGCAAGGAGTCGATTCACTCCACAAAGGTATGAATTATTTTCTGATTGACAAAAATAAACGTCGCAATTTTTATGTTTATGAATTATAAAAAAATGCTATGGCCTGAGGACGCCGATTATTCGTAGGCGCGGTCGAGGCAAATGATGCGGTAGAGGTTGCAGCCCACCATGTTGCCGGCAACGGCCATGACGTAGTTGAGCAAAATCGGGCCGGTCTGCTCCGTGAGCAAATCGTAAGGGGAGCAGAGTATGTAGAAAGCGTCGGCGATGCTATGGATGAATCCGCACAGGATGAACACCGGGACGCCGAACACCAGAGGCAGGAACTTGCCTTCGCGCGCGAATTTTACGGCTGTGGTCATGATGAATCCGCAGCCTATGGCCAGGAGGAATGCCTGCACGGGCGAGTAGTCTGCGCGCACGGCTGTAATTACGCCGGCCAGGTCGGGTAGCGTGGGCAGCGCGTAGCGCATGCCCAGGGCCATGATCAGGCAGCCGACGATGTTGCCAAAAAGTATGGTCCAAAGTCGGCAGAATTCTGCTTTGCTGTTGAAGAATCCGGCTGTGCCGGTGTAGAGCGGCAACTTGAAATGTATGCACGTGAGCAGCCCGAAGGCGAATAGCACGGCTCCGGCCACTCCCGTAACGCGCAGAAACACCACGCAGCCGATGGATATGGCTATGCCGGCAAGGATTGATTTTTGGAATGGTGATGACTTCATGGCGTGATGGCTTGGCTGACTAAGAGCGGGTGAATTTCAATGGCTGGCCGGGCGCGTGGTCGGCTACGATGGAGCCGTGGGCGTACACGAGCGTGCCGTTGACCCAGGTGTGCGTCACTTCTCGGCTTACCGGCTCGCCTATTGCCGGCGACCATCCGCATTTGCCCAGGTAACTGTCGGCCGAGATGCATTGCTGATTGTCGAGCGTGCGCACGAGCGTGATGTCGGCATAGCAGCCGGGAGCGAGAGATCCGCGGCCCTCGATGCCGAATATTCGCGCCGGGTTTTCGCACATAAGCTGCTGCACACGGCTCTCGTCGAAGTGTGATAGCATCCAAGGCAGCGAGTATTGCACCACAGGCGCGCCCGACGTGGCCGTGAGCGCGTCGCCCTGCTTTTCGCTCAGCAGGTGAGGCGCGTGGTCGGTGGCTATGATGTCAACCCGGCCTTCGGCCACTGCTTTGCGCAGCGCGTCGCGGTCGGCACGCGATTTCACCGCCGGATTCATCTTGATGAGGGTGCCTTTTCGGTCGTAATCCTCGTCGCACCACATCAGGTGGTGGGGCGACACCTCGATGGTGATTAAGCCTGGCTGGCGCAGGCTCAGCTCGGCGGCAGTGGACATGTGGCACAGATTGAGCCGGTGGCACGTGGCGCGCGCTATTTCCACAGCCTCAGTGCTGCATTTCAGGCATGCTTCGGCGCTGCGTATGGCCGAATGCAATGCCACGGGCACCTGGCCTTGCGGGTAAAGGCTGCGTATTTTGGCGGCATTGGCGTTGATTATGTCTTGGTCTTCGGCGTGCACCGAGATTATGATGTCGGATGGAATGCTTTCGAATATTCCCTGGATTTGCTCTTTGCTGTCGACGAGCATATTGCCTGTCGACGAGCCCATGAAGAGTTTCACGCCCGGTATGCGGTCGTAGGGCGCTTGCCAGAGCTCGTCGAGATTGTCGTTGGTGGCTCCGATGTAGAAGGCGTAGTTGGCCATGGAGCTATTGGCGGCAAGGGAGCATTTTTGGCTCCAAGCCTCGATGGTGGTGGTCTGAGGCTTGGTGTTGGGCATGTCGAAATACGACGTGACGCCTCCGGCCACGGCGCTGCGGCTTTCGCTGGCGATGTCGGCCTTGTGGGTGAGGCCGGGCTCGCGGAAATGCACGTGGCAGTCGATTGCGCCCGGCATGGCCAGGCTGCCGGCTGCGTCGATGATAGCGGCCCCGGCTATGTCGGGAGCTTGGCCCATGCCAATTTCGGCGATGCGCTCATCGCGCACTACGATGTAGTGGTCGCTGCGAGGGCTTCCGGCCAGGCGGGCGTTGATGATTATCGTGTACATGGTTATTTCTTGGGTAATGGCTCAACGCGCAGCCTCACAACGCCGAACATTGCCTCGCCGAATATGCTCGAATTCATTTTGCTCGTGCCCAGCACGCGGTTGACGAACACAATTGGCACCTCCACCACCTTGAACCCGAGCTTGTGGGCGGTGTATTTCATTTCGATTTGGAAGCCATAGCCCTTGAGCCTCACCTTGTCGAGGGCCATCGATTGGAGCACTTTGCGGCGGTAGCATACGAATCCGGCTGTGGTGTCGTGCACGGGCAGCCCGGTTACGAACCGCACGTATTTCGATGCGTAGTACGACATGAGCACGCGGCCCATGGGCCAATTCTCCACATTCACGCCCTTGCTGTAGCGCGAGCCCACGGCCACGTCGCCTCCATCAATCACGGCTTGGCGCAGGCGAATCAGGTCGGCCGGCGCGTGCGAGAAGTCGGCATCCATCTCGAAGATGTATTCGTAGTGGCGCTCGAGCGCCCAATCGAAGCCGGCCAGATAGGCGGTGCCCAGTCCTTGCTTTCCTTTTCGCTCCAGCAGATGCACCCTCCCCGGGTATTGCTCAATCTTCCCCTTCACAATTGCGGCGGTGCCGTCGGGCGAATTGTCGTCGACAACAAGTATGTCGAATGTTTCTGGCAAGGCGAGCACTGCGTCGATAATGGCGGCAATGTTTTCCTTTTCGTTGTATGTGGGTATTATCACCAGGTTGTCGCTGGCGTGATTTGCATCTGACATTTGATAATCTATATTTGCTAAGCGAGGCTGTGCCGTCGCCATTCTTCTAATGTTTTGCAAAATTAATCAATTAATCAATATGCCAGGACAAAAGAATCTTGTTTTTTGGGCCGTGAAATGTCAATAAATCAAAAATCCATGTCGGTTTCGCGCCATAGATGCCCGTTGGGCACTATTTTGTCCACTTCCTCGATGTATTTGGAGCCTAAAGAAATGTCGATGCCGGCATCAACGAGCGCTTGCGCCTTGGCAGCGGAGCCACGGAATCCGTGCACGATCCATCGCTGCGAGGGTTGCATCTCGCGGCGCAGCCTGATAAGCGGCTGCAGCGAGCGCACGGCGTGGAGAATCATGGGCTTGCGCACAGACTCGCTGATGGCCACGTGCATGCGGAAGATGCGCTCTTGCTCCTTCATGGGCGCACCTCGCATGGTGTCGAGCCCGCATTCGCCTATTGCCACCACGTTGTCGAGCTGTGCGCATTGCGCCACTTTCTGCATCACGTCGTCGGCATCCGCGCCTTGGCATTTGGCCGTGTCCCAGGGGTGCAGCCCAATGCTGTAGAGCCGGTCGGCTCTCGGCGGCGCGTACACTCCCGGCGCAAGGTTGATGATCGCGTCGGGGCCGGCATCCTGGTTGTGGGTGTGCGCGTCGGTGATGGCCATGCCTGATGAAGGGGGCGACGACATGCGCGAGGGGTAGATGTTCATGGCACGGGGTCGTATCCGCTGCCTCCCCAGGGATGGCAGCGCAGAATGCGCTTGGCAGTGAGCCAAAGGCCGCGCACGGGGCCATGCTTGCGCAGCGCTTCCAGCGCATATTGGCTGCAAGTGGGCGTGAAGCGGCAGCTCGGGGGGAGCATGGGCGATATGCAAGCCCGATAGAAGAGCACGGGCAGGCACAACAGCCATGTGAGCAGGGTGTTGATGGCTTTTGTCAGCTTTCTGAGCATGGCTTGGCCGAGAGTTGGGTGAGAATCTTCTGCATGGCGCGCTCCACCTTGGCGTAGGGCAGCGGCCCGGAGTTGACGTACACGAAAATCACGTCTAATTTCTTGCCGGCCTCGATGGGAAGGCTCTGGTGGTTGAGCCGGAAGGCTTCGCGTATGCGTCGGCGCATCGTCACGCGGTCGACAGCATGGCGCAGGCGCTTCTTAGGCACTGAAATCAAGAATTGCAGCGGCGCGTCGCACTTCCTGCCCGGATTCTCGCGCCACACGGCGCGCAGCGGGAAGGCAAGGCACGAGCATGTGTCAGCGTCCTTGTCAAAGAGTGCGTCGATGGCAAGTGCACTGCATAGTTTTTGCTTTTTGTATAGGCGAAGCATCCTGGGCGAGGACTGGTCAGGCTTTTTTCAGCTCAAGCTCGGCTTCCTCGGCCAGGTACATGTCGAGGGCTGTGGTCATCGACGGAGCCTTGGCGGTGGGTGCCTGCAGGTCGAGTCGCAGCCCGGCATCTTTCACGGCCTGGGCAGTGGTGGCGCCGAGCGTGGCAATGCGTAGGTCGCCCTGCTCGAAGTTAGGGAAGTTTTTGAGCAGCGATTCGATTCCCTGCGGGCTGAAGAATACGAGCATGTCGTAATCGAATGCTTCCTCAGGTGTGAAGTCGTTGCTCACCGTGCGGTACATCACGGCGCGAGTGTAGCGCAAGTTGTTCTTGTCGAGTATGTTGGTTTCGCCATTGTGCACGTCGCTGACGGCGTAGAGAAAATTCTCGTTTTTGTGTTTCAGCAGATACGGCAGCAGGTCGTCGAGCTTGCCGGTGTCGGCATGGAATATTTTGCGCTTGCGGTACACGATATACTTCTGCAGATAAAGGGCGGTCGACTCTGTGGTGCAGAAATATTTCATTGTGTCGGGGATATTGACGCGCATCTCTTCGCAGAGACGGAAAAAATGGTCAATAGCGGTTTTAGCAGTGAATATCACGGCTGTGAAGTCGGAAATATTCACCCTTTGCTGCCTGAACTCTTTCGAAGAGAGCCCTTCTACCTTGATGAAGGGACGGAATACGACATCCACTCCGTATTTTTGCGAAAGCTCGAAATACGGCGACTTGTCTGATTTTGGCTGAGGCTGAGATACGAGGATTTTCTTTATTTTCACTTTAGTGCTGGTTTATGTCAGAGTTTCTCATAGGCTATTCACCAAAAATAGCGCTAAATAATAAACTAAAAGCAGTGGTACTATTTCCAGAGTGCAAAGGTACAAAATAAAATAGAAAATTGAGCCAAAATTTGTGTAAAAAATTCTAAAACCCTTAGTTATAAACACGATTCGAGCTATAATGTATAAGGAAACGCCGACAATTACAGCCACAAAAGCGGCCGAGGGATAGAAAATTGACACGAGCGCCGGGATGAGCAGGGCGAAGCCCAGCAGGCTCTGCGATGATGTGAATCCCTGCACGAACAGACGCCGTCCGATGGGCGTTGTGAAGGTGTATCCCACCACTTGGTAGGCTGCCCATTGCGCCACGTAATACGCCACCATCAGCAGTATCAGGCTGCCGGTGTCGATGAACGCCTTGGAGGGGGCCAGCGTGGCTCCGCTCAAGCCCAGGCCGCTGTAGAGCAGCAGTCCGGTGCACATGCACCATTGCAGGGCCATCAGCGCCAGCACTCGTGTTTCGTTGGATGTGTGTTCGTCGAATACGTTGGCTCGGTGCCTCATTGCCCACATCTCTTGCCAGAGCGTGGAGAATAGGCGGCGGCAGTGCTTGTAGTTAATCATCATCAGCACGATAACGACGGCCACCACGGTGAGCACGCCAGAATTATCGCCAACGCTTACGGTGCGCTCCGAGCCGTCGAGCCCGGTGCTCCATTTGGCAGGCGCAGGTGGAGGCGGCAGCTCGCGGGGGTGCCGCAGTATGGTTCTTGCCTCGATGTGGCTAAGGTCGGGGCCGGCTGTGTCGAATCGCTCGAGCGGTCGCATCCCTATGTTGAGTGAATCAGGTAACATAGTTATAGCTTGAACATCGGTTTGAAATCGTTGTCTACAGATGTGGCGAGGTGCACAGCCTCCTCCACGGTATCGGCGATGGCCCAGGGATGGCGGTCGCGAGTGGTGAATCCCTCTTTAACCGAATTGTTGAGCCACTCGATCAGAGGATCGTAATAGTGGCGGTAGTTGAATATCACCACGGGGCCCTTGAAGATGCCCAGTTTGCGCCACGTCATCATTTCGGCCAGTTCTTCGAGCGTGCCTACTCCTCCCGGCAGGGCTATTGCGCCCCGTGCGAGGCTTGCCATGGTGCTTTTGCGCTCGTGCATGTCTTTGGTGACGATGGTGCGCGTGAGGCCCGGGTGGTTGCGGCCAGCATCAACCATGAATCGCGGAATCACGCCTATGGCCACGCCTCCGGCATCGAGAGCGCTGTCGCTCACAGCCGCCATCAAGCCCATGCGCCCGGCACCGTTGATTACGGGCAGCCCGCAGCGCGCTATGGCAGCCCCCAGTTGGCGCGCCACTTCAAAGTAGTCGTCGGCAATTTCGGCGCTCGACGCGCAATACACTACTATGCCTTTTTTGTTCTCTACCATCTCATTCTTCTTTTCGAGGTTCTACTTTGGCCAGAGCCATTGCTATCGCGCCGCTTGCCGCCGCCACTAAGGCCACCAAGCCGAGCACGGCCAGCAGGTCGGTGGCGTCGAGCCGCACAGGATAGTACACAATCGACATGTGCGATTCGTCGCCTGCCAGCTTTATCACATGCCCCCACTGCTGCACCAGCACCAGCATCGAGCCAAGCACTGCGCCAATAAGGCCGCCTGCCACGCTCACGTCGACACCGAGCCACATGAATATGCGTCGCACGGTGCCTCGCGTGGCGCCAATCGAGCGCAATGTGTACATGTTGTCGCTCTTCTCTATGGCGAGCAGCGACAGGGTTGATATTATATTGAATGATGCTATTATCAGTATGAACGTAAGCATCATGAACGTAATCCATTTTTCCACCTGAATCATACGAAACGACGATGCCTCTTGCTGCTGCCTGGTGAGCACGTGCGCCTTCAAACCCAGCATCTCCCTTAGACGGGGAGCTACTGCGTTGGCTTCCGCTCCGGGCTGAAGCCGCAGCTCCACTGCTGTGGCTTCGGTGTCGTAGTCGAGCAGTCCACGGGCTGTCGACAGCGGTATCACCATGAAATCGTTGTCGTATTCCGGCTGGTCGATTTGTGTGACGCCGCTCACCAGAAGCTTGTCGCCATGGAATGCGGCAGCGGGGTTGGCCGGGTTGATGCGTCCCACGCGACGCGGTGCGTACAGGTCCACCACTGATGCCATGCCCGGACGCGCTTCTAGGTCGAGCGCCACGCCCACCGAAAGTATGGCGGTGGCCATGTCGTAGGCCGAGTCGGCCCACACGCCGTCGATGATTACCGAGCCGATGTCTACCACGTTGGGGTAGTTAGCCGGCACTCCCTTGAATATCACGGGCTTCTGCTGAGGTCCGCAAATAGCCAGACCTCGCTCTTCGATCACGGGCACTGCCACTGCCACGCCCTCGACGGCGTTCACTGCCCGGGCCAGGGAGTCGGCGTTGGCCAGCGTCTTGCCCTCAACGGGCGTGATTTTTATCTGCGGGTCGAGAGCCGAAAGGCGTGCCTCGCTGATGGCCGTGAAGCCGTTGAACACCGACAAAACAATCACGATGGCTGCCGTGGCCACAGCCACGCCGGCCACCGAGATGGCTGAGATTACATTGACCACGCCATGCGACTTGCGGGAAAACAAATAGCGAAGGGCTATGCGCCAGGCTAACATCGAGAGGTGCGTGGATTATTGGGCTGGCTTGTCTGCGTCCTTTCCCAGCAGGTGATCAATATTGTCGATATAGTCGAGTGAGTCGTCGATGTAGAAGCTAAGTTCGGGTGTGCGTCGCAACTGGTAGCGCACGCGCTGTGCCAGTTCGTATCTTATCGTTTGCGCCTGCGCGTTGATGTTCTTCAGTATTTCCTGGCCCTTGTCGCTGGGGAATATCGATAGATATGCCTTGGCTACCGACAGGTCGGGCGATACGCGCACTGCGCTCACCGACACGAGGGTGCCGTGCGTTTGGGCCGTCTGCCTGCGGAAGATTTCGCTGAGCTCTTTCTGCAGCAAGCGGGCTATTTTGGCTTGACGTGTTGATTCCATAACTCTGAGGTTTTTAGTTCATTTATGTTAGTAACGCACTAATACTTTGCAAAGTTACAAAAAATCCGCAAAAAATGCTTTGATTCGCATTCAATCGTTGACGCGCATCAGCGTCAGGCCGTCGCGCAAGGGCAATATCACCTTCTCTACGCGAGGGTCGGCGGCAATCATGTCGTTGAATTGCTCCATGGCGCGTGTCTGCGGGTCCTGGCGGGCACCGGGGTCGTACACTTTGTCGCCCCACAGCGTGTTGTCGGCCAGGATGAACGCGCCCTTACGCATTCTGGGCAGCAGCATCTCGTAGTATTGCGCGTATTCGCGCTTGTTAGCGTCGATGAATGCCATGTCCCAGCCAGGCTCGAGCGTTGGTATCACGTCGAGCGCAGCGCCCACGTGCAGGCGTATGCGGTCGGCCCACGGCGAGGCGGCAAATGTCTCGGCCAGCTCTTCTGCGGCTTCGTCGTCGATTTCGATGGTGTGTAGCTCGGCGTCGGGCGGCATGCCCTCGGCCAGGCACAGGGTGGAATAGCCGGTGAATGCTCCCAATTCTATGATGCGCCGTGGCTTGATCATCTGCGTGAGCATCACCAGCAGGCGTCCCTGCAGATGCCCCGAGCACATGCGCGGATACAGGTGGTGCAGGTAGGTGTCGCGGTAGATGCGTCGCAGATGCTCGGGCTCAGGCGATGTGTGGCTGAGTATGTATTCGTCTAAATCCAATCAGGAAAATATTTAAGCATAAGAGGGCTTTGCCATGTGGCAAAGCCCTCTTATGCTGGTCAGTCAATCACGTAGATTTTATAGTCCTTGATGCTGCCGGGCGCGCCCGCTTCGGCGCGAGGCAGATAGTCGATGCCTGTGATGGCAGTGTCGCCGCCAAGGTCGATGATGATCAGGTGCGGGCCGCTCACGCCGGGCACGGTGGCCCAGTAGGTCGACTCTTGCAGGTCGTACACCTTGTCGGCGGTGTGGTTGCCCTGCGCGTCGTTTTCGCTGTCGGCGTATCTTGCCGTCCAGGATTCGCGGCTGAGGCGCTTGCCGTCGGCGCCCTTGGCGTATAGCTCGGCTATTGCAGCCACGTCGCCGCCGTCATGGGTGGATAGCGCCTCAATGGCGAGCAGGCGGCCTTTGGCCGGAGCTGCGAAGTCGACGCTCTGCCAGCCATTGCCGGGCGCAAATTGGCCTTTTGCGTTGGGCGTAGCCGAGTTCAGGTCGGGACGGTCGCCGGGATTGTTGTGCAGGTTGCTCTTCTCCAGGTTCAGGTCGTCGAGCTTAGGCTGCGTCAGACCGGCCGCCACGGCGCTCTCCGGGCCGGCTATGTCGAGCACAATCACCTCGTTCTCGCCCTTCTTGAGCCACGGGCCCGGCACGTAGAGTGTCTGTTGCGGGCCTATCTTCCAGAATCGGCCCAGAGGGTGTCCGTTGACCCACACTTGGCCTTTGCCCCAAGTGCTCATGTCGAGGAAGGTGTCGCCCGTCTTGTTGAGCTTGAAAGTGCCACGGTAGTATCCTCTGCCGCCGTCGGTGGGCTCGGCAGTCTGCTCCAGGGCAGCCACGGCCACTGAGTAGTCGTCGGGGATGAGGTCGATGGCCCAGTTTTTGAGGTCAATTGCCGTGGGATGTCCGTCGAGGTTGCAGTTAACCACTACGTTGTTGGTGATTCCCTTGAAGTCCTTGATGGCTCGGCCGAAGTTGATGCGGCCCATGGCCTCGATGAGGATGGTGAGCTTGGCACCGGCCTTGGCGGCGGGCAACGCCAGCACTTTTTCGTTCTTCACGCGGTCGAGCTTGCCCACGTATTCGCCGTCGATGAATACCTGTGCGTAGTCGTGCGGGTCGTTGATGCTCAGCGTAGAGCCGGCCGGGATGGCGGGCAGGGTGGTGGTGTATTGTATGCAGCCCCAGCCTTGGTCGAGCGCCTCCATTGTGGCTATGTCGCGGCTCTCCACGGTGCGCTGTATGCCAGCGCTAAGCGGAGCGAATTGCGTAAGCTTGAATTCAGGCACTGCGATTATGGGGTTGGGCTTGGGCACTGTGGGCAACTTCTTGTCGCTGTATTTCTGCAGCGTCTCGCGCAGCAGGTAGTATTTTGGCGTGGCGGTGCCCCATTCGGTGATGGGCGCGTCGTAGTCGTAAGATGTCACGTCGGGAGCGAAGCCAGGGCTGTTTGCTCCGGCCCAGTGGCCGAACGATGTGCCTCCGTGGGTCATGTAGAGCGAGAAGCTTATGTCCTTGCTCAGCATCTCGTCGATGCCTGCCACCATGTCGTCGGCAGCTCGCGTCTCGTGGTTGGCGCCCCACTTGTCGAACCATCCGCTCCAGAATTCCGAGCACATCAGCGGCGCGTCGGGGCGCAGCTCTTTCAGGCGGCGGAATTGGTTGTCGATGTTGGCTCCCGTGCCGAAGTTCATGGTCCACGTTAGGTCGTCGAGGCCGTTGTTCTCAAAGTTGCTCGACCAGTCGCACTGGAAGAGCTCCACGTTGTCGAATCCGGCCTCCTTCACGATGTCGCGGATTGCGCTCACGTAGGGCTTGTCCACGCCATACGATCCGTATTCATTCTCCACTTGCACCATGATGATGGGGCCGCCGTTGGCCTTGGTGAGCGGAGCGAGCTGCTTGCCCACCTCTTGCTCGAATATCTTCACGCGCTCCATGAAGTAGGGGTCCTGCTCGCGCAGGCGTATGTCTTTCTTCTTGAGCAGCCACCAGGGCAGACCGCCCATTTCCCACTCGGCGCACACATAGGGGCCGGGACGCACTATCACCTGCATTCCGTGCTTCTGGGCTATGCGGCAAAATTCGGCAATGTCGTTGTTGCCGCTGAAGTCGAATTCGCCCTCACGCGGCTCGTGTATGTTCCAGAACACGTAGAGGCACACGGTGTTCATGCCCAGGGCCTTCACCATCTGTATGCGATGCTCCCAGTATTCGCGGGGTATGCGAGGATAGTGCAGCTCGGCAGCCTTCACCACGAAGGGCTTGCCGTCGAGCAGGAATGTGTTTTCGCCCACGGCAAATGGTTTGTCGGCGCTGTGCACAGGCTGCGGTATGGTGATGTCGGCAGGCAGTCCGTATTTATTGGTGAGTCGCACGAGCTCAGCGCGAGTGATGGGTATCACGGTGCCGTGGCGGGGGTGGAAGTCCATTGTCACGTCGTTGTCCACAATCTTGAAGTTGTCGAAGTCGGTGGTTTCGGTGAATTGGTATTTCCCGTTCATATACACGTCGTACATGAGTATGTACTTGTCTTGGCCAATCAGCTTGAATGTGCCGGCGCCTTCCACGGCTTCTTTGGTTTGCTGCTTGTATTCAGGATTCTCTTGCCACTGGCCCGATGTCAGCGACTTGGTGGTGGCCACGCGTATGCCGTTGCCGTGGCCTTCGGTCTTGTAGAACATATAGAACGTGCCGTCGCGGTCCACGATGTCGCCGTCGATGCAGTTTTTGCCGTCGGCGGGGTTGAACAGCACTTTAGGTTCGCCCTCGATGTCGGTGAATTCGGGGTTGGCGTAGGCATAATAGATGATGTCGGGTCCGTCGCCATGCTTCATCGACCAGTACACCATGTATTTGCCGGCTTCGGGGTCGTAGATGGTCTGGGGCGCCCATACGCGCTTAAGATTGCCCTGGTTGGGGTATTTCTTCTGTATGTTCACCACCGATGGCTGCCAGTTGAGCAGATCGTAGCTTTTCAGAAGCACCATTGCGCGGTTGGAGTCCCAGCCGTTGGCCGACACCATGTCGGTGACTACCATGTAGAAGCACGAGTCTTCCTGGGCGCGCAGGATGTGCGGATCGCGCACGCCTCCTGTGCTGCTGATGGCTCGCGAGTCGAGCACGGGCTTGCCGCCGTTGAGTGCGCGGAAGTTGTATCCGTCGGTGCTCACGGCGTAGCGCACGGCCTCGTCGTCGATGCTGTTGCCGGTGAAATATGTGAATAGGTAGGCGGCGTAGGGCTCAGTGGCTGCCGCGTGCATCATGCCAGGCAGGGCCAGGCATGTGAGCAAAGCAAATAACAATAGTTTTTTCATGTAGGTAAAGCAGGTATATGGGGTTGAAAGAAGTCAGAATTCAAAGTCGGATGCGTATTGGCTGAACGGCGGGTGCTTCGTGTCCTTGGGGCTGAGTATTGCCTCGGCGATGGGTATGCGCCAGTCGATGCCCAGGTCGGAGTCGAGCAGGTATATGCCGCCCTCCGACTGCGGCGCGTAGTAGTTGTCGCATTTGTATTGGAACACAGCGGTGGGCGACAGCACGGCAAACCCGTGAGCGAATCCGCGCGGAATGTAGAGCTGGCGGTGATTGTCGGCGCTTAGCTCCACGGCCTCCCAGCGGCCATAGGTGGGCGAGCCTCGGCGCAAGTCGAGGGCCACGTCGAGCACGCTCCCTTGCACGCATCTCACCAGCTTAGCCTGGGCATGGGGCGGACGCTGGAAGTGCAGCCCGCGCATCACGCCGTATGTGCTCATGCTCTCGTTGTCCTGCACGAATTTCGCGTCGACGCCGGCGGCGCGCCAGTCGCGTTCGCTGTACGTCTCGGTGAAGTATCCGCGCGCGTCGCGGTGTAGCGTTGGCTCCACTATCAGCAGTCCGGGCAGCGATGTCTCTATTACGTTCATGTTAATAGTTCTTTTTCAAAATTTACATGATTAATCATGAATTCATTCCCAATTATGCATTATGCATTTTGCATTATGAATTATGAATAATTTTTGTCGAGCTCGATTGTGCCGTCGGCCAGGCTCAGCAGGTAGTGTCCGTAGGGATTCTTGCTCATTGGGGCAGCGATGCGTCGCAGGTGGTCGGCGTCGATCCAGCCTTTAGCGTAGGCTATGCCTTCAAGGCATGCCACCTTCAGGCCTTGTCGCTTCTCTATCACCTCAATGAACGTGGATGCCTCGCTCAGCGAGTCGTGCGTGCCGGTGTCGAGCCATGCGAAGCCGCGTCCCAGGGTAGCCACCTTCAGGCGCCCTTGGCGCAGGTATTCCTGGTTGACCGACGTGATTTCCAGTTCGCCTCGCGCCGATGGCTTTATGCTGCTGGCTACCTTCACCACGTCGTTGGGATAGAAGTAGAGGCCCACCACGGCGTAGTTGCTCTTAGGACGCTCAGGCTTCTCCTCAATGCTCAGGCAATTGCCCTGGCGGTCAAATTCGGCCACGCCGTATCGCTCCGGGTCGCTTACCCAGTAGCCGAACACTGTGGCTCGGCCGTGTTGCTCTACATTGGCGGTAGCCTCGGCTAGAATCTCGTCAAGGCCGTTGCCGTGGAAAATATTGTCGCCCAGCACCAGGCACACGTCGTCGTCGCCGATGAATTCGCGGCCAATGATGAAGGCTTGGGCCAGGCCGTCGGGCGACGGCTGCTCAGCGTATTGCAGATGCAAGCCGTAGTCAGAGCCGTCGCCCAGCAGGCGGCGGAATGCAGGCAGGTCGTGCGGCGTGGATATCACCAGGATGTCGCGAATGCCGGCGTGCATCAGTGTCGACAGAGGATAGTACACCATCGGCTTGTCGAACACCGGCAGCAGCTGCTTGCTCACTGCTTTGGTGATCGGATAGAGACGTGTGCCGGAGCCACCGGCCAGTACGATGCCTTTCATGCGCACATTAGTTGTCGAGTTTGTCCACTTCGAGCGGCTCATTGATTACTTCGTGCCAAGGCAGCCCTTGCACGGCGAGCTCGGCCAGGAAGGGGTCTGGATCGAACTCCTCGACGTTGTGCACGCCCGGCTTGTTCCATTTTCCAGTGAGGAACATCATGGCTCCGACCATTGCCGGCACGCCAGTGGTGTAGCTCACTGCTTGCATCCCGGTCTCCTTGTAGGCCTCCTGGTGCGAGCAGTTGTTATATATATAGTATGTCATGGGCTTGCCGTCCTTGTCGAGGCCTGAGATTCGGCATCCTATCGATGTCTCACCCGTGTAGTTCTTGCCCAGGTCCTGGGGGTTGGGCAGCACAGCCTTTAGGAATTGCAGAGGCACGATTTTCACGCCGTTGTATTCCACCTCGTCGATGCGGGCCATGCCTATGTCTTGGATTACGCGCAGGTGTGTGAGGTATTCTTGGCCGAATGTCATCCAGAATCGGGCGCGCTTGATGGTGGGATAGTTCTGCACCAGGCTCTCGAGCTCTTCGTGGTAGAGCAGGTAGGAGTCGCGTGCGCCAATGTTGGGATAGGTGAGAGGCATGTGCACCTCCAGCGGGCCTGTGGTCACCCACTTGCCGTCCTTGTAGTAGCGGCCGTTCTGGGTGATTTCGCGTATGTTGATTTCAGGGTTGAAGTTGGTGGCGAAAGCCTTGCCGTGGTTGCCGGCGTTGCAGTCGACGATGTCGAGGTATTCCATGGCGCTGAAATAATGCTTGGCGGCGTAGGCGGTGAACACGCCGCTCACGCCCGGGTCGAATCCGCAGCCGAGGATGGCGGTGAGGCCGGCGTCCTCGAAGCGCTTGCGGTAGGCCCATTGCCATGAGTATTCGAAGTGGGCCACGTCCTTTGGCTCATAGTTGGCGGTGTCGAGGTAGTTGACGCCGCATTCCAGGCATGCGTCCATAATGGTGAGGTCCTGGTAGGGGAGGGCAACGTTGATTACCAAGTCGGGCTTGTGGCGCTTGAAGAGGGCTACGAGCTCAGGCACGCTGTCGGCGTCGACGCGGTCGGTGCTTACGTTGGGCTTGCCAATGGCCTTAGCCACGGCGTCGCATTTGCTTTGGTTGCGCGAGGCAATCACTATTTCGTTGAATACCTCGGGGTTTTGTGCGCATTTGTGGGCCACTACGGTGCCCACGCCTCCGCATCCGATGATGATGACTTTATTCATTGCTTAATTAGGGAGAGGTGGGATTGTTTGGGATTGTTGGGAGATGCGGGATGGCTGGGCGATTTCTTGCGGTCGAGGATGATGGCCACGAATGCTATTATGCCCAAGCCTATGATTACCAGGGTGTCGAGGCTCTTGAAGAGGTTGGCGAACGCCGATGCGTTCATCACCTCCACGCCGTATACGTCCAAGGCGAATATCACGCCCCACTGCCAGGGGCCGAAGCCGCCGTTGCTGGGCACGCCCATGGCCACGCTGCTGAGCACGAAGGCGACCAAGGGAGCGATTAGCCCGTGCTGCGACATGGCTTCGCGAGTAAACGGAAACGCCATGAAGGCAATCACCATCGACGAGAGGTAGCACCCCCAAAGGCACAGCGTGAGCAGCAGCCAGCGCCCTTTGTGAGGCATGGTGGCTATCGAGGCGAAGCCTTGCCACAGGCCGTGCACAAATTTCTGCAGGCGTGCCATAAGGCTGCCAGCCTTGGATTTGCGCGTGATGAACCACCAGGCCAGCGCTGCGCATGCCGCTATGGCAAGCCATAGCCAGGGCGATGTGGCCACGCCCATGGAGCGGTCGTATAGTTCGCGGTTCTGCATCAGGTAGTCGGCTATGTGGTTGGCGGCAAGCGAGCCTGAAAGCACGAGCAGCAACAGCACCACCACGGTGTCGCTCAGGCGCTCGGCCACCATCGAGCCAAACACTGTGGCGAAGTCGGCGTGCTGCCGATTCGACACGTAGCCCGACCGCCACACCTCGCCCAAACGGGGAAACAGCAGGTTGATGGCGTAGGTGCCGAATATGCTGTACACGAGCACGCGCCCAGGCGTGCGCACGCCAAGTGCGTCGAGCTGTATGCCCCAACGCCAGGCGCGGAAAAAGTGGGCGCACGCGCCCACGCACAGAGCCAACGCCATCCAGCGGAAGTCGCACTGAGTGTGGATGATGCGCATCATCTCGCCGAAGTCGATGTGGTGCATCATCAGCCAGCATAGGCCCACGGTGACTATCATGGGCACTAACACCTTCAGCACTTGCCCCAGCCAGGGGCGCTTATGCGTAGTGGAATTTGGCATATCGGCTCTAAGTAGGGTGATTTGTTACAGGCTCTGCATCAGCAATGTGAGGGGAGCCATCATCAGGCTGGTGACGATGGTGATCATCAGCCACCATGCCGTGGTCTCCGACTGGCGTCGAGCGCTGTCCCACTGCTGGTTGCGCCAGCGGTTGCGCACGCCTGCGCCAGTGATTATGGGTATGATGCCAATGGGATTGAAGCACAGCAGCGTCAGCAGTATCGACCACACCAGGTAATTGGCCGGGCACTTGTCCTCGGGACGGTCGGTGAGGTCGTGGGTGGCGTGGCTCACGCTGTAGGTGCTACGCGCGTGGTCTGTGGGGGCAGCCTCGGGGTGGAGCAGGCGTGCCACGGCCGGCACGTCGGCAGCTCGCGTCCAGTTGGCCAGCCCCTCGTGCCACACGGGCGTTTCGTCGTTGATCTTGTCAAGCGGCAGGCTGTCGGCCTCGTAGGGTCCTTGCTGTGCGCCGTCGATGTGGATCCAAATCTTCACTTGATGCTATGTTAGGTGGTCAGAAAAATTTTGTCTCCTTGCCCAGAATGTCGCCCAGCAGGTTGTTGGCCAGACGGCTTGCGCCTATGCGGAAGTATTCGTGTGTGAGCCAGCGCTCGCCGAGCACCTCCTTCACTATGGTGTAGTATTTCACTGCCTCGGTGGTGGTGGACACGCCTCCGGCTGCCTTGAAGCCAACCATGCGGCCGGTCTCGTTGTAGTATTCCTTGATGCACTGGGCCATCACGTAGGCAGCCTCGATGCTTGCGCCGGGGTAGCCCTTGCCGGTTGACGTCTTTATGAAGTCGGCTCCGGAGTACATCGACAGCACCGATGCGTTGCGTATGTTGAGGGCCGATTTCAGCGCGCCCGTCTCGAGTATCACCTTCAGGCGCGAGTGGCCGCAGGCGTCCTTCTGCTCAGATATCTCGTCGCACACTTCCTCGTAGTCGCCGTCGAGGTAGTTGCCTACGCCGAACACGATGTCAATCTCGTCGGCTCCGGCAGCCACGGCGAGAGCCGTCTCGGCTATCTTGGCCTCTATGAACGATTGACCGGTGGGGAAGCAGCCCGACACGCAGCACACTTCCACGCCGCTCACGTCGAGCACGGTGCGCACCACAGGCGTGAAGTTGGAATGCACGCACACGGCTGCCACGTGGGGCAGGTCGGGGTGCTCTTCGTCGAATGCGTTGACGCGCTCCACGAAGTCGGCCACCGATTGCGGCGAGTCGGTGGTGTTGAGGGTGGTGAGGTCGATGCATCCCAATAGGAATTTGTACACGTCGGTGTTCAGGTTCTCAGCCATGCTCTTGTCGAGCAGCGCGGCCACCTCGGCAGCCACTTGGGCATCGTCGGTGATTACCTGGCTCTTGGCCAATTGTTCGTTGTATTTGTCTGACATCGGTAGGTGTTATATAAGATTTATAAGATTTATAAGATTTATAAGATTTATAGGTCTTTTTGGAAGCGGTGGGCGTCGCGCAGCTGCTTTTTCTGCAGGTTGCGCTCCAGGGCGTCGGTGAGGTCGACGTCGGTCTGGTTGGCCAAGGCCATCACCACCCACATCACGTCGGCCAGCTCGTCGGCCAGGTCGGCGTTGTCGCCCGGCTTGGCCACCTGGTCGCCATATCGTCGCGCCATTATGCGCGCCACCTCTCCGGTCTCCTCGGCCAGCACTGCAGTGTTGGTGAGTGGCGAGAAATAGCCGCCGCCCACGGTGGTAATCCAGCGATCCACCAGGGCTTGCGCTTGCGCGATGGTAATGTCGTGGCGCTCTGACATGCTTACATTATAGTTAATTTCGACAAAATTACAAAAAATATTCTATTATAACAAATATTTCCGTACCTTTGTGTGATTTTACAATTTTAAAGACGAATATGCAACTTTCACCTCTTACGGCCATCAGCGCCATTGATGGCCGCTATCGCAGCAAATGCGAGAAGCTTGACGAGTATTTCTCGGAATACGCCCTAATCAAGTACCGCATTCGCGTTGAGATTGAATATTTCATCGCACTTTCTTCCTTAGGGTTGCCCCAGTTGCCGCCCTTGCCACATATCGAGCAGGAAGTGCTTCGCGACATCTACCGCAGCTTCACTCTCGAGCAGGCTCGGCGCGTGAAGGAGATCGAATCGGTCACCAACCACGACGTAAAGGCTGTGGAATACTTCATCAAAGAGCAATTCAGCGCGCTCAACCTTTCGGTTGACATCAACGAATACAAGGAATTCATACATTTTGGCCTTACCTCGCAGGACATCAACAACACGGCCATGCCCATGATGGTGCGCGAGAGCGTGCACGACGTGTACCGCCCCATGATCGCCGACGTGATAGAGCATCTGCGCAGCCGCGCCGACGAATGGGCCGATGTGGCCATGCTCGCAAAGACGCACGGCCAGCCGGCGTCGCCCACGCGCCTTGGCAAAGAAATCATGGTGTACGTATATCGCCTTCAGGAACAGCTCGCCACGCTCGACGCCGTGAAAATCAGCGGCAAATTCGGAGGCGCCACAGGCAATTTCAACGCCCACCACGTTGCCTTCCCGCAGGTCGACTGGCAGGACTTCGCCAATAAGTTCCTCAAGGAGAACCTGGGCATCGAGCGCGAGCAATACACCACGCAGATAAGCAACTACGACAATATGGCGGCCATGTTCGACGCTATGCGCCGCATCAACACCATCCTTCTCGACCTCGACCGCGACATGTGGATGTATATATCCATGGACTACTTCAAACAGCAGATCAAGGCCGGGGAAGTGGGCTCGTCGGCGATGCCCCACAAGGTGAATCCCATCGATTTCGAGAACAGCGAGGGCAACCTTGGCATTGCCAACGCCCTGCTGGCACACCTGGCGCAGAAGCTGCCCGTGTCGCGCCTGCAGCGCGACCTCACCGACAGCACGGTGATTCGCAACACGGGCGTCCCCATGGCGCACGGCATGATTGCCATGGCCAGCACGCTTAAGGGTCTGGGCAAGCTGCTGCTCAACAAGGACGCTATCGATGCCGACCTCGACCGCATGTGGAGCGTTGTGGCTGAAGGCATACAGACAATCTTGCGCCGCGAAGGCTATCCCAACCCCTACGAGGCGCTTAAGTCGCTCACGCGCACCAACAAGAAGGTGACGGCCGATACCATCAGCCAGTTTATCGACACCTTGCAAGTCACCCCCGAAGTGCGCGCCGAGCTCCACGCCCTCACCCCCTCCACATACACCGGCGTGTGATGCCGGCCGGCCCCATCCCCCTAAAGGGGGAGCAACTAATCTCAGAGCACTCAGAGCACTCTGAAAAAACCGAAAACCAAAAAAACCGAGAACCAAATTGCCAGTACGCAAATGGCGCATTGAGGACAGCGCCGAACTATATAACATCATAGGATGGGGACGCAACTATTTCTCCATCAACGAAAAGGGACACATCATCGTGACCCCGCGCCAAGGGT
Organism: uncultured Bacteroides sp.; assembly: GCA_964582335.1. Taxonomy (GTDB): domain Bacteria; phylum Bacteroidota; class Bacteroidia; order Bacteroidales; family Muribaculaceae; genus CAG-873. The sequence goes on from CAZORI010000018.1 coordinate 35,230, forward strand.
ATGCCTCCGTCGACCTGAAGGACGTAATGGACGAACTGCAGCTGCGCGACATCACTGCCCCTGTGCTGCTGCGTTTCCCCGACATTCTCGACAATCGCATCGAGAAAATCAGCAACTGCTTCGCCGCTGCCGCAAAGCAGTATGACTACAAGGCCAAAAACTATCTCATCTATCCCATCAAGGTGAACCAGATGCGCCAGGTAGTGGAGGAAATCGTCACCTACGGCAAAAAATTCAACATCGGTCTGGAGGCCGGCTCTAAGCCCGAGCTCCACGCTGTGCTCGCCACTAACATCGACGAGAACGCCCTCATCATCTGCAACGGCTACAAGGATGCTTCCTATATCGAGCTTGCCCTCTTGGCACAGAAGATGGGTCGCAACATCTATCTGGTGGTGGAGAAGCTCAACGAGCTGCAACTCATAGCCGAACTTGCCAAAAAGATAAAGATACGCCCCAACATAGGCATACGCATCAAGCTCTCGAGCAGCGGCTCGGGCAAATGGTCCGAAAGCGGCGGCGACCAGTCGAAATTCGGCCTCAACAGCAGCGAGCTGCTCGTGGCCATCGACATGATGCGCAAGCATCAGCTCGTCGACTGCCTCAAGCTAATCCACTTCCACATCGGCAGCCAGATTACCAAGATACGCCTCATAAAGAATGCCCTCAGAGAGGCTTCGCAATTCTATGTGCAGCTCCATAAGATGGGCTTCGACGTGGAATTCGTCGACATCGGCGGCGGCCTTGGCGTTGACTACGACGGCACGCGCACCAGCGCCAGCGAGAGCTCGATGAACTACTCGATACAGGAGTACGCCAACGATGCCGTGTCGGCATTCTGCGACGTGTGCGACAAGAAAGGCATAGCCCACCCCAACATCATCAACGAGAGCGGACGTTCGCTCACGGCTCACCACTCGATATTAGTGTTCCAGGTGCTGGAGACCACCTCGCTGCCAGTGTGGCACGACAATGAAGAGCTACCCGAAAACGCGCACGAGCTTGCACGCGAGCTCTACGATATATGGGACAAGCTCAACCAGCCCCGCCTATTCGAGAGCTGGCACGACGCGCTGCAAATTCGCGAGGAGGCTCTCGACCTATTCTCGCTCGGCCTGCTCGACCTCGACACGCGCGCTCAAATAGAAAAGATGTTCTGGAGCATAGCGCGTGAGGTAGGGGAGATTGCCGCCGGCATGAAGCACCCGCCGGAGGAACTGCGCAAAATCGCCAAGATGATTCCCGACAAATACTTCTGCAACTTCTCGCTCTTCCAGTCGCTGCCCGACTCGTGGGCCATCGACCAGATTTTCCCCATAATGCCGCTCAGCCGGCTCGACGAGAAGCCCACTCACCAGTGCACCATCCAGGACATCACATGCGACAGCGACGGCAAAATCAACAATTTCATAGCCCAGGGCGACACGCAGGGCTCTCTGCCCGTGCACGCCATACGCCGCGACGATCCATACTACCTTGGCGCATTCTTGGTGGGCGCCTACCAGGAGATTTTGGGCGACATGCACAACCTATTCGGCGACACCAACGCTGTGCACATACGCGTGAGCAATGAAGGCTACGAAATCGACCAGGTAATCGAGGGCGAGACAGTGGCTGAGGTGCTCGAGTATGTGCAGTTCAACCCCAAGAAGCTTGTGCGCAACGTTGAGACGTGGGTTACGCGTTCGATGAAGGAGGGCAAGATTACCCCCGAGGAGGGCCGCGACTTCCTGAGCACCTACCGCTCGGGCCTCTTTGGCTACACATATCTTGAATAACGATGGCGCGCTATTTCATGCGCCTGGCCTATCGTGGCGAGGGCTTCCTGGGCTGGCAGGTGCAGCCGCAGGGCCCAACCGTGCAGGGCGCGCTTGAGCAAGCGCTCGGCCGGCTCTTGGGTCAGCCGGTGGGCGTTACGGGCGCAGGACGCACCGACACGGGCGTGAACGCGCGCATGATGGTGGCGCACTTCGATGCCGACGGCGAGTTGCCGTCCGACCTTGCCTACCGCCTCAACGGCATGCTTGGCCGCAACATAGCCATTCAGGAGATATGGCCGGTGGCGCCCAACGCCCATGCGCGCTTCGATGCCACCGAGCGCACCTACCGCTACTATGTGTCCACCGTGAAGGACCCCTTTCTGTGGCCCTTGACATGCTTTATGCCCCGAGGGCTCGACTTCGATGCTATGAACGAGGCGGCGAATCACCTGTTGGGCGTGAAGGACTTCACCTCGTTCAGCAAGCTGCACACGCAGGTGAAAACCAACATATGCGACGTTCGCCGCGCCCGATGGGTGCAAGCCGATGAACATTTATGGTACTTCGAGGTGAGCGCTAACCGCTTTTTGCGCAATATGGTGCGCGCCATCGTGGGCACGCTCGTAGAGGTGGGCCGAGGCAAACTTGCACCTGCCGACGTGGCTAGCATAATCGAGCAGCGCGACCGCGCCGCAGCCGGCTCCAGCATGCCCCCCTTTGCCCTCTATCTGTGGGAAATTAGCTATCCAGGGTAAGCCGACAGGGACGCAAAAAAAACGTGAACCAATCACGGCCCACGATTCTAAACTAATCAATCATTCTTTCAATACCTTAAATACCTTATAAAATTATACCTAATATAAGGAGGGAGAGTCATAATGACTCAACCTCGGGTGAAGCCATCTTCCCAGATGGGGCTGCTTGGCTTTACTGCTTGTTGTATCCTTTGAAGTAGGGAGACCAAGCGTAAGTTTCTGCAGCTTTCTTCACGCACCATGAAATGGTGCTCTTGACATTGTGTAACAACATAGTAAATTAAGATTAAATGAAACCTTATTTTATCGCCCCCTCTCGGGGCTTTTGTATTATTTCAACACTGCAAAGTTAAGAAATGTTTTGAAATTATGTTGTAAAACATAAAAATTATTTAGTTAAATTTTGCAAAACGCATTTTAGCGGTAGAATTTGCCGAGCATGAGGGGGCGGTGAGTGTCGCAAGAGCGCGGCGTGAGAAGCACCGTGTCGACGAGCATCGAGGGATGCGAGGCTATGACGTCTTGCATGTCGTCGGGCGAAGCAAGCACATTGAAGTGCATGCGGTCGTACACCCTCTCGTCGTCGGCATAGACGTGCAGATGGTCGCCAAGATAGAAATTAATGGTGTAGTAGCGCAGCAGCGAGTCGTAGGGGATGTAGCCAAACGTAGGACCGTTCTCCTTGTTGGCAACGCGCACAATCATAGCGGCTTCATGGTCGCTCTTGCCATTGAGCACCATTGGGGCGAATGCCGCGCCGTAGGCAAGATACAAGGCCAGTGTCACCGATAGCATGCGCACGAGCGGCTCGAAATGCCAATGGCGCATGGCCGGCACCATTGCCACCGGCAGAAGCGCCATGGGATACGCCCACCAAGCGATGTGCAGCATGGGATGTTTCATTGGCACCCACTGCAGTGTAATCATGACGATGGGCGCTGCGATGGCCAGCGCATCGATGATTGTGGCGTACACGCTCACCACGCGCGCAGAGCGCAGCTTGAGCAGCAAATAAGCCACTCCATAGGCCATGAACGGATACATCGGCAGCAGGTACACGCTGCGCTTGCTCGACGGAATGCAGTAGAACACGAGCACCACCAGCGCAACCACAAACGCGAATGCATTGGGCGAGCGATATGCCGCTGCTTTTGTGCGCAGATTGGATGCAACGCTCGTCACCTTGCTCTTGGCCTTGGGGTGGCATATGGCGCCAACAGCCACGAGCAGCACAAAAAGCGTCCAGGGAAGCATGCCCGCTACGATGGTAATCAGGTTGTAGTACCACGGATTCACGTGGCTCTCGTAGCCCATGTGGCCAAGGAGGCGTCCGATGTTCTCTTCGTAGGCAAGCTGCAAGAAATGCTCGCCGCCAAGCTGATAGGCCTTCCAGTACCATAGTGCCGGAAGCACAAGCGACAGCAGGCACATCAGCGACAGCCAACCCACCGATTTGAAGAAATTGTCGCCGCGCACCAGGCAGAAAATTCCCATGCACAGGCATGGCAGCAGCGCGCCCACAGGGCCCTTGGCCAGCACAGCCCCGCTAAGCAAGAGCGTGGCGCCCATAAAGTGGATGCAGCGCTGGCGCGTGTACCAAGCAATGCGCTCGCAGCCACATTCTCGCCATATGTACATCTGATACAAGCCAAGCACCATGCAGGCCGTGAGCACCATGTCGACGCGGCAGCACACCGCTGCGCGGTACACCTCAAACGCCGTGATAGTGACGATGGACATCGCGGCTGCCATGCCGGCCGACACAAAGCGGCGCGCCCACGAATGGCCGCCCATCACCATGGCTATGGCAGCCAGCGCCGACGGAAGGCGCGACAGAAACTCAGTGACGTCCCCTCCATTAAGGTACTTAGCGAAGATGGCAATGAGCCAAGCCAGGAACGGCGGCTTGTAGGGAATGTCGCCGCCGTGCGATGTGGGCAGAATCCAGTCGCCCGACTGCAGCATCGACACGGCCACAATGGCTTCGCGAGGCTCGCCCTTGGTGTTGAACAAAACGAGGCCGAGCCAAGGCACCAGCACCACTACAAGGATGGCAAAGAGAGTCCAGCGAGGTAGTCGCATGTGTAAAACAGTTTATTCAGTTATTCTTTTTAGCTACGCGTGGAATCATTATTGAGGTGTAAATCTGTATCGCGCCCCCCGCCAGGGTGAAGGCAAGCACGTCGCGCAGATTGTTGCCCGGGGGATAGAACAGGAAGAAAGCGCCTACGCAGAAAAATACGGCGCTCCACGTCTCGATGCGGTAGAGGCGACGCAGGCGCAAGTTGTCGCCCTTGTATTGGCCCAAAATGCGGCCGGCGAGCAGCATGAGCGCGCCCACGGCGTAGATCCATCGGAAGGCGGGGTTGGCCACGCCCCATAACATAGGCATCACTATAGCCAGTGCTATCATCAGCATCCCGGCAGTGACCATGGCCATATATAAGCGAGACTTGTTCACGGCGAAAGAATTATGAATTAAGAATTATGAATTACTCAAAAACGTACACGTCCTCGCCGGGGCGCGCCATGTGGTATTCCTCGCGCACCACGCGCTCCATAAGCTCGGGGTCGTTGCTGAGGCGCGCGTTAAGCTCCTGGTAATGCTCCATGGTGTCGGTGGCGTGCTTGATTTCCACGGTGAGGCTGTCGATGGTGCGCTGATACTCCATGTATCGGAGCACCGAATTGTTCTGTATGAATAATGTGTAGACCACAAAGGCTACGACAAATATGCCAAGCAGCGAGATGTAGCGCCGGCACCAGGTGAGGAAAGCTTTCATGTCGGGGTGTGTTTTGGTTGGACGTCCTCCCACAGATACATGCGGTCGCTGGGGCGTATCTTGCCGGGGACTTTGATTGAAAAACTGTCGCCTTTGCGGGCAACGGGCACGCTGTGGCATGCCACCTGTATCTCGTCGATGGTGAGGAACACCGAGCCTGTGGTAGGACCTATGATGATCACCTCGTCGCCTACCTTGAGCTCGCCGGCCTCCATCAGGAATTCGGCTACGCCGAGCTTTGAGAATGTCTTTACGCCCTTGGCAATGTAGCGCTTCACCTTAGTGGCCGAGCTGCCGTATTTGGCCGACCACTCGCCCAGGCGCTGGCCCATATAGTAGCCGTCCCAGAATCCGCGATTGAACACCTTGCTCAGCCTCTCGTCCCAGGCCGCAATCTTGTCGGGGCCGTAGCTGCCGTCGATGATGGCAGTGAGCGCCTCGCTGTAGGCGGCGGTGGTGATGCTCACGTACTCAGGGCCGCGTGCGCGCCCCTCGATTTTGAACACGCTCACGCCGGCGTCGATCATGTGGTTGAGGAAGTGGATGGTCTTCAGGTCCTTGGGCGACATAATGTATTGGTTGTCCACCACCAGTTCGTCGCCCGTCTCGTTGTCGGTGAGACGGTAGCTGCGGCGGCATATCTGGGTGCATGCGCCACGGTTGGCGCTGCTGTTCATCTCGTGCAGGCTCATGTAGCACTTGCCCGACACAGCCATGCACAGAGCGCCGTGGCAGAACATCTCGATGCGCACGAGCTCGCCCTTGGGGCCTCGTATGTCGCGGTCGACTATGGCTTGGTGTATGGCCTTCACCTGCTCCATGTTCAGCTCGCGGGCAAGCACCATCACGTCGGCCCACTGGGCGTAGAACAGCACGGCCTCGATGTTGGTGATGTTGCACTGCGTGGATATGTGCACCTCCACGCCTCGGGAGCGTGCGTAGGTGATGGCGGCAATGTCGCTGGCTATGATGGCGCTGATGTGGCTCTGCGCCACGGCGTCGATGATTTCGCGGCAGCGCGGCATGTCGTCGTCGTACATCACGGTGTTGACGGTGAGGTACGACTTTACGCCCGCCTTGGCACAGGTGTCGGCAATGCTGCGCAGGTCGTCGAGCGTGAAATTGACGCTCGACCGCGACCGCATATTGAGGCCTTGCACGCCAAAGTAGATGGCGTCGGCGCCGGCGTCGATAGCGGCGCGCAGCGACTCATAGCTGCCCACAGGGGCCATTATTTCAAAATCGGAGCGGCGCAAGAGAATTAAGAATTAAAAATTAAAAAAAGCCCGTGGAGTGCGGGCTTTGATTCGTTAGGGATAGTGTCGTAGCCCTGAAGAGCAGGGAGCTTATTCTGCCGGAGCCTCAGGCACAGCGGGAGCCTCGGGTGCGTTCACCGGCTCAGAGCTCGGGATAGGCAGCTCAGGGGTGTCGTACTGGTTGGCGCCGGGGAGAGAGGTGGGCTGCTCTTGCTGAGTGCGCATCGAAGTGGTGGCTGTGGGGATGGTGTAGGCCGATACTACCGATAGGAACACGAGCAAGCCGGCAAGCCACCATGTGCCTTTCTCAAGGAAAGAATTGGTCTGGCGCACACCCATGGCCGACGAAGCGTTGCCGAACTGCGAGGAGAGACCTCCGCCCTTTGATTTCTGCACGAGCACTATAAGAATGAGGAGGATTGAAATGATTACCGTAAGGATGATAATAAATAGATGCATATCTGTTTGATTGTTTTATGTTTCTAAAGTGTTGAGGCTGTAGCCGCGTCAGGATTGCGAGTCGAGAAATCGCTGATTGTTGATCAATTTCTGCAAAAAACGCAATTGGTCTGCAAAGTAAGCACTTTTTTCTGGATTATTCAAGGATAAATTATTAATAATTTCAAAAGCGCGCTCGTAGCGGCGCTGTTTTATGAATATTTTGGCCAAACTGAGCCTCAGTATGCCTTGTTCGGGGGCTGCGGCAGCCGTTTCGGGCTGCTCGGGCGCCGCTGCTTGCTTGGGCTGCGGCTTGGGCTGCACAGGTTCGGGCGGCTGCATGAGGTCGCTCCAATTGGAGTCGATTCCGGGGTCGGGAGAGTCCTGGAAATAGTCGGGAGGCACGGGGTTGAATATCATGCGCTCGAGCATTGCGCCCTCGGCGGCGCTCACGTTGCCGTATCGCTCAAGGAAGGTGTCGATGGTGTCGACGGTGTCGGGCGCGCTCTTGGCGACAGCCGGATAGAAATGCTGCCAGTCGTCATGAGACAGGTCGGCCAGGTCGGCCATCGCCTGCGGGTCGGGAGCGGCCAGCATCACTGTGGCGGTGAGTCGGTCGGCCTCCTCATCGGTTAGCAGGAAGGCATTGCGGCGCAGCAGCAGGGCAGCAGGCAGCACGCATGTGGGGTGGTCGGCCATCAGTTGGCGTAACCATTCCACGTCGACGGGCATGGATTCGTCGGTGAGCAATTGCGAAAGCGTGGGTTCGTTCATGGCGGCAGTTTTAAGGGTGTCGTGGTTACCAGTTGCCCAAGGTGGCGTTGAAGATCAGGTCGACGAGCTCCTCGCTGATTTGCTGGCACAGTTCGTCCTGCACGTCGGTGAGCATGAGCGAAGCGTCGAAGTCGCGGTAGGCGCTGAATGTCTGGTCCACGTCCTTGCCGCTCTGTTTGTTGTCGATGTATTTCACGCGCACGGTGATGGTGAGTCGTGTCTGCGAAGCGTATGCGTCGGATGTGACTGCTTGTGGCGACAGCTGGTAGCCGGTGATTTCGCCTTCGAGCTGCAGGTCGCTCGAAGTGTCGACGGTGCGCAGGCGCGTGTTGCGCGAGATGTAGTCGAGCAGCTCGTTTTCGAACGTCTGCTGCAGAGGCGGATACACGAGGGCGGCGCGTATGGGGAATTCCGACACGTGTATGGTCTTGTATACATTATAGTCGATTGCCGCGCCGTTGAGCTTGTAGCTGATGGTGCACGACTGCGCAGCCGCCAGGGCTATCACGGCCAGAAGTGCTATGGTGTGCTTAATCCAGTCCATATTCTTTGAGTTTGCGGTAGAGGGTGCGTTCCGATATGTTCAGTTCTTTTGCCACAGCCTTGCGCTTGCCGTCGTGGCGCTCCAGCGAGCGGCGTATGGTTTCGCGTTCGGTCTCTTCCAGGGTGACGCAGTGGTGGTGCGCTGCGTCATCGATGGGGTCGACGTCCATCACGTCGGCGCGGCCCGGGTGTGCGTCGGAGGTATGCTCGGCGTGTGTGGCGATTAGCGGCTGGCCGTGCATCATGCTCGAAGCCTTCACCAGGGCCGACGACTTGGCGAAAGCGTCGTGGTCGGGCTGGGCAGGGCGCTGCTGCTCCACCTTCAGACGCAGTTCGTCGATTTCGCGCTGCAGGCGGAATATGAGGTTGAATAGCATCTCTCGCTCATGCTCGTAGGCGTGGCCGCGCACCACAGGCGAGAAGTCGGAGGCCGACGGCGTGGGCGTGTCGGCAGGCAGATAAGTGGCGAGGCGAGCCATGTCGATGGTGTTTCCTGCCTCGAAGAGAGCCATCTGCTCCATCACGTTCTTGAGCTGGCGCACATTGCCTGGCCAGCGGTAGCTGAGCAGCATGCGCCGTGCGTCGTCGGCGAGCTGTATCTGCGGCATGCTGTAGCGCTCGGCGAAGTCGGCGGCGAATTTGCGTGCAAGGAGTGTGATGTCGTTGCCTCGGTCGCGCAGGGGGGGCACGTTGATTTGCACAGTGGAGAGGCGATAGTAGAGATCCTCGCGGAATCGGCCTTCGGCCACGGCCTTGGCCATGTCCACGTTGGTGGCAGCCACGATGCGTATGTTGGTGCGCTGCACGGTGCTTGAGCCCACCTTCAGGAATTCGCCTGTTTCGAGCACTCGCAGCAGGCGTGCCTGGGTGGTGAGGGGCAGCTCGGCCACCTCGTCGAGGAATATTGTGCCTCCGTCGGCCTCCTCGAAGTAGCCCTTGCGCGATGCCACGGCTCCGGTGAACGAGCCTTTTTCGTGGCCGAAGAGCTCGGAGTCGATAGTGCCCTCGGGGATGGCGCCGCAGTTGACGGCTATGTATTTGGCGTGCTTTCGCGCGCTGAATTGATGTATGATTTGCGGGAAAAACTCTTTACCCGAACCGCTTTCGCCGGCAACCAGCACCGACAGGTCGATGGGCGCCACGCGCAGTGCGCGCTGCACAGCCTCGATCAGAGCCGGAGTGTTGCCAATGATGCCAAGGCGCTGCTTTGCCTGCAGCACTTCGGCGCTCGGGGCGGCGGCTGATGTCGTTGTGAGATATTGATTGATGTTAGCCATTATGCTTATGCGGGGTGGAAAATGCAAAGTTACGAAAAAAACGTCAGATTCTGAATACATGGAGCGGCGAGGCCTCGAAACGCGGCAGCACGCACATGCGCAGGTCGACCTGCCCAGCCGAATTCGACATGTCGCCGTCGACGGCCTTGATTCCTTTGTTGGCAAGCACGTCGAGGCAGGTGCGCAGCGCCAGCTCGGGACGGTTGTTTTCCTTGCTGAGGTGGCTCAGGAACACGTGGGTGAGGTGGGGCTGCCATATGCGAGCCACGTAGGTGGAGGTGGCCCAGTTGCTGAGGTGGCCGTTGTCGCGCTGTATGCGAGCCTTCAGGTGCTCGGGGTAAGGGCCCGTGGCGAGCATGGCGGCGTCGTAGTCGCTCTCTATCATCAGATAGTTGGCTCGGCGCATGTAGTAGTCGGCTCGCTCGGTGACGGTGCCCATGTCGCCGCTCACCACGAAGTTGCGGTCGGCATACGATATGGAGAAGCCGGAATTGTCGGAGCCGTCGTGGCTCACCTCGAAGGAAATTGCGGCAAAAGGCCCTGCCTCGAAGGGAAATTCGTGGAATATGGGGCAGTGGTGGTCGGTGATGCGGCGCGATATCGTGTGTCGGCGCAGTATTCCGGCCAGGGTGCGCGGCGTGCAGTATACGGGCATCAGGCGCTGGCGGTCGGAGAGCTTGCGCAGCAGCGGGTAGATGTATCGCACGTGGTCGCTGTGGTCGTGCGTCACGAGTATGCCATGGATGTCGGATGGTTGTATGCCGTTGGCGCGCAGCATGCTTATCACACTGTCGACGGCCACGCCGGCGTCGACGAGCACGCCGCCTTTTCCCTGCACGCCCAGGTAGGAGCAGTTGCCGCTGCTTCCGCTGCCTAGCGACAGGAATTGCAGCAAGCTGGGGCGCTTGTCGTCGGGGCGGTCGAGGTCGAGAGCAGGCGTGTCGGCGTTGGCGTGTCCCTTCGCGCTTTCCGACAGTGGGTCGGAAAGCACTATTCCTGTGTCTATTTCGTCGAATAGCCCGGGCAGGTCAACCAGAGCCCTCGACGATCTGCGTCCTTTATGTGCCATGTCGTGTGTGTCTTTTTTTTAGGTTAAGAGTAAAGCAAGAAGATTGCAGGAATTTTGTCGTAGTCGTATTTTCTCGACTTCCATTGGCTCAGCGGCAGGGTGGCTACGCTCTGCGTCGGGCCCGAGAGGTCGGCCGCCACGCATAGCAGCAGGTCGCCCGGCAGGTTGGCGCTCAGCCACTGCACGAGCTTGTTGTTGCGATAGGGCGTCTCGATGAACACCTGTGTCTGCCTCTCGCGGCGAATGCGGCGCTCAAGCTCCTTTAGGCGCGCAGCGCGTTGTGCCGTGTCGATGGGCAGGTAGCCGTTGAAGGCGAAGCTCTGGCCGTTGAATCCGCTTGCCATCACGCCCATGATTATGCTCGACGGGCCCACCAGAGGAACCACCCGGTAGCCACGGCGCAGTGCTATTGCCACCACGTCGGCGCCGGGGTCGGCCACGGCCGGGCAGCCGGCCTCGCTGATTACGCCCATCGACAGGCCTTGCTCCATAGGGGCAAGCAGCTGGGGCACTTCTTCGGCCGGAGTGTGACGGTTTAGCTCACTGAAGGTGAGCTCGTTGATGTCGATGGAGCTGTCACAGGCCTTGATGAAGCGCCTGGCCGTGCGCACGTTCTCCACGATGAAATGCTTGACGCGCCGCAGCAGGTCGATATTTCGCTGAGGCAGCACGTCGGAGGCTGGCACGGGCGCAAGCATCGACGGGAAAAGGTATAGTGTAGGCTTAGTTTGCTCCATCGGATTCAGATTCAGCATACAAAGGTACGAAAAAGAATTAAGAATTAAAAATTAAAAATTGTTTTTGGTTTTGAGTTCTCTGAGTTCTCAGAGGGCTCTGAGTCGGGAAAACCGATTTTAATTCTTAATTCTCTAACAAAGTGTTGGGTGTGTTGTTATTATTTTAGACAATATTTTATAGTACACGTTTTTAAAACGCGCGATTATGAAAACGATGAAATTTTACGGCCAGTCGAAACTTTGGTGGCTTGCCATCATCAACGGCATCCTGCTCTGCATCATCGGCTTCCTTTTCGTAGAGTCGGGCATACAGTCGACCGAGTTCATGACCTCGTTCCTGGTGTCGATTGCCTTTATCTACCGGGGTTTCACCATTGCCATTGCCGGCTGTGAAATGAAGCCTATCGAATCGGGCCGCAGATGACGCCGCAACGATAGCAGATAGTCAAAACATAGGAAGGCGGAAGCCATCTGGGCCACCGCCTTCTTCTCGATTAAGGCTAAAAAATGGGGCAGTTGCAAATTTCTGTGTTTGATGTAGACTAACAATGGGTACATTCAC
>CAZORI010000019.1:0-42827 GCA_964582335.1 uncultured Bacteroides sp.
AGCACGACCTTGCCAAGGTCGGGGTCGCGGGTTCGAGTCCCGTTTTTCGCTCCATCGGATGTCCGGATGGCGGAATTGGTAGACGCGCTACTTTGAGGGGGTAGTGAGCTTTCGCTCGTGTGAGTTCGAGTCTCATTTCGGACACAAAGAAAATCTGCAAGCAGCTGATATCAGCGCTTGCAGATTTTCTTTGTTGAGAGGGGAAAGCATTAATGGGCGGTCTTCATGATTCGCAGCCAGTTGCGATAGCCGATTACTGCTACAGCCGTGTATATCGCATAGAGGACAGCATAGAAGTAGATTCCTTTGTAGATGTAAAGTCCTACGCAAACGGCATCGACGAGTATCCATGCTATCCATTGCTCGATGTATTTGCGTGCCAGCATCCAAGTGGCTACAATGCTTAATGCGGTGGTGAACGCATCTGCCACTGGCACTGTGCTGTCGGTGAAGAAATGCAGAATGCAGTAGAGGGCAGCCCAAAGTATTATTGTGGCGGCGATGCAAATGAATAGATTTGATGGTGAGACCCTTGTGATGGGCAATTCCCTCTTTTGAGTATCTTGAGCATTCTCGCCGGGAGAATGCTCAAGATTGTTGTTAGTAAGGTTTTTCCTTGTCCAATTATAGTAGCCGAAGATAGCCATGAAGAAATAGTAAATGTTAATGGCAAAATCGGCATACAGCCCCTTGTTGAAGTATATCCATAAAGATATGCAAGGCATTATAATGCTCGCTATCCACATTTTGGGATTGGCATGATATTCCCACCACAGATACAGCAAACCTGTGGTGAAACCGAGGATTTCAATTATATTGGGCCAAGGGATAACAGCAAGGCTCATTGCGTCAGAAAGTCAGAGTTACGGATCCGAGTGCATTGGCCGTAGCCTGGGCAGAGTAACCGGCGTAGCGGTAGATCACGGGTTTGCCGTCCTCAAGATAGTATCCAGCGCCTGAATATCCATTGTTGCAATATTTCTCGTTGAATATGTTGTAGACGTTGAGCCCCAGACGCAGTTCCTTGATTCCATGGAAGTTTTTGAAAGTGTACGACAGCAAGAGATCAGATACGAAGTATTCCTTGAGCATTGCCTCGGCGCTCTTTGCATTGTTCATATACTGCTTCGAAACGTAGCGGCTCATAAGCGAAGCCTCGAATCCTGCTGCTCGGAAGGTGAAGGTGTTGTGAAGAATAAAGTCGGGAGAGAATGCAATAGGAGTGTTGCCTCTGTCGAATGTTATAGGGTTGGTCCACTCGTCTTCATAAATGTATTCCACAAAATTCTTAATGCGATTGCGCGACAGGGTGGCATTTATTTGCCAGTCGAACCATTTAGCCGGGCGCAGGCTGCCCTGCAGCTCGATGCCGGCGCGGTAAGAGCGGGGCACATTTACGCTTATGGCATTTCCTGTGTCGGAGAGCTGACCCGTCACTACGAGCTGGTCCTTGTAATCCATATAATACAAATTGGCATCGACTGAGAAGAGGCCTGTTGAGAACGAGTAGCCAACCTCGTAGTCGAACATGCGTTCGGCAGTGGGGTAGTGGTCGGGGTCGCTGTCGGTGAAGTTGTCGCGCGTAGGCTCTTTATGGGCAACGCTCCATGAGGCATAAGCACGGTGGTTGCCGCTATTGTATGCCACACCCAATTTAGGGTTGAAGAAATCCCAATTCCTTAGCAAGTTGAGGCTGGCCATGTCAGAAGTGTTCCAGTCGTAGTTGTCGCTCGCGCCCTTTATTGTGTAGCGAATATGCCGGTATTGCAAATCACCGTATACAGAAAGATTTAATGGAAGGTCGTAATCGGCTCGCAGGAACACGTTAGAGTCAAATTTGCGGCCGATGTTGTCGTAATAAAGCTGCAGGGGGTCGATAGGCCCTATGTAATTGCGCACCCATTTGATTTTGCCGAAATGACGGCCACGAAACCAATTGGCTGCCGCTCCGGCGGTGAGAGCCAGCCCGCTTCGCATGTAGCGGAGGTTGACCATAGCTCCGCCAAAATCGTTGTCGTTGTATTTCAGGCGAATAAGGTCCGATTTTGACACTTCGTTGCCATCAGAGTCAGTGTATGGCGACAGGCCGTATTCGACGAGCGTGCGCTTAGTCTTATATTGGTCGTAGAAACCATCGCCCTTAGTGTAGTGCCCGGCGGCATTGAGCGTGAAATATCGTCCGAGTTCTTTGGTCAACAGCAATTGTATGTGGTGCTGGATGAAATTGTCGCATTGGTCGGGATAGTAGGCAGTAGAGCCATCAGCGGCAGTGTATTTACCACAGGGATTGTAGCGTCGGCCATATTCCTCCATTTCCTCTTTAGAGGCATAATCCCAAGCCATGTAGGTCTGCTCCTTTCCTCCAAATGCGAGCAGTCGCAAAGAAAGGCCGTCGGTGCGGTAGGCCATCTGTCCCATATAGCTCCAGAGCTTTGAGAATGCTCGGTCGATGTATCCGTCAGAGCCAATGTGGCTGAAGCGCGCATCGACGCTCCAATGGTCGCCGAATAATCCTGAAGAAACTTTTACGGTCTCTTTGTTGGTATTGAACGAGCCGTAGGAGAGCGAAACGAGTGAAGAGCGTTCGAGGGAAGGAGCATCGGTGATCATATTGACAGATGCCCCGAATGCACCAGCTCCATTAGTCGACGTACCGGCGCCGCGTTGTATCTGGATGTCTCGGACCGACGATGCGAGGTCGGGCATATTCACCCAATACACGTTGTGGCTTTCGCTGTCGTTGATAGGCACGCCGTTGGCTGTGATGTTGATGCGCGAGCCATCAGTGCCGCGTATGCGCAGGCTACTGTATCCAATGCCGGCACCAGCATCGCCAGTGGAGATTACAGAGGGAGTGGTTTCGAGCAGGCTTGGCACATCGCGGCCATCGTTGAGGCGCTCGATTTCCTTTTTTTGGAGGTTGGTGTACGCTATCGGCGTCTTTGAGCCTGCACGGTTGGCAGTGATTTCCACGCCGTCGAGTGAAATTACTAAGCTGTCGATTGCGGCAGCGATAGAATCTGCGAATTCAGCAGAATTAGTGACTGAGGCCGTTGCGGCCGGAGTGGCAGAGATGCATAATGCAAGTGCCACCAAGGAATGGTTGGTTTTCATAACTATTTTTCTTAGCGCCGGTACTAACCGGATCAAGTTCGAAGGGTATGATCTCAGCTTCGTGGCGGGAGCAGAGGGCTGCATCCAGCTCGAAGCACCCCCAATAGGGTATTTCACTGCAAAGTTAGTGAATATTTTTTTAAAACAAAAAAAAATATTCAGGGGTGAGCTCAGAGGGAGCGCGTCCACCCCTCGACCATCAAGATGAACATTGCCGATATCGGTTCGGCTTACATCATGGCATATGTTGCGCCGATGATGCTTGGCGGCATACCAGTGAGCCTGAGCACCTCTGGCGGTGCGCTTATTGCCGGCTTGCTGCTTGGTTGGCATCACAGCCGCCCCGACATTCGTAAGCGGCATAAGTGGCGCTCAATGGGTCGGGGTTTGACGGCCCGGAATGGCCGATACGCACGTCGGAGGCCAATCTTGACAAAGGCTCTTACGCAACGATAGGCCATATGGTGTGTCCCTAAATTTATTTGTGTATTCCAGCCTCCTGTTAATGTAGTATCTCAGAGGCCTTTCCGTTGGCATCGAGGCTGAAGAGCGGTGTCGAAGGCTCAGGGTCGGTGTCATAGTAATGCACTGCACTGTCATTCACGTAGGGGTGACGGCTTTGAAGCATTCTTATCACTTCAGCGCCGGCCCAAACAGCCGGGCCATAGCCGTGGGCAGCCTTGACGCTGACGGGGCGATAGGCATAGAATGCCGGGTCGAATCCCATGCCGGTGCCGACGCAAACATCCTCAACCTCGCCCTTGCCATTTATTTTAGTGGAAACGGCTTCCCAAGCCAACTGAGCCACGGGGCCGAAGGTGGTGGCATCGAGCCAGCCTTCATTCACGCCATGAGCAAGGGCATATGCGAATATAGCCGTTGCCGATGTCTCCTCGTAAGTTTCCGGGCGGTCGAGAAGCTGGTGCCAAAATCCGTTGATTCCTTGCAGCTTTGCCAGCCCGGAAGCATGCTTGCGGAAAGTGTCGAGAATAAGCGGGCGCTTAGGATGATTTTCCGGAAGATAGTCAAGGAGTTGGCTAAGCGTAAGGATGGCCCATCCGTTGGCGCGTCCCCAGGCGAAAGAAGGCTGATGGTCGGCTCCTTCCACATATCCGTGCCTAAATATGTTGAGCTCGGGCATCCACATGCGCTTGATGAAGCCGGCAGCTATGTTTGCCGCCTCGTCGAGCTGAATCGGGTCGTTGGCATATTGGCTGCGCACCGCCATCGACGGTAGAGCCATGAACATGTCGTCGAGCCACACTGAGTTGTAATGCGGACGGTTGCGTGCAATAGTGCCGTCGGACAGGTGCACGGGGGCCTGCTCTACCACGCGCCAATATTGCTCGATGTAGGGCTGCACATCGAGCGTGGTGTCGGTCATGGCTGCGCGCATCCATGCTCCCGCCATGGCGCCGGCATCGTCGAGCGTGAGCGGATTTTTCACCTGCCTCATCTGTCCGTCGTCCATCGCATTGCCTTCGTAACGCGATGCCTCATCGGCGAGAAAGCGTATTCTGTCGCTTACGTAATCAGCGTAACGCGCATCGCCGGTGATTGCAGCCGCGTCCATCAAAGCATCGTACATCACAGCCCACTCATAGCTCGTAAGCCTGTAAGTGCCTTGGTTGATTTTCCCGTCGGTCATCTTGGCCGGAGTGGCATTGTCGATGTAGGCAAACACTCGGTCGAGTTTTGCCTTCACTGAGTCGGGGGATAGTTGGCCGTAAGGAGTTGAGTAGGCAGGCTGCAGCAAGTGTAGTGGGGTGGTGGAATCGTTGATTTCATCATCAGCCGCGTTGTGCTGGCGGGGGCTGTTGCATCCCGCCAGCAGCGCAGCAATCATAATTGCAGCAGATATTCTCATGTGTGTCATTTGGGGAGATTGAACACAGAGGAAAGTTCTGTCATCTGAGCTTCGCTCATTCCTTCGGGCACAAAGCCCATGTTGCGCGCACACATATATATAATGGCGCTCTTGTTGAGCACATCCACCTGGTCGAATGCCGACATAATGTCCTTTTCAACGGCGAACACGCCATGCTTCTCCCACATCACCACGTCGTAGTCGTCGTCGATGGCCTTGATAGTCTCATCGGCTAAGTCCTTCGACGACGGAAGCATATATGGGACAATTCCTAATCCACGAGGCGCAAAGGCCTTGGTCTCTGGGATCATCGACCACAGGATTTTAGTGAGCACATCCTTTTTGAGGAACTCTGGATTGTGGCTCATAGCCACAAGCTCGATGGGGTGGGTGTGCAACGAAGCCTTATATGGCAAGCCTTTGCCTATCATATAGTCGTGGACCGCTAAGTGTGAAGGTAGTTCAGAAGTAGGCATTACTGGATTGTCGGCTATTATCTCATAGTGTGCGCAATCGTCGGTGATGCGAATTATCGAACCGTTCTGCATTGGCCATCTAGCCAGGTCGCGCATGCCTTTTTGCGTGCCCTTGCAATAGAAATAGCATCCTTTTAGGTTAGGCAGGGTGGTGCCGATAGGTTTTGGCTGGCTGATGGCCGTCATGTCGCGTATGTCGTCGTCGATATGCTCGGTGACGTTGACAGTAATATTGCCGCCGTTGCGCTCGGCCCACCCTTTTTGCCAAAGGTATCCGGCAGCCTCGGCCACTTGCTCCACTTCGTGGGCGAGCGCCGGTCTATTGTGTAATATGCTCATTGGTCGTAAAAATTATAGATTAGATAATCTGAGGGAGAAAGCAACTTACCACAAGCACTACGATGCCAGTCACGAGCACAGCTATAGTCTTGCGCGAGCAGCCTTTCCATTCGTTGAGGATTATGCCCCAGAGGTTGGAGAACACAACGTTGAGCGCCATAAGTATGCAGAACGAAAGCGTCATCAGCGTGGGCGATGAGGTGAGGAAACCCTTTCCCAGCGCCAGTCCGAAAAACTGCGAGTACCATAGTGCGCCTGCGAGCAGGCAGAACAACACGTTGTTGCCCCATACGGCACCTTTGCCATAGTCGCACCAGGTATTGTTTTTACTGTTTTGGTAGAGGCAGTACACGGCATTGGTGACAAAGCCGCCTAAGGTGACAAGGAATGTTGCCGGAAGGGTCTTGTAGATGTCGGGCGTTAGCTCGCCGAAGTTGATTCGGCTGCCGAATTCGAGGCCAACGTTGAAGCATCCGCTCATGAGGCCGCAAAGAAGCGCTATGAGCAGGCCCTTGGGGAAGTTGAAGTCCTTGATTGCCGCTTTCTTTTCATCATCGTTGAGCGAGTTGGCCTTCATGGCACCGGCCACGCCAATGATGGCAATGCCTATAAGAGTGACCACTACTCCAATTATCACTGAAAACGTAAGCTGCGACAGTGGATTATTCTCCGGAAAAAAGATATTGAGGAGGACAGGACCCATAATGGTGCCGAGTCCGGCGCATGTGCCCAGCGCAATCGACTGGCCGAGCGCAACGCCAAGGTAACGCATCGACAGGCCGAAGGTAAGGCCGCCTACGCCCCACAGCACGCCAAAAAGTATTGTCATCCATATATTGAAGTTAGGCGCGGCAGATAGCATCTCGCCTATTGAGTGGCCTGCGGGCACAGCGAGAAGCATGCCCAAGAAGGGCAAAATGAGCCATGCAAAAACGCCCTGCACAAGCCAATAGCTCTCCCAGCTCCACGACTTTATTTTGTTGATGGGAACGTAGCAGCTCGATTGGCAGAAGGCTCCAATTGCAATGATCAATAGTCCAATCAGGATTTCCATCAGCGCTTGCTTGTTACGTCGGCCTCGTATTTCTCAATCTCCTTGATGTAGGTTTCTCCCACGGGCACGTTGTTGCGTAGGCAGAATTCATCGTAAACGGCGTTCCAAGGAAGCACTTTGCACTCTTCGAGCAGAGCAAGACGCTGGAATTTTTTGTCGTCGAGCTCGTATTTGCGTAGAGTGTCGGTGGGCTCGAGAAGTGCGCGGAGCATGCACTTCTGTGCTGCGCGGCTGCCAATCACGTATGCGCCGATGCGGTTGAGCGTGCCGTCGAAGTAGTCAAGTCCGTAGTGCACTCGGTCGAGGGCGCCTGCACGAATGATTTCGCTGAAAAGGTCCATCGTGGGATCGTCCATGATGGTAACGTGGTCGGAATCCCAGCGCACGGGACGGCTCACGTGCAGCATCAGCTCGGGCACGAAGAGCAGCATGGCGCTCACCTTGTCGGCAACGCTTTCGGTAGGATGGAAGTGGCCGGTGTCGAGTGTGATCATCATGTCGTTTTTGGCTGCGTAAGCCGTGTAGAAGTCGTTGGAGCCAACCGTGTAGCTTTCGAGGCCTATGCCGAACACTTTCGACTCAACGGTATCCTTCATCCAGGCATATTTGTGCTCGAAAATCTGATCGAGAGAATTCTTGAGGAGCTCGCGGTACATCAGGCGATTCACGGTGATGTCCTTGCTGCCGTCGTGCACCCATGTATTCATGATGCATGGATCCTTCTGTGCTTCTCCGATAGCCTCGGATATTGCGCGGCAGCGCTTAGTGTGCTCAATCCAGAAATCGCGGATTGCCTTGTCGGGATTAGCCAGCGAGAGGTCGCCGCTCTTGGGGTGGGAGAACGACGTGGAGTTGAAGTCGAGCTTGATGTCGTGTGCTTTGCCCCAGTCAATCCAACTTTGGAAATGCTCTACAGTCACCTCGTCGCGGTCGACAAACTTTCCGCCGAAGTCGCCGTAAATTTCGTGTAGATTGAGGCGATGCTTTCCTGGAATCAGACTCATGGCGTACAGGATGTCGGCGCGTAGCTGCTCCATGTTTGTGGCCTTTCCGGGATAGTTTCCGTTCACCTGGATGCCTCCCGTGAGGCTTCCTCCCTGGTTTTCGAATCCGGCTACGTCGTCGGCCTGCCAGCAGTGGATGCTCAAGTGGAAGTCCTGCATTTGTTTGAGTACTTTCTCAGTGTCCACTCCGATTGCAGCGTAGCGTTCGCGTGCTATCTCGTATGCTTTTTTCGTGTTTTCAGTTTTCATGATAACAATTATTTAGGGTAAAATGTTTTTGTTTTAGTGGAATTGATTGCTATTTCGCGGAGGTTCTTTACGCCATCGGTGGCAGAAAGCTGCACAAGGACGTTGCCAAGCGCAGTCGACTCGGTGGGACCGGCCACAACAGGCATCCCAAGCTCGTCGGCAGTCATCTGCATCAAGTAAGGATTCTTGCATCCTCCTCCGATTACGTGAAGTCGCTTGATATTTACCGGAGCAAGGTCTTCGAGCCAGCCAAGCACTTGCTTGTAGCGCTTCGATAGGCTGCGGAATATTATGCGAGTGTAATCAGCAGCTGATTTAGGAGCCTCCTGGTGTGTGCTGACGCAATAGTCGTGTATGGCCTTGGCCATATCGTCTGGATTCACAAAATCCGGAGCATCGGGATTGATTGTAGAGTCGCATTTCGACTCAAGGCAAAGAGCCGACAGCTTGGATATGTCGGACGGCGCGTCTTTCAAGTGTTTTCGGGCTTGCTCGAGCAGCCAAAGCCCGCATATATTCTTCAGGAAGCGCACCGAGCCGCCGAGGCCTCCTTCGTTGGTGAAATTATATTCAGCGGTCTTGTCGTTGATGATAGGCGAATCCGACTCCACGCCAAGCAGCGACCACGTGCCGCAGCTGAGGTATGCGAAGTCTTTGTCGGGCGAAGGCACTGCAATCACAGCCGAAGCGGTGTCGTGCCCCGCCACGGCAATCACAGGGATGCCGTTGTATTCGCCAATAGTTGCACCCGGCTCAACCATCGGTGCGAATTTCTCCGAGTCGATGCCAATGGCATGTAATATGTCAGTGTCCAATTGTCCGGTGCGGGGGTCGAGAATCTGCGATGTTGAGGCGATAGTGCGCTCAGTCACGGCGTTGCCGGTGAGCATGTATGCCAGCGCGTCGGGGATGAAAAGGATTTTTTCGGCGTTGGCAATCAATTGCGGATTGTTGTGTCGTACAGTGTCGAGCTGGAAAATCGTGTTGAAGTCCATGAACTGTATTCCCGTCTTTTTATAAATCACGTTTCGAGGCATGATTTCATCAGCGCGGTCCACCGCTCCGGATGTATGCTGGTCGCGGTAGCAATAGGGGAGTCCGGCGATTGAACCGTCCTTGTAGAAATATGCCACGTCGCAGCCCCAGGTGTCGATTCCAATTGACGAAAGGTTGATGCCGCGAGCCATCACGTTGCCGATGCTCTCAACTATTTCGTCGAATAGGCCCGGAAGATTCCAGAACAGATGTCCGGCGAAATTGAGCATAGGATTACGGAATCGCGACACCTCCTCCGTTTGCACTTTCGTGCCATCGAAAGCAGCGAGGATGGTTCTGCCAGAGGTGGCGCCGAGGTCAATGGCCAAGTGATAAGTAGGGCTCATGCTGGTCGCTAATCGAGATGGAAAACTTCCTTAACAGGGATGGTTACGGGCGAATTGTCGGGATTGACCTCCATTATGTCGGCCATGTAATCCCACCATTTGCGTGTGATTTCGTCGGCTGCTTCGGCATCTTGCGAATTCGAGTCGCCTTCCACCTCTTGGTATCCGAAAAGGATGTTGGTGTCCTTGTCCCAGAAGATAGAGTAATTTTTCACGCCGGAGTCGGCTATTTGTTGTTTCAGTTCAGGCCATAGCGCCGCATGGCGGCGAGCATATTCCTCTTCGTTTCCAGGCTTGAGGAGCATTTTGAAAGCAAATCTTTTCATATTATTGATATTTAGGTAAATAATAGTTGTATCGTGTGATGGTGTGGTCATTTCACCTGTGTTCCGCGGAATTTCTTTCCTTTAAGGTCAGCGCCGAAATAGAATCCCGGCTCGGCAGGCTGGTTGTATGCTACGTTTTGGTTGGCGATGCTTACGCGGTAGGGTGGATCTTGCAGGAAAGTGTGGAATCGATATTGCGTGGGGATTGTAGTGACGTAAAGCCGCAGCGCGGAGTTGTCGGCAGTGCGCATGAGCACTTCCTCGCGCCAGTCGCCTACGATGTCGCCTTGGAGCGATGGGTTGCGCTTTGTGCCATTGTTCCAGGCGCAGTCGGCAAAAGTTACCATCTCTTCAAGTTGCTTAGTGGTCCAGTTGTATTTGCTCACGGTGTTTCCGTCGAGGATTTCATACAGGAGGTCGCCATCCCATAGCACGCTGAAATTGGCGGGTATGCTACTGGCTATCTCGCTGATGAATTCCGTCTGCGGCGCGATGAGCGAGCCGTCGAAAGCTCGCAGTCCGCTGGTATTAGGCGACCACAGCTCCACTCCCTTGTGCGTAGGGTCGATGTCGGCGGCCATGCATCGCCCAATGTCCTTGTCGCTTGGGAATCTCAGAATCACGTTGCCAGTGGCAGCATCGCGCAGCGTGGTGCCGTCCTTCTTGTTTTCGTGACATCCCCACACATAATATTTCTCGTTGTTGACATCCGAGAGCAGGTGCATGGCATCGCCATGGTACATTCCTGTGGAATAAAGTCCGGTGCCGTCGTGGTCGACAGTCATCTGTCCGTAAATGATTTCGTCGCAACCATCGCCATCGACGTCGGCCACTCTAAGATTGTGGTTGCCCTGGCCGGCGTAAGCCTCGTTTCCGGGAGTGTCGGAGTCGAACACCCATCGCTGTCGCAGCTCTTTGCCGTCCCAGTCGTAGGCGGCAAGCACCGAGCGCGTGTAGTAGCCACGGCACATCACTACCGAAGGATGCACGCCGTCGAGATAGGCGATGGCGGCCAGGAAGCGGTCGCAACGGTTGGCATAGTTGTCGCCCCAGGCATTCATGTCGCCGCGTGGAGGGGTGTAGTCGACAGTGCAAAGGGCGTTGCCCGTAAGCCCGTCGAAGACGGTAAGATATTCCGGGCCCCAGAAAATTCGTCCCTTGAGGTTGCGGTAGTCAGCCTTTCGGTCGCCTATCATGCGGTTGGATGCGTCGACAGTGCCATCGGCAGTTTTCATCACCAGCTCGGCACGTCCGTCGCCATCAAGATCATATGCCATCATCTGAGTGTAATGCGCGCCAGATCGGATGTTCAGGCCCAGGTCGATTCGCCAGAGCCATGTGCCGTCCAGCTTGTAGCAATCAATTAGCGTAGAGCCGGTGAGGCCGTCTTGGGAGTTGTCGCGAGAGTTGGTAGGGTCCCATTTCAGTATTATTTCGTATTCTCCGTCGCCATCGACATCGCCAATAGATGCGTCATTGGCAGTGTAGGTGTATTCCTTGCCGAATTCGTCGACCATTCGCTCGGGCGTGCGCAGAGGAATGTTGATGTATCCCAGCGGCGCGTTTTCGGGCAGTGTGTATCTGCCTGTGAGTGAGCCGGCAGAGGGACGCACTTCGTATATGGCTTCGGCGAGGCTGGAATTGTCGTCGACCCAGAATGTGACATCTCTCAGCGGCTTATCATTGACCTTGGTGCCATTGCGATATATGTCGAATGCTTGATTGTCGGGGTCTTGCTCCAGGTATCGCCACGACAGAGCCACCTTGTCGGCGCTTTGGCGAATAGCCACCAGGCCTCGTCCGAGAGGCTCCATTTTCAGTTTGTTATGGTCGTATTTGCTTTGCGCCAAGGTGCCAAAGCAAGCCAGGGCAAGAAAAGCAACATAAAGGAATAGTCGTTTCATGATAATAAGATAAATTTGTGACAATGACGTTTGCAAAGATACTAATAATTTTGTCAATGAAAGGTCATTTTGAGAGGCTTTGAGCATCTTTTTTTTAATAATGTTACATATTTATTATAAATTTAATGTAAAAAAATTGTACTTTTGTGGTCTGAAATATAATACGATTGAAGATGCTGAAAAAGTTTTTCATTGCAATGCTTGGATCCATGGCTGGTCTGTGGCTTTCGTTGCTGTTTTTTATTGTGTTGGTGATAAGTGCGGTGGGCATGATTATAGGCTCGGCGTTAAGCAAGACGTCGGTGCCGAGCTATGATCGTGGCATACTTTGCATCAATCTATCGGGTGCTATAGCCGAGAGGCAAGGAGAGCAGTCGATAAATGAAATGATCATCAATGGAATTTCTAAAAGCGAGACTTTCACTGATATAGTGACAGCCATACGTCTCGCCGCCTCCGACAAGAAAATCGAAGGCATCTACCTCGAATGCTCAGGCTCGGAGCTCGGGCTTGCCTCTCGCTCCGAAATTGTGGATGCACTGAATAAATTCAAGGAGTCGGACAAATTCATCTATGCCTATGCCGACAACTATGAGCAGGGCGACTACTACATAGCGTGCGGTGCTGACAGCATTTTCGTCAACCCTGTGGGCATGATCAACGTGCATGGCTTGTCAACGACTACCATATTCTATAAGAATCTTCTCGACAAGATAGGCGTGCAAGTGCAGGTGGTGAAGGTGGGCGCGTACAAGAGTGCCGTCGAGCCTTATATCCTCACGGGCATGAGCGCACCCAGCCGCGAGCAGAACACTATATTCCTCACTCAGATTTGGGATAAGCTTACCCAGGACATTGCCGAGTCGCGCTCAGTGAATCAGGAAGATGTAAACATGTGGGCCGATAGCCTGTCGATGACGTGGAATCCAGAGCGATACATAGCCCGTGGCTTGGCCACATCGCTGCGCTATCGCAGTGAAGTGGAAAAGATGCTTCGCGACAAGGTAGGCCTCGGCGAGGATGACAAACTGCCCTTCGTAACCCCTTCGGAATACATGTCGAGCGCAATGAGCAAGCTTGGCCACGCAGATAAGGCTCACATAGCCGTGCTTTATGCCGTGGGCAGCATCACCGAAAACGGCGAAGATGGCATAGCAAGCTCACGCCTTGTGCCCGAGATAGAATCGTTGGCACGCAACAAGGATGTAAAAGGCTTGGTGCTCAGAGTCAACTCTCCGGGCGGCAGCGCATTCGCTTCGGAGCAAATATGGCATGCACTGCAGGATTTCAAGGCCACAGGCAAGCCCTTCTACGTGTCGATGGGCGATTACGCAGCATCCGGAGGCTACTATATTTCGTGCGGGGCCGACAAGATTTTTGCCGATGCAGCCACTCTCACCGGTTCGATTGGCATATTTGGCATCATACCGAATGCCGAGGGCCTGCTTCACGGCAAGCTCGGGCTTAACTTCGACGTGGTAGAAACCAATCGCAACGCAAACTTTCCAAATTTCGTGAACCCGATGACGCCGCAGCAGGCAGCAGCTATGCAGCGATATGTAGAGCGCGGATACGAGACGTTTGTTGATCGAGTGTCGAAAGGCAGAGACATGTCGGTCGACTCAGTGAAACTGATTGGGGGCGGCCGCGTATGGGATGGAATGAGTGCTCTGCGCATAGGCTTGGTCGACGAAATCGGCGGACTCAACGCTGCTGTGCAGGCTCTTGCATCCGAACTGAACACCGGAGCAGACAACTACGTGTGCTATCCGCAGTCGACATCAACATGGTACGAACGCATAATAGCCGAGCAACTCGATATAGATATAAAGGCGCAGGGCATTGATGCCGCACAGATAAAGCAATGCCTTGAGGTGGCTCAAGCAATTAAAAATCTTGACCCGCTGCAGGCGCGTATGGAGACATTGATAATGAGATGAGCAAAAGGTCCTGGCTGTCGAAACTCTTGTTGTATCCCGCATCGAAAATTTACGGTGTGGTGGTTGCTGTGCGCAATTGGATGTTCGACATGCGATTGCTAAAGCAAAAGACGTTCGACGTGCCAGTGCTCGTCGTTGGCAACCTTTCGGTGGGAGGCACCGGCAAAACGCCTCATGTGGAATTCATAGTGGGCTGCCTGAGGCACAATTACCACATAGGCATACTTAGCCGAGGATATAAGCGCTCGACTAAAGGATTTATCATGGCATCGCGCACGAGCGGTCCGGCTGACATCGGCGACGAGCCTTACCAGATGTATCACAAATTCAATTGCAATGTGCCTGTGGCAGTGTGCGAAGACCGCGTGTCGGGCATTACCGAACTGTTGAAGATCGACCCTTCAATCAATCTCGTAGTGCTTGACGATGCCTTCCAGCATCGCTACGTGAAGCCCACTGTTTCGGTAGTGCTTACGGATTACTCCAAGCCTGTGTTCGAAGACCATCTGCTGCCCTATGGTCGCCTGCGCGAATCGAAGGGAGGTATGCGCCGAGCCGACATAATCGTGGCAACAAAGTGCCCGCCTAAGATATCGGCCCTCGAATACAGCATATTTGAGCATAATCTCAACCTTATAGCCTTCCAGCGGCTCTTCTTTTCTCAACTGGTGTATCGTCATGTCAAGCCAGTATTTCCGGAGTCGGCTCCACCTGTGCCACCGGCCTTGGACTGGCTCACGGAGGAGGATATGCTTCTTGTTGTGGCCGGCATAGGCAATCCAAAGCCCTTCGTAAAGTTTGTAAAGCATTTCAAGCCCAAGGTTCGTGTCAACATATTCTCTGACCACCACAGCTTCACTCGCAAGGACATGGCACTGATCAAGGCGAGATTCGAATCCATGACCGGACGTCGCAACTTCATCATCACTACAGAAAAGGATGCTGTGCGTCTGGCCGCATGCCCATATTTCCCCGCGCAAATGCGTCCGTATGTGTTCTATCTGCCGATAGAGGTTGACTTCCAGCGCGACGAGAACTCAGCCTTCATCGAGGAGATAACACGCGCGATCAAGCGCAACACGCCTATTGGCTAAAAGTGTCAAGGCTAAACAAAATCGATAAAGAAAGCGTTTCACAACTAATAAATTCAAGAATACCATGTTAGAGAAAATCAAACAGACAGCCGATTACATAAAAAGCAGAGTCGGTGAAATACCAGAGAATGCAATCATCCTTGGCTCAGGCCTTGGCGCACTGGTCGACCACATATCCGACAAAAACTATATCCCATACACAGAAATCCCCAATTTCCCAGTTTCCACTGTGGAAGGGCACCAGGGCAACCTCATCTTTGGCAAGCTTGGCGACAAGCCGGTGTTGGCCATGCAGGGACGATTCCACTATTACGAGGGATACGACATGAAGCAAGTGACATTCCCCGTGCGCGTGATGAAGGCATTGGGCGTGAAGACTCTATACGTGTCGAATGCTGCCGGAGGCATGAACAAGGAATTCGAAGTGGGCGAGATTATGATTATCACCGACCATATCAATCTATTCCCCGAAAATCCCCTGCGCGGCAAGAACTATGCAGAACTTGGCCCACGATTCCCGTCGATGACCGAGGCATACAGCCGACGTCTGATTGCGCTTGCCGACGAAGTGGCTAAGGAAAACGGCATTCGCGTAATGCACGGCGTGTATGTAGGCACCCCCGGCCCGACATACGAGACACCGGCAGAATATGAGTATTTCCGCATCATAGGCGGCGACGCAGTGGGCATGAGCACTGTTCCGGAGGTAATAGTAGCCAACCATGCCGGCATGGAGGTGTTCGGCCTATCCGTAATCACTGATCTTGGAAGCAAGGAAATCACCGTGGCTCCCAGCCATGAGGAGGTGGTGAAGGCCGCCGAGGCTGCCCAGCCGCGCATGATGACTCTTGTACGCGAAATGATCAGCCGCAGCTAATTCTTATCCATGCAAATATATTAAATTGGAAAATCAGACTGAAATATCAAAGCTCGGTGAGTTTGGCCTTATCGACCATCTCACCGAGAATATGAAATGCGTAAACGACTCTACACGCAAGGGTGTGGGCGACGATGCCGCAGTGCTCAGTTATCCCGGAAAAGAGGTGCTCGTCACCACCGACTTGCTGCTCGAAGGCGTGCATTTCGACCTCACATACGTGCCGTTGAAGCATCTTGGCTACAAATCGGCCATAGTGAATTTCTCAGACATTTATGCGATGAATGGTCAGCCCCGGCAGATTCTTGTGTCGCTGGGAATATCGTCGCGCTTCACTGTAGAGCACATGGAAGCGCTGTATGCCGGCATCAGGCTTGCCTGCGAGGAATATGGCGTAGACATTGTGGGGGGCGACACGTCGGCATCCCGCCAAGGGCTCGTGATCAGCATAACATGCATAGGCGAAGCAGAGCCTGGAAAGGCAGTGCTTCGCAGCGGCGCCAAGGACACCGACTTGATATGCGTGAGCGGTGACTTGGGCGCGTCGTACATGGGCTTGCAATTGCTTGAGCGCGAGAAGGCTGCCTCGGCCGGACAAAAAGATTTCCAGCCTGATTTCTCGGGCAAGGAATACTTGATAGAGCGACAGCTCAAGCCCGAGGCGCGTCGCGACATTGTGGAGGCGCTTGCTAAGGCAGGAGTGAAGCCAACAGCCATGATGGATGTGTCGGACGGCTTGTCGTCGGAACTGCTGCACATATGCAAGGACAGCAATTGCGGCTGTCGTGTGTACGAAGACCGCATACCCATCGACTACCAGACTGCAGTGATGGCCGAGGAGCTAAACATGAACCTTGTGACCGCCGCCATGAACGGAGGCGAGGACTACGAGTTGCTGTTTACGGCCCCGCTCACGGATCACGAAAAACTGGCCAAAATTAAGGGTGTGCACATAATAGGACACGTCACAGAGCCAGAATTAGGCTGCGCCATGGTAAGCCGCGACGGAGGCGAGATGCAGCTTAGGGCTCAAGGTTGGAATTCGCTCTCATAGGAGCGCGTAGCGGTAGCGAGGAAGAATGCTTTTTTCCCGTCGTGGAAATGCCGTAGTGTGAAAAAAAAGAGCTAACTTTGCGATGAAAAGATTAAGAGTAATTTTTTGACATATGGTGAACCGCGTCCTTATCAGAGTAAAGGTGGTGCAGATGTTATATTCCTATTTGCTTACGCGCAATGAATTTAAGATCAAAGAAGCGCCATTGACCGACTCGACTGAAAAACGTTACGAGTATTCTATCTACATTGACATGGCTTTGCTGCTGCTGAAACTGTCGGGATATAGAATAGGCAACCGCGATGCTATGACATTGGCTGCCCCATTGCGCTTAGCCGACAATCCTGTGGCCAAAGCCTTAAGCGAGAACAGCATTGTGCGCACGGCCATGGCATCTGACCAGGCAGAATCTGCGCTCGCATGGATGCAGAGCAGTGCACAGCAGCTGTTGGAGAAGGTGAAAAGCTCGAAGGTGTACCTTGACTACGCGAAAAAGCGTGACATCACACTTGCCGACACTGTGGCCTTGTGGGTGACGGTATTTGAGACTGTTGTATTGCGCGACAAATGCGTCTCTGATGCTCTGAGAGAGCAAGGCAACTTCTCGAGCTCGGCTTTCCGGGCAGGAGTGGCAGAATTTTGCGAGACACTTCGCTCATACGGCGATTCAAGGGAGTTCTTCGAAAAAGCCAAGCGCGACCTTGTGAAATCGCTTGACAAGGCATATGAACTATACCTATCGTTGTTCGCTCTTATCATCGACCTCACGAAAGAACAAGAACGCCGCATAGAAAGCGCTCGTGCAAAGCATTTGGCTTCGAGCGACGATCTCAACCCCAACACCAAGCTCGTAGACAATAAATTAGTGGCCTACTTGGAGAACATGGAGGATTTGCCCGAGCTGATGAAGGAATACAAGGTGCAGCGACAGGAAGCGACTTCGCTATTCGTGCGTTCGATGCTCGACAAGATACTTGAAAGCGACCTCTACCAATCCTACATCGCATCGGGCGAGCAAAGCCTTGCCAGCGATGCGGAATTTTGGCGCGACGCCTTGCGCACTGTCGTATTGCCTTCAGATTTGCTGGTCGAGGAGATGGAGAACATGTCGGTGTATTGGAATGACGACTTGCAGATTATGGGCACTTTTGTGCTGAAGACCTTGCGCCAGATAAGCCAATCAGAAGGCCGCA
This sequence comes from uncultured Bacteroides sp., assembly GCA_964582335.1. Taxonomy (GTDB): domain Bacteria; phylum Bacteroidota; class Bacteroidia; order Bacteroidales; family Muribaculaceae; genus CAG-873. The sequence goes on from CAZORI010000019.1 coordinate 17,874, forward strand.
AAGTGGAATTGCTGACCAAATTCAAGAATTTGGAAGACGAGCGTTTTGGTCCTGAGTTGTTTGAATACACGGTGAAGAATTACTACGAATACCGGCAGTATGTCAACAAGTTTGTTCGCACCAGCCGTTGGGACCCCGAGCGCTTGGCCTACATGGACATAGTGATACTTTGCACCGCAATAGCAGAGCTCGTGCATTATCCCGCCATACCGGCTGCTGTATCGGTAAATGAGTATGTTAAGATTGCCAATGACTACAGCACCGACAAGAGCGGAGGCTTCATCAACGGCATCCTCTACAATTTGATAAAATACCTTAATGAAGAGGGTATTATACATAAAAATTAATGCGGCTAAGCTGCAAGGAACTGTTAAACATTTATAAACCCTAATAAAAGACACTTATGTCATTGACAACTATTTTGGCATCTTTGCTATATGATGGCGAAGTTGCAGGCGCAGCAGCCGATGCTGCCGGCCAGACAGCAAAGGCAGATTACTCAGGCATCATCATGATTGTGGTGCTGATAGCGATCTTCTATTTCTTCATGATTCGTCCGCAGAACAAGCGACAGAAGAAAATCAAAGAAGAGCGCGCCAAACTCGAGAAAGGCTCGAAGGTGTTCACGCAAGGCGGCATCTACGGCAAAATAGCTGAAGTGAGAGACACTGTATTCGTTGTTGAGATATCGAATGGCGTGAAAATCAACGTCGACAAGAACTGTGTGTTTCCGGCTGCTGATGCCGACAACGTAGTGCTTGACAATCAGCAACAGAGCAAGTAATGCGTAAATTTTCTACAAAGAAATCCTAAAAAAACAGTTAGGCGCGGGTGATGAAGCTCCACATCTCCGACATATATAATTCGTTGAGGTCGCCACGAGGCAAGAGTGTGCTTACTTTTCTTGCTTTTCTGGTGATTTCGACGATTTTGTGGGTGGTGATGTCGCTCAACGAAGATACGCAGCGCGACCTCAGCTGCCGCGTAGTAATCACCAACGTGCCTGATTCTATGGTGAGGGTAAGCCCTTTGCCAGAGGCTATCAACGTTAGCGTGAGGGCTCAGGGCACACAGCTCATAAAATATCTTTGGCACAAACGTCCGCAAATGACGATTGACTATCGTCAGTACAAGTCGGGCAATAAGATACAATTCAGTGATGCCGCTCTAAAGGCATTTTTCCGCAACATGGTCGGTGGTGGCTGCCAGATCTTGTCAGTCACCCCCGATTCTTTGTCGGTAATGTACACTTCAAGTCCGGGCATAAAGCTGCCGGTGCACACGAATGTGCATGTGACACCGGCTCCTCACTTCGTAGTCACCGGCCAAGTGAAATCGCTGATTGATTCGGTGACGTTGTATTCGGTAAATAGCATGGATACTGTGCTTAAGTATCTAGCGACGGTTCCGCTCACGCTCACCGACGTGAGGAAGTCGCAGATAGTGCGCGTGCCCATGCGCGTGCCGCGAGGGATGCGTTCTATTCCCGATTCAGTGGACGTGAGCATAGATGTAGAGCCCTTGATTTCAAAGACGCGAAAGGTGACGATTACGCCTACCCATGTGCCTGAGGGCATGAGCCTGGTGACGGTGCCTATGCAGGTGGAGGTGTACTATATGGTGCCCATGGATGTGTATAAAAAGAGTGAGAATGAGCCAAAGTTCAAAGTTGAGGTTGACTATCGCGACATAAAGGATCCTACGCAAGAGAAAGTGCCGGTGACGCTGGCCTACGCGCCACGCGAACTGTTGAATGTCTTCATTTCAGTCGACAGTGTGGATTACATCTTGGAGCATAAGTGATGGGAAAGACGATAGTAGCGATTAGCGGGGGAATAGGATCAGGCAAATCGGTTGTGAGTCGAGTGCTACATGCAATCGGATACAGCGTATATGATTGCGACAGCCAAGCAAAGTCGTTGATGGACGCAGACGATGAAATAAAGCGTCGCATTGCCCGAGAAATTCATGCCGAGGCAATCACTCCAGATTTTAAGATTGACAGGAAGCTGCTGTCCCAGATTGTGTTTTCCGATAAGCATAAGCTTGAAATACTCAACAGCATCGTACATGCATCGGTGCGCAGTGACATTTGCGCCTGGGCTAATTCAAAAAAAGAGGGATTGCTGTTTGTGGAAACAGCAATCCTGTATCAGAGCGGGCTCGACTCCATGGTAGACGCCGTGTGGGAGGTAACAGCACCCGATTCTATAAGGGTGGAACGCGTGATGCGTCGCAACGGATTAAGGCGGTCCGACGTGCTTAGGCGCATTGAGTCGCAACGTTATGTGCCGGATGTCGTGCATCCACGTGTGAGCGAGATAGTGAATGACAATCGCCGCTCAGTGTTGCTGCAGATCCAGGCGTTGCTGGCACAAGTCAGCGAGAGGCAATGACTTCGATTTCTACCAAGGCAGCCTTGGGGAGGTCGCGCACCGCAAATGCCGAGCGAGCGGGGAAGGGTGCAGAGAAGTATTGAGCGTATACCTCGTTCATCGGGCCGAAGTTGGCGATGTCGCTAAGAAGCACTGTCGTTTTCACTACATTTTCAAGGCTAAGGCCGGTGCTTTTAAGTATTGCGCATGCATTTTCGAGCGCCTGCGCTGTCTGCGCCTTGATGTCGGCAGGCATCTCGCCAGTGGTTGGGTTGATGGGAAGTTGTCCTGATACGAACACGATTGTGCCAGTGTCGATAGCCTGGCTGTAGGGTCCGATTGCCGCCGGAGCATCGGTGGTGTGGAGGGGTTGTTTCATGATTAATTTATTAAGTGTCAAAAGATATAAGATGTGATTGTTAGATCATGGTTTTTCTATGGGAATGTCTTGCAAGCGAATGTCGTCGGTTTCCTTCGACAATTTTGCGTTGATGTTGTCGATTAGTTGTATGAGCTTGGCGAAGTCACGCTGGACGAGGGTATAAGGTCGCTCTTGCCCATGCGATAAAGCTTGGTGCGCATATAGCTGATTGTTATTACGTCGGGGGGCACGGCAGGCTGGAATCCGTATAACGAATGCTTTTGGTCGGTAATTACTCTTGCAATAATCTTGGCTTTGCACGAATCTGGCCCATCGAGTCTGCTTTTGTGGGTTGTCGCCCGTATTTTGTGCTTGGTTTCCCATAGTCTATGCAAATAAAGCTTTGAAGGCTTCGTCCACTTTGGCAACATCCACAATACTAATAGATCGTGAGGCCGCATGTATGCCTTTAAGATTGTTTTTAGGTACTAATATTTTGCTCATGCCCAGCTTTTCTGCTTCGCTTATGCGCTTTTCGATGTGGCTTATGGGGCGTATCTCGCCCGATAGGCCTACTTCCCCGGCAAAGCATGTGCCGTTGCTGATTGGCATGTCCATGTTGCTCGACAATATGGCGGCCACAACTGCAAGGTCGAGAGCGGGATCATTAACCTTGATGCCGCCAGCTATATTCAGGAACACGTCTTTCTGCCCAAGCTTAAAGCCTACGCGCTTTTCGAGCACGGCAAGGAGCATGTTCATGCGCTTTGCGTCGAAGCCTGTGACGCTGCGTTGAGGCGTGCCATAGGCTGCGGTGCTCACAAGTGCCTGAGTCTCAATCATGAATGGGCGTGCGCCCTCTATGGTCACGCCTATAGCGATGCCCGACAATTCCTCGTCGCGGTGCGACACGAGCATTTCCGACGGGTTCTTTACTTCGCGCAGTCCGTGCTGACCCATTTCGTAAACGCCAATTTCAGAGGTGTTGCCGAATCGATTCTTGATGGCGCGAAGAATGCGATACATGTATTGGCGGTCGCCTTCGAATTGTATCACTGCGTCGACTATGTGCTCAAGCACTTTAGGTCCGGCCAAGCTCCCGTCTTTGGTTATGTGGCCAATTAAAATTACGGGTACTCCGCTTTCCTTGGCGTATTTCAGCAGTTGAGCCGCGCATTCGCGCACTTGGCTTACGCTTCCGGCCGACGATTCGAGCGTGTCGGAAGCAATGGTCTGGATAGAGTCAACCACCAATATGCCCGGCTGCACATTGTCGATGTGCTGGAATATTGTCTCGAGCGATGTCTCGCATACGATGAAGCAATTGTCGCTGCCGCGTCCTATGCGGTCGGCGCGCAGCTTAAGTTGGGTAGCGCTTTCCTCACCAGAGACGTATAGAATTGTCTTTGATTTTATTGCCAAAAGATTTTGAAGCACCAGGGTCGACTTGCCAATTCCAGGTTCGCCGCCGATAAGCAAGATTGAACCCTGCACAAGGCCACCTCCCAACACGCGGTTTAATTCCTCCGAAGGCATATGGATGCGAGGGTCGGTCATCGCCTTTATTTGCGACACAGGCTGTGGCGCCGATTTGCCTGCTCCCTGCCTTGGCGCGAAGGTGCGCGATGGCTTTGTCACGATGCGTTCTTCTACCAGCGTGTTCCACTCTCCGCATGAAGGGCATCTGCCTTCCCATTTTGATGCTTGCGCTCCGCAGCTTGAGCAGAACCAAGCAGATTTTTCCTTGGTTTTAGCCATTTCGTCTGAATTCTGAGAGTGTTATGGCGGTGGCTATGGCTACGTTGAGCGATTCAGACGTATCCGAGCCAGCCGGATATGATGGTATGGTGATTCTATGCGTAACGGCTTCGGCAACCTCATGCGATATGCCATTGCCTTCGTTGCCCATTACGATGATGCCGTTGCGAGAGAGGGAGGCGCGGTATATGTTTTCGCCGTCGAGGAATGTGCCATATATGGGCGCCCCGTGTATCGAATGAAGCAATATAGGCAGGGGCGCGTATGTCAATTTCACTCGGGATATAGCACCCATAGTGGATTGGACCACTTTAGGGTTCCACACGTCGGCAGTGTCGGGCGAGGCAAGGATGCGCCTTACCCCCATCCAGTCGGCCACGCGAATGATTGTGCCAAGATTGCCGGGGTCCTGCACGCAATCGAGCGCCAAGATTAGAGAGGTCGGGGCGTCGACTGCCAAGTCGCGCTCGTTGTAATCGGTGTCGGGCTGATGGTAAATAGCAATAACGGGAGGAGGGGATTGAAGAGTGGAGATGCGGTCTAAGTCAGACTGATGCACCACCGAGGGATGCAGATTCCGATGTTCGGCTGCCCATTCGGCGTTAGACAGGAGCGCCTCCAATTGGAAATGACCCAGAGTGTCGAGTACGCACTTCGAGCCCTGGGCCATAAACAGTCCAAGTTCGCGCCGGCCTTTAGTGGTGGCGAGCGATGCAAAAGCTTTGCGTATTGAGTGCGTAATTTCCATCGTTATGCAAATTTACGAAACATTTCGATATAATCAAAAAAACAGATTCAGAGCCTATCTTGAGGCGTAAGTCGCTTGGCGTATTTCACGCATTCCGGTATTTCATTCTCATAATGTGTAACGTATATAAGAGTGGAATGGTTTGTTTTCACCATTCGGTCGATGATTCTGTTGACGCGCTGCTTGTTGGCAGCATCGAGGCCGTGAAGCGGCTCGTCGAGAATCATGAGCTGGGGTGCCTTTATAAGGGTGCGTGCCAGAAGCGCTATTCTCTGCTCGCCAAACGATAAAGATGAGAATTTGCGATGTGCCAGATGCGATATTTTCAGCTGCTCAAGCCATTTCATAGCCAAACGAGTTTGCTCGTCGGTGGCAGGGCGATATTGCGTGAGGGCATCCTTGAGTCCGCCAACGACGACATCGATAACGGTGCTATTGTAGGCATTGAAGTAGAGATGTCTCTCAGGTGAAATGTATCCGATATTGCTTTTTATGTCCCAAATGCTCTCGCCTGAGCCTCGACGATGTCCGAAGAGGTAAATCTCGTTGGAGTAGCCCTGTGGATTGTCGGCATTGATTAGGCTGAGGAGCGTAGATTTGCCAGAGCCGTTTGGGCCGGCAAGCGACCAGCATTCACCTCTGCGAATCGACCATGACACGTCATTGAGCAAGGTGGATTTTCCGTAACGCACCTGACAATTCACAAGTTTCACTATTTCTTCGCCTACTTCTGTGTCGGGATGGATTTGGCTTTGATATAGCGAGGTGTCTTCATGTGGATCTGTGAAGTCGAAGAGCTGGACGAATTGATTGCGAAATTCGTCCAAAGTCATGTCGTCGGTACGTTGCAGGGGCTTTTCTAAGGTCATATTTCTCACAGGAATTGCCGTAGACGCGCAGTCAGGGATGTCGTCGGGGCAGCCAACGAGCAGAAGCACCGATACGCCGCCGTCGGCTATTGAACGGAGTGCTTGGTCAAGCACTGTTCTTGATGGGGCGTCAAGCCCTATATAAGGATTGTCGAGAATTAGCAAATCCGGTTGCTCAAACAATATGCTGGAAATAAGCAGTTTGCGCATTTCGCCACTCGAAAGGTAATTAGTGCGCCTGCTTGTGATGTATTCTATGCCGAGCGTGGCCGATATATCGCGCCAAAGGTCGGTGTGCACACGCTCGCCCAAAATTTCTGCCACCGTGGGAATATCGTCATTGAAGGTTGATTCAAAGCGTTGCTGGTAGTATTCTCCTTTATATGCCGAAAGGGTGTGGATGTCGTTGAATTCCACCCGCTTTATCTTTAGTTTTTTGCCGTTGGCTGATTCCAGGTGGTTGGTCATGTAGTTCCAGCCCTCCTCAAGCACTTTCGCGAGTGAGGTTTTGCCAGCTCCATTAGGGCCTATTATCACGGATATTCCTGACGTAATAGACACACAGTAAGGATTTTGAAGCACTATGCCTGTGTATTTTAGTTGTGGGCTGAGTAAGTTGATTATTTCTGACATGATGATGTATTAAAAGATGGAGCGCAGTAGCGCCCCATCTCGTTTATGCTGATGTGATACAGATACATTTTGGTGGCGGCGTCAATATGATTTTTTCAGATGAATGGCGCAGCCGCCACCGCTGGCCAGAGTAAGTGTCATTTTAGTTTCTTTGTTTACGGTGCCGGTGTTTACGGCATAGTCCTCAGCATTCTTGTTCGCATTCACGCCGTCGGCGAATGTAGTGCATTGGTATTCCCCGTCGGCAAGGAAGCCGAGGTCGATGTCGATTGAGCGCCCGTCCCAATTGGTGAGCGCGCCAATCCACCAGTCATCGCCAGAGCGGCGAGCCGACACAATGTATTTTCCGATTTCACCCTTTAAGATGCGCGTCTCGTCGACATCGCAAGGTATCGACACTATGAAATCCACGCATTCCTGCTCGTTGGCGTAGCTTGAAGGCGAATCGCAAAGCATAGTGAAGGGGGAGTCGTACACGATGTATGTAGCGAGTTGGTGGCAGCGAGAGCCCATGCTCATAGGATGATAATATATCGCTTTCCAATCGGCCGCAGTGGCGTTGCGCATTGCTCCGGGGGTGTAGTCGACCGGACCTGCCAGCAGCCTGATGTACGGGAATGTCACGTCGTATTCAGGCATGTTGTTCTTGATATCGGTCCATTTCACCTCCTCCATGCCGAAAACGCTCTCAAAATTGACGATGTTGGGCCACGTGCGGTTGAGGCCGGCAGGTGGGTAGAATCCGTGCAAGTCGAGCATCAGATGGCTTTTTGCGGCTGCTTCTGCTATTCTGTAAGTCATCTGCACGGCAGTCTGGTCGTCGCGGTCGAGGAAATCCACCTTGAAGCCTTTTATGCCCATGGCTGCGTATCTGCTGCATGCCTCTTCGAGTTGGCTGTCAAGCACATTGAAGACAGTCCACAGCCATATGTCCACGTTGCGTTGGTTGGCGTATTCCACCAGCGCTGGCAGGTCGAGGTCGGGAATAACAGTGAGCATGTCGCCGCTTTTGGGATCGTACCAGCCTTCGTCGAGCACCACATATTCAATGCCATTGCGCGAAGCGAAGTCGATGTAATATTTATACGTATCCATGTTTATGCCGGCTTTGAAAGGCACGCCTTTGAGGCCCCAGTCGTTCCACCAATCCCAAGCCACTTTGCCTTCGCGAATCCACGATGTGTCGCTTACGCGGCTTGGATCGGCCAATGCGTACACGAGATTGTTGACAGGCATTTGCGTGTCGTCGGTGGTGATAGCCATAATGCGCCACGGATATGTGCGTGTGCCATTGGTGTGGGCTATGCAATTGTCGGTGGCAGTGACGTACTGCTGCTTGCGCCATGCATAGAAGTCGGTCTTAACCGGGTATTCCGGGAATTCGCCTTTTATGCATAGGTTCACAGTGTCGGCTTTGATGTACATGCCGGGATAGTTTTCGAGATTGCTTTCAGCCAGCGTAAGCTTTAGCCCGTTGCCATAGTCGAAGGTTGCGGGTAGGAATGCGTATTTGTCTTTGGCATGAGCTACGGTGGTGTGGTCGTATACATTCTGGAATGCCATTGCCATAGGCTTTTCGTCGTTGGTGGAATATGGCAGCCAGCATGGGATGTCGGCAGGCATGCGATACGCCGCAATTTCGTCGTTGATTACGATGTTGCCCTTGCGGTTAGTGGCATATCGGTAGGCTATGCCGTCGTTGTATGCGCGGATTTGAATCTCAACTCCATTGTCGAGGCGAGCAGTGAGAGCATTGCACGTTACGTCGAAGGCTTTTTGGCGATAGAGGAATGCATCTACATGCTGAGTGATTCCTTTTGTCAACTTAGCGCTTTTGATGCGGGCTGCGTCGGAAATCTCATCTATGCACAGACCGATTTCTGACGGCAAAATCAAGGGCGTGGAGCCGTAGTTGACTTTCAGGGTTATGTATTTGCCAGCATCGCTAAGGGTGGCAATGATGTTGCCGTCGGGAGAGGTTACTGACGCATCTTTGGCGTTGGCTAACATGCATGCGCCGGCAATTAAGAGGGTTGAAACGTAGTATTTCATCGTGACATAATTGTTTTAGTGCAAAGTAAGCAAATATAATTTTTCATAGGGTGAAAAAATCAAATAAAAATCAGGATTAGGCATAAAAAACATGCGAGCCGATCGCGTGTGCAATCCATAATATAAATTTGTTATAGGTTTCATATATAACGCCTCAGAATGAGTTTGGTTCTGAAGGATATTCCTAAATTTGTCATAAGAATGCGCCGGCATTTGACATTAATCGCTAAATTTGCATATGATTTAATAAACCCTCACATACATTAACATAAGTGACAGAATCTCAGATACAAGAGGCCGCACGCGATTTGCTCGGCAAATTTTATGGTTATAGGGAGTTCAGGCCGGGACAGCTGGAGATAATCGCGCAATTATGCCAGGGGCGCGACGTGACCGTGCTAATGCCCACGGGAGGCGGCAAGTCGATATGCTACCAGGTGCCGGCAATGATGATGGAAGGCGTGGCAATTGTGGTGTCGCCGCTGATAGCGCTTATGCACGACCAGGTGACTGCTCTCCAAGCCAATGGCATACCGGCCGCCATGCTCAACTCCAACATGTCGGATACTGATGCGAGGCAAGTGGAGGAGCACCTATATGCCGGACACATAAAGATACTGTATATGTCGCCCGAAAGAGTGGTGGAGGATATCGACCGATGGTCGAAGGATATAAAAATATCATTCTTTGCTATCGACGAGGCTCACTGCATATCGCAGTGGGGGCATGATTTCCGTCCTCATTATACACGGCTATCTGTGCTGAAGGAACGTTTTCCGAAGCTTCCAGTGATTGCGCTCACTGCTACTGCCGACCGTCTTACTCGCGACGACATAGTGAGGCAGCTGCGCCTGCGCGAGCCTTTCCACTACATCGCTTCGTTCGACCGACCCAATATCTCGCTCACGGTGATTCCCACGCCCACCAAGGCAAAGAGCATGAACTACATAGCTCAGCTTATAGGCAAATACAGCGACGATGCCGGCATCGTCTACTGCCTGTCGCGCAAAAAAGCGGAGACCGTGCACGAAGAGCTGCTGGCACGCGGATTCAAGTCGGTGTGCTACCATGCAGGCATGAGCGCAGCGCAGCGCAACTGGTCGCAGCGCGCCTTTATCAACGGCGATGCGCAGGTGGTGTGCGCTACGGTGGCCTTCGGCATGGGCATCGACAAAAGCAATATTCGCTGGGTGCTACATTTCAACATGCCGGGCAATATCGAGAGCTATTACCAGGAAGTGGGGCGTGCAGGCCGCGACGGTATGCCAGCCGAGGCTGTGATGTTTTATTCCTTTTCCGATTACATGACACGCAAGAATTTTGTCGATGAATCAGGCCAAAAGCAGGTGGCTGAGGACAAGCTTGAGCGAATGAAGGAATATGCCGAGGCACAGGTGTGCCGTAGGCGCTCTTGCTAAGCTATTTCAATGAAGAGACGCAGCACGATTGCGGCAACTGCGACGTATGCGTGCATCCTCCCGTGCGCATCGACGGCACCGTCTTAGCGCAGAAGGCAATGAGCGCGATATTGCGCACCGACAGCAACATAGGAATGTACATGTGCATTGACATTTTGCGCGGCTCGGCCCGCAGCGATATCTCACAGGCAGGCTACCATTTGATAAAAACCTATGGTGCAGGGCGCGACCTGAGTCAAGCAGAATGGCAATTCTACATGCTGCAGATGCTGCAGCTGGGATTGGTGGAAATGGACTATGCACGAGGGAAAAAACTAAATGTGACCGATTACGGCAGAGATGTGCTTCGTGGAGCCAGCACAGTGCAGTTCACTAAATATGAGTTGCCCGCAAGCGTTGAGCGACGCTCCAAAAAGGCCAGCCTTAAAAATGCCAGGGAGGCTGGCAGCGAGAAGCGGCTTTTCGAGGCTCTCAAAGCAATACGCCTCAACGAAGCGCGTAAGATTGGCATGCCACCCTACCTTATTTTCTCTGATGCCTCACTCGCCGACATGGCTCGCAGGCAGCCCATTACGCTTGAGCAATTTGGCCTTGTCAGCGGTGTGGGCGAGAGCAAGTTGAGGCGGTTTGGCACGCTATTCGTCAATGCCATCCGCGCTTTCAGGGGCATGTGACGCCAATGCTCTAATGGGCGAGATGGTCACCTTGTAGGGCGTGCACTGCATGCGTGTGCGCACAGGGTCGGAAAGATAGTAGTACCACACTTTTTGCTTGTCCCACGAGGTGAAGCGCGCCAGGCGAGTTTCGCCGGGAGGCACTGTCGCTTCCACCTCCACTTGGCGCATGTGCAGTTGTCTGTCGTTCATGTCGAAGTATTGTATCTGCAGCATTATGCTTGAGAGCTCGATATCCGACTTGTTGGTGATGAACACTGATTCAATGCTCGACCGCAATGTTTTCTCATATCCCGACAGACGCACGCAAGATGTGTCAATGGTCACAGTGTCGAACATGGCGCTGGCTACCGGACGGCTTGGGCGCTCCACGGCTTTGAGCGCGGGCCGCGTGGTGCGCTGCGCTGCCGTAGAAAAGCAGCATAGCATCACGAATGACAATATCAGCGATATGCGAGCCGAAATCACAGACATGGCTTATAGTTGGTGTTGTCGATTGGATAAACTTTCACGGCGCCTTCCAAGCCGTCGGGCTTGTCGGTGATTTTGAATGTTAGGCGCAGGAAATAGGGAATCCAGCGGCGAAACGACACGCTCACGCCTTGCGAATAGGGGCTAAACCGCAATCGGCCGTCAGATGTGATTACGAGTTTTGTGGTGCTTTTGCGCAGGCTTTTGTCGCCCGAAGGATTGTTGTAGAACTCGGCGTCGTAGGTGTTATCCGAAGGTGTGATTTTTGCTTTTCCGATAGATATTCCCGGCCTCACGTCCAGACGAGGGGAATCGAGCATAATGATGTCGCAGGTCGACGCTGTGGATTTAAGTATCAGCAGCCGCGCTCCGTCGTCGGGAAATTGCCACACGCCTTCTATAGCGTCAAGCGTGCGGCCTGACAAGGCTTTGTCAATTGAATCTTGGTCCCAAGTGTCGGCATGAGCCACCAAGGCTGCTGCCATGAATGCAATCACGGCAGCAGCCTTGCGTATGTGCGCGGAGAGAATCATGTGCATGGGATATCAGATAGTTGCGAAATTGTATGTGAATCCGATGGAAAGGATTTCCGTCATCTGGAAGTTTTTCCATTTAGTGTTCTCCACATAGGGGGTGTCGGTGTCGTAGCGCATGTTCATATAGAGCTGAGTGGTCATGAATCGAGTGAGCTGGAATACCAATGTGTTCTCCCAATCAGTGTAGAACCGATCATAGTCGGTATAACCGTTTATGCGCGAGTTGAGGCTTATTGTTGGGGTGATTAGCCACGTCAGCTTGGCTGTGTAGCTGCTACCATAGCCGCTCTTGAAGTGCTTGCCTTCCTTTATTCCGTATGCGGTGGGGTCAAGGCCGTTGTTGGTGCAAATCATCAGGTTGTATGCCAGAGGGTCGATTGACACATCGAGCGTCATCGCCTTGTCGGGGCTCACGTAGTTGTACGTCATACCAAGACCTAATGTTAGTTCGCCGGGCGACATGAATGCAGAGCGCAATTGCGTGCTGTTGCTTGTGTACGAATTCACGAGCTGTGTCTTCAATAGCCCAGTTAGAGAGTAGTACCAGCGGTTGGTAGCCTTATAACCGACCAGGGTGTTGATTTGCAGCACGTCGGTCGAGACGTTGTAGTTGCGCAGTGAGTCGTTGGGGGCGTTATTGATGCCGAGCTTGTATTGGAAGGTGGTTTCAAACAGCCATTTTGGATGGAATTTCTGATTTAGCTTTACATTGTACTTAAGGTCGAGCAATGCGTAGACATTGTTGTTGCCGCCTTGGTACCAGTTGGGCGACACATAGGTTTGCGAGAACTGGAGCGACGAGGCGAATGAGCGTATCCAATGCTTTCTCCTTACTGCTTCAGCCTCGATAGTCGGACGGTTGATGTTGGTCACAATCTCGTGAATCGTGACCGTGTGGTCCTCTGGATTAATCACTACCTCATAGTTTTTGGGAGCCTCCGGCAGGTCGGAAACCATGTAATTGGCACTGGCCGGGTTGTATAGGAACATTTGTTGCTGCAGTCGCTTCACAGCCATTTCCTGTGCAGCTGCGTCTTCGGCCCATTTTAGCGAAGGATTGCCCGAATAATCGGGCTTGAACGCCCATGCCGTATCCAAGTAATTGTATGTGGTGTACACTGCCGGGGTGAATAGATATCGCGGCAGAGGCTTCATGTTCACCACAGTGTCGGTGACTATAACCTCATTGATGAGGGAGTCGGCGAGTGATTTGTATACAGGGGCGGGGGACACGGTGCCGGGCATGGTGGCCGAATCGAAGAACATGGCTTGTGAGAAGCCACAGCAGTAAGTGAGAATGGCGATTATGGCTAATGAAATACGCATAAGATTAGGAAAACATTGGAGATGACAAAATTGAAACGAATGAATATGTGACTGAGGCTGTTACCCTGGCTTTGTGGCTATATAGATTGAGCATACACCGAGCGTTAGCGTTCGGGCTGATGCATCGGTGAAGCCTGCTTCGCGTATGAGCTTAAGCATGCCTTCGCCTTGCGGCACGGCGGCGATGCTCTCAGGCAGGTAATTGTAGGCGCGGATATCGCGCGACACAAGCCTGCCTATGGCGGGGATTATGCGGTGGGCATAGAGACGGTAGAGCGGCTTTGCGATTGCACCGGTGGGCGTTGACATTTCAATCACGCACAGCGTGCCTCCAGGCTTCATCACTCGGCGCATCTCACGGTATCCCGCGTCGAGATGCTCAAAATTGCGTACGCCGAATGCTACTGTGATGCCGTTGAATGTGTCATCGGCGAAAGGCAAAGCCAGGCAATCGGCTATGTCAAGGCTGATGCGGTCAGCGAGCCCTGCTTGGCCCACCTTTTCGCGTCCTATGCCCACCATGCCTTCGGAGAGGTCCACTCCTTGTATGTGCGAATCCTTTATTGACTTGGCTATCATTATGGCCAAGTCGCCAGTGCCGGTGGCGATGTCGAGCAGCTTCACCGGCGCGTAGGGCAAGCGCTTGCGCAGCAATTTCACGGCCTTGCGTCGCCAATGCAGGTCGAGGCCCATGGTCATGGCGCGGTTCATAAAATCGTAAGTGGGGGCTATATTGTCAAACATATCCCTCACTTGCTCACCCTTGTGGCGGCTGTCGCTGGCGTAAGGCTTTATTTTCTCGGCTTCTACCGACATGTCGCGTCTCTCTCAGCGGTTTATGTCGAGCGACGAAAGACAATCGAGCACGTTGGTGGCTATGCGCTCGGTGAGGTTGTCTTCAGGAGCCTTCACGAATTTTTCGCCGGTGATGTGCTCATAGAGCTCAATGTAGCGTTCGCTTACGCTTTCGATGAAGTCGTCAGTCATTTCTGGCACCTGCTGTCCTTCCTTGCCCATGAATCCATGCTCGATAAGCCATTGGCGCACAAACTCCTTTGACAGTTGGCGCTGGGGCAGACCCTGATCGAAAAGTTCTTGGTATGTATCTGCGTAGAAATATCGGGAAGAGTCGGGGGTGTGTATCTCATCGATGAGAATTACCTTGCCGTCGCGCTTGCCGAATTCGTATTTCGTGTCTACCAAGATAAGCCCTTTTTCGGCTGCCATTGTCGAGCCAATGTCAAACAATTCGCGGGTGTAGGTCTCCATCTGCTCGTAGTCGGCTTTGCTGACTATGCCGCGAGCTATGATTTCTTCACGCGATATGTTTTCGTCATGGCCGGCGTCGGCCTTGGTGGTGGGCGTGATGATTGGCTCGTCGAAGCGCTGGTTCTCCTTCATTCCGTCGGGGAGCGGCACTCCGCATATCGAGCGTGCCCCGGCTTGGTATTCGCGCCAAGCGCTACCTGTGAGATAGCCGCGTATGATCATTTCCACTTTGAATCCCTCGCACTTAAGGCCCACTGTCACCATGGGGTCGGGGGTGGCAAGTTTCCAGTTGGGCACCACGTCGGCTGTCGCATTCAGGAATTTGGCGGCTATTTGGTTGAGCACTTGTCCCTTGTAAGGAATGCCCTTTGGCAGAATCACGTCGAATGCCGAGATGCGGTCGGTAGCCACCATCACGAGTAGCTGGTCGTTAATGTCATAAACATCGCGTACCTTGCCGTGGTATACGCTGGTCTGCTTCGGAAAGTTGAAGTCGGTGCGTGTAAGGGTTTTTATCATGATTGGTCTATTGATGGTTGTTATTTTATATGTTCGTCGTTGTCTTTTTCTGTTTTGTGCTCTTTGTCGTACACCTCGTATGCTTCCACGATGCGCTGCACCAGCTGGTGTCGGATAATGTCCTTTTTTGAGAACTCAACCTTGCCGATGCCGGTAACGTCGCGCAGCACGTTGAGAGCCTGCACGAGACCCGAGCCCACGGTGCGCGGCAGGTCGATTTGGGTGATGTCGCCCGTGATGATCATCTTGCCGTTCATGCCCAGTCGCGTGAGGAACATCTTTATTTGGTGGGTGGTGGTGTTCTGCGCCTCGTCGAGCACAATTATGGCGTCGTTGAGGGTGCGTCCGCGCATGAACGCAAGCGGCGCTATCTGTATCACCTTTGTGTCCATGTATTCCTTGAGCTTAGGAGCGGGAATCATGTCTTCGAGGGCATCGTATAGCGGTTGCAGGTAAGGGTCGATTTTGTCCTTCATGTCGCCGGGTAGGAAGCCAAGCTTCTCGCCGGCCTCGACGGCTGGGCGCGAAAGGATGATTTTGCGTATTTCGCGGTTTTTGAGCATGCGCACGGCCATGGCGATTGCTATGTAGGTTTTTCCCGTTCCGGCGGGTCCGAGGGCGAATGTCAAGTCGTATTTCTGTATAGCCTCTACAAGTTTTTGCTGGTTGGGAGTACGGCCAGAAATTGGCTTTCCGTTCACTCCGTATATGATTACGTCGTCGTGCTTGATTTCTTTTGGGGCCTCGCCATGCACAATGTCGAGGATGGCTTCCTCGGCGAGCTTGTTGTATTTCTCCGCGTGCTCTTCGAGCAGCTTCATCTTTTTCTCGAAGTCGGCAGTCTCAGCGTCTTCGCCGATCACTTTGATTACGGAGCCGCGAGCCGCAATCCGCAATTTGGGGAAAAGGTCGCGGATGAGGTGCATGTTGCTGTTGTTCACCCCGTAGAATGTGAGGGGATCTACCTTATCAATGATTATGATGCGTTCAATCATAAAAAATAATTGTAAATCACCGCAAAGTTACGAATTTTTACGGTTTATGTCATACCTATATAACAAATATTTTGAAAATCTGTTTTGGAAAGCCGTCAAAAGCGTAGTCGTCCATTTATGCCGATTGCTTTTATGCCTTTGTCGGCCAACTCCCCTAATTCTTTCATGCTCGTCGTCACGTAGTATTTTTTTGTGAAAGGAAGCAGCAGCAGCGGCATGTCGTCAAGGCTGTCGGTGACAACGGCGTGCAAGGCGCTTCGATGCTCATTGGCCAGGGCTATCACACGATTGGCCTTTTCTTCGCCTCTGCATTCGAGGTGCGCCGGGCTGCCTGGATACTGTGTTCCTAATACATGATACGGAACTATTTCGGATGCGTAGAATTCAAATGCTGCCGTTGCGACCACAATTTCACATCCTATTGCTTGCCATTGCTTTGCCATGGCGAGCACTGTGGGGTTAATGCGTTTGGCAGCTTGGGCTTTCATGTTTTTTGCCATGTCATCATCCCAGCCGATGATTGAAGCGGCGGCAAATTTCATGCGAGAATGGCTTGTGAGGCGTAGCCCCCTCGCAGCCACTGCCGCCCCCAAGCGCATCGCTCTAAGAAGGCGCATTCGCCGCAGCAGGTTTTTCATGCCGATGCTAATGTATATGTGCAGCGAATTGCCTTGCAATAGCGTGCCGTCGAGGTCGATAACTACTAATCGTTGCATGGCTTGTAATCGTTTGACCAAGTGAAACGGATTAACAGGCCGTCGCGATACAGGGCGAAGTCGGGGCGTATTAGTGGGTGCTCGGCAGTCACGGTAAGCACGGCAGTGGATATTTTTGCATCGGGCGATGCGCTGCGCTTCACGGCTTCGCGCACCGACAGCATGATTGAGCCAGTGTCGACAGAATCGTCAACAATTAGTATGTTGCGCGCCCCGCGAATGGCCTTTGACATGTCATCGTCGAGCGCAATCTTGCTTATGCGCCTTGGCGCGTGCTTGTCGCGATGCATAGCCTCGGCTTTGCGCAAAGCATCGAGCACGCAGTAGGGCAGATGCCTCAGCAGCCAATGCACAGCATGCATCGACTTATAGCGCGTGGCCTGACGCTGCAAGGTAACCATTGCGTGCGGTACCGACGTGAAGATGCGCTGCGCCACGTGTTGTCCTCCGCGCACAATGCCGATAACCAAGTCGGGCGGCCCTTGGGCCGCGCACAACGATTGCAGCCGGGCGCACGCCTCGTCGAAAGCCGAAGGATGCATTGTCATGACGCGAGGAAACTTCATTTGTTGACTTTTTTACTCAAATGCTCAATGTCTGGTACGATTAGTCAACAAAATTACAAATAAAATTCGTAAATTTGCAGATTAAAATTTATATGCTCAATTATGGGATTTTTCAAAAGCCTGTTTTCAAGAGAAAATAAAGAAACCCTCGACAAGGGATTGGAAAAAACTAAGGAGGGTCTGTTTGTCAAGCTCAAGCGTGTCTTCATAGGGCGTCGCACTATCGATGACGATTTCCTTGACGAATTGGAGGAGATACTTATATCGTCGGACGTGGGCACGGAGACGACCATCAAAATAATAGATCGCATACGCGACCGCGCCGCGCGCGACCGCTATGTGAGCGGCGATGAGCTCAATGAAATGCTCAGCGAGGAAATCACTACATTGCTCGCCGGCGATGCCGACGACAATCCCGGCGGTGAGTTCAGAGTGCCTGCCGGAAAGAAGCCTTACGTGATAATGGTGGTGGGCGTAAACGGCGTGGGTAAGACCACGACCATCGGCAAGCTCGCCAACCAATACAAGCGAGCAGGCTACAAGGTGATGCTCGGGGCCGCCGACACGTTCAGGGCTGCTGCCATAGAGCAGCTCGAGGAGTGGGGACGGCGCGCTGATGTGCCCGTGGTGAAGCAGCAGCTTGGCAGCGATGCTGCTGCAGTGGCCTACGACACCATGTCGTCGGCGCTTGCCAACGATGTCGACGTGGTAATCATCGACACGGCAGGCCGACTGCACAACAAGAAGGGCCTTATGGACGAACTGACTAAAATCAAGCGCTCAATGGCGAAACAAGTGGAAGGCGCGCCTCATGAGGTGCTGTTGGTGCTCGACGGCTCAACAGGACAGAATGCCTTTGAGCAGGCTCGACAATTTTCGGCTGCCACCCAGGTTACACACTTGGCCATCACCAAGCTCGATGGCACAGCCAAGGGAGGCGTGGTGATAGGCATCAGCGAGCAATTCCAGATACCAGTAAAATACATTGGCCTCGGCGAAGGCATCAACGACCTGCAGATCTTCAACAAGAAGGAATTTGTGGATTCTTTGTTCGGCTCGCGCCAATAGTGATGGCAAGGCAGAGAGTTGACATAATCACTATGGGATGCTCCAAGAATCTGGTTGATTCGGAGCGCCTGATGAGGATGTTCGAGGAGAGGGGCCTTGCGGCCCGGCATAACCCCGACCATGTGACAGCGCCGATTGTGGTTGTGAATACGTGCGGCTTCATTGGCGACGCGAAGCAGGAGTCGATTGATATGATTCTTGACGTGTGTCATGCCAAGAAGTCGGGCCGTGTCGAAAAGGTGTATGTGATGGGATGCCTCTCAGAGCGCTATGCCTCTGAGCTGCCTGCGGAAATTCCGGAGGTGGATGGATGGTACGGGAAATTCGACTGGCACAAAATCATCGACACGCTTGCTGCGCCCGGATGGGAACGCACGCTCACCACACCGCCCCACACTGCCTATGTGAAGATAGCGGAAGGGTGCAACCGCTTTTGCGCCTTTTGCGCCATCCCCTTGATAACAGGCCGCTACCACTCGAGGCCAATCGAAGAGATCGTCGACGAGGTGCGTTGGCTCGTGGCTCGCGGCGTAAAAGAATTCAACGTCATAGCACAGGATTTGTCGTATTATGGGCAGGACCTTTACGGGCGCCAGCGCATAGCCGACCTGGTAGAGGCCATGGCACAAGTGCCGGGAGTGGAGTGGATACGCCTGCACTATGCTTATCCTGCTGATTTCCCCTACGATTTGCTGCCTGTGATGGCGCGCCACGACAACGTGTGCAAATATCTCGATATCGCGTTGCAGCACTGCAGCGACAAAGTCTTGTCGAACATGAAGCGCCACATCACAGGAGCAGAGCAGTGTGAGCTGCTGCGCCGCATACGCGCCGAGGTGCCGGGCATACATCTGCGCACTACGCTTATGGTTGGCTTTCCCGGCGAAGGCGAGGAGGAGTTTCGTGAGCTATTGCAGTTTGTGCGCGATGAGAAGTTTGAGCGCATGGGCGCATTTGCGTATTGTGAGGAGGAAGACACATATGCGGCCAAGCATTATGCCGACGACATCCCCCAGGAGGTGAAGGACCGCAGGCTTGATCAGCTGATGGAGTTGCAGCAGGAAATCTCACTTAGCGTCAACGCCTCCAAGGTAGGCGCTGATATGAAGGTGCTCGTGGAGAGCGAGCAGGAGGATTATTATGTGGGTCGCTCTCAGTACGATTCGCCCGAGGTCGACCCCGAGGTGCTGATACGCAAGGCCGAAGGGCAGCCTATGAAAATTGGTCAATTTTACAATGTGCGCATTGTTGAGGCTGAGCCTTATGAATTAATAGCAGAACAATTGTAATGTCAAATAGAAATCAAGGAGCGCCTTTTATCATTATCGCAATTGCAGTGGTGATGGTGGCTGTGCTGTCGTTTGTGCCGTGGGACGACCTCACTGGCGGACGCGTGCATGGCTTCAATCTCATATCGGATATCATGTATCCCGACTCGACGGCTGTGGTTGCCGGCAACGAGATCATCGACCCTGCGTTGCTTGAGGAAATGCGCATTGCAGATGCCTCCGAGCCTTTGCTTGTAGAGGGGGCGCATGAGTCCGACCCCGACACGCTCATCGTAGTGGAGCATGTGGCAGGGGCCAAGCCGGCTCGCATCGATGGAGAGATGGTGATAGAGGATTATACGCCCTACCAGGTAGGACTCGCAGCCACTCGCGCGGCTTTGGCACGCCGTGCCACCGAGCCTGTGCGCATTGCGGTGATTGGCGACTCTTACATAGAGGGCGACATATTCACGCAGGACATTCGCCGCTTGCTGCAGGAGCAGTATGGCGGACGCGGCGTTGGCTATGTGCCGGCTCATAGCATGGTGGCTGGTTTCCGACGCACGGTGTCGATATCCGACCACGGCTGGACCCAGGTGACATCGCCCAATGGCATCGACAAGCCCTACTTCAACATCGCCGGCGAATATTTCGTAGCCGGTGACAAGGCCAATGTCACCTACAAAGGGCAGGCCAAAGAGCCGAGGCTTGCAGCCTGGTCGCATTCGAGCGTAATGTTCATAGCTCCTAACGGAGGCAGCCTCACCCTTTCCAACGACTTGGGCGAACAGCAATTTGCCGTGGAGGCAAGTGACGCGCCGCAGATGCTGTGTCTCGATGGTGAGACGTCGATGTTCAAGATTAATGTCGAAGCGCCCGGACTGGTGTTCTTAGGCGCTTGGCTTGAGGATGCCGGCGGCGTGTCGGTGGATTGTATGTCGATACGCGGCGACTCGGGCATCACGCATCGCAAAGTGAATTCCGACTTGTCGCGACTTATGTCGCAACATATCGATTACGACCTTATAATCATGGAATATGGCATAAACGCGCTATCTGCAGCGCAAACCAATTACGATGCATACGGCAACTTGATGGTGGGGGTGGTGGAGCGCTTGCGGCTTTGCTACCCCAATGCTGATATCCTTATGCTCGGCATTGGCGACCGCGGCCAGAAGGTGAATGGCGAGGTGCACTCGCTGCCTACGGCTCCGGTGATGGTTGTAGCCCAACGCAAGGCTGCCCAGAAGGCCGGGTGCCTATTCTGGGACATGCGCGAGGCAATGGGCGGCGAGGATGGCGTGGTGAACTGGCGCCAACGCAAGCTCGTCAACGGCGACTATATTCATCTCAACGGTGACGGCGGCCGCGAAATGGCCTACTTGCTTGTCCCGTCAATTAATAGGATGTTGAGTGAGACGGAGCAGGATTGACATAAGGTGTGGTTTGTGGCGTCGCTTCCGCGAGGTGGCATCGTGCTTTGCGTTGGCATCGTGCGGGATAGCATATGCCCAGACGTGCGATGACGACCAAATTGATGAGCGCCTCGACCCCGGCTTCGCAGCCGAGCAGCCTGCCGATGCGCCGTTGCAGACGCTCACCACGCACAATTACCAGAAATACCCTTTTCTGAGGATTAAGTCCAACCATATAGCCCTAAATGGGGCCGACTGGACTGGATTGCAGCAGATGTTGGCCGCCTGCGGCGACACGGTGATTTCGATTGTGCATATAGGCGACAGCCACATTCAGGCCGAGGGCGCCACCACGCGCACGCGAAGCCTTTTGCACCGCAGATATGGCTCAGCCGGCCGCGGACTGATCTCACCCTTGAAATTGGTTGGCACCAATCAGCCTTTCGACTATGAGATAAGTACGACGTCCGATTTTGAGAAGGCCTGGATTATGCGTTCGCCATGGCCAATTGCCATGGGGTTCACGGGAGCGGCCATCAGGGCGCGCTCGAGCGAATATTCAATCAAGCTTTGCGTGAAGCGACGCGCCGGAGGAGAGCCGGATTTTGACTTTGTGCGCATGTATGGCAGCGGCTCGGTGCCGAGGCTCACGAGCGTGCAAGGCGATGATGGGCATGACATGATGTTCAGCGAATATGTCAGCGGCGACACCATGTCGATATTCCTATACGAGCCATCGGAAAGCGTGACGCTAAAGTTTAGAAACGCCGGCAGTTACTGCATTTACGGCTTCCAACTTGAAAACCAGATGACTGGCGTGCTCTATAGCGCCATAGGCAACAATGGGGCCACCTATTCGCGATATAACGAATACGGGTCGATGGGACGCGATTTGCAGTCGATGTCGCCTCACCTTGTCATAGTGAGCCTCGGCACCAATGAGGCTTTTGGCCAGGTCACAAGCGACGAGTTTTACAATCAGATACATCATTTTGTCACCGACATACGTGAGCACAATCCCCATGCGCAGGTGCTTCTCGTCACTCCGCAGGAGTGCCAGAAGGCCACTTACGTGCGCTCCGGCAAAGGCAAACGCCGCAAGCGCGTGAAGTCGTATTCGGTAAACACCAACATAAGGCGTCTGCGCGACGTAATTCTGCGCTATGGCACCGACCACAGCGT
The DNA here is from genome assembly GCA_964582335.1 of uncultured Bacteroides sp. Lineage (GTDB taxonomy): Bacteria > Bacteroidota > Bacteroidia > Bacteroidales > Muribaculaceae > CAG-873. Next base: position 40,093 of record CAZORI010000019.1, read on the forward strand.
TGCCACTTACGATTGGTACGACGTGGCCGGAGGCTCAGGCAGTTCTGCCACTTGGCTGAGAAAGGGGCTGATGAAGCGCGATCGCATTCACAACACCTGGACCGGATATGAACTGCAGGGGAGCCTCTTCTACGACGCCTTGATTGAGGCCGCTGACAAGCCATTGTCAATCGATACTGAAAATAACACCGAACAAAGCAATTGATTATGAAAGGGATAGATTCTAATTTGCTCACCGACCTGCTAAAATACGACCAGGCAAACCCGCTTCTCTTTAACACGGGACTCTTTCTGCTGCTATTTGTGGGATTCATCCTCGTGTATCAGCTGATGAGCCGCATGCGAGTGGCCAAGATGATATTTGTTATTCTCTTCTCACTCTATTTTTATTATAAGTCGAGTGCCGAGTGCTGTTTCATATTGCTTGGCGTTTGCATCAGTGACTATCTGCTTGGGAGGTGGATGGGCGCGACATCGAGCCGAGCAGGCAGGAAGTGGATTGTGTTTCTCAACATTGCCATAAATGTGGGAATGCTCGTCTACTTCAAGTATTTCAATCTTATTTTAAAGACGTTTGCCGATATTACGAGCACGAGCTTCGTTGCCCTCGACATTATACTTCCGGCCGGTATTTCTTTCTACACTTTCCGCTCAATAAGCTATATCGTCGACATATATCGCGGCGAGATAGAGCCAGCCACTGATTTCCTGCAGTACACTTTCTTCCTTACGTTCTTCCCGCCGCTTCTTGCCGGCCCAGTGGTGCGAGCCAAGGACATGCTTCCCCAGATTGCGATGAATCCCGTCGCCACTCGCCGCATGGTGAGCGAGGGGCTGTTCTTGATTATAGCCGGCCTAATCAAAAAGGTGATTGTGGCCGATTATCTGAGCGGCAATTTCGTAGACCGCATATTCGAAAATCCATCGCTTTACACGGGCCTGGAGAATGCAATGGGATCGATTGGATTCGCCCTGCAGATTTATTGCGACTTTTCCGGATATAGCGACATGGCTGTTGGCATAGCTCTCTTGCTCGGCTATCGATTTAAGGACAATTTCAATGCTCCCTACAAGTCGAGCAATCCCACTGAGTTCTGGAAACGCTGGCATATATCGCTGTCGTCGTGGCTCATGGATTACGTGTACATACCGCTGGGTGGCAATCGTAAGGGCGAGCGACGGCAGCGCGTGAATCTGATGTCGACCATGCTAATAGGCGGCATATGGCACGGCGCGTCGTGGATGTATTTGCTGTGGGGAGGATACCATGGCGCCCTTTTGGTCTCGCACAAAGCGCTTAAGAAGCATGATGTGGGTGTGCCTAAGCATATGCGCAGGCGCTGGTGGGCTCGCACGGGCAACGTCGTCATCACTTTTGCGCTCATGGTGATAGGAATGACTATATTCCGCGCCAATTCGCTCACGTCGCTGGGCGAGATGGGCACAGCCATATTCACCAACTTCCATGCTGAGGTGCTTCCGCAGTTTGTGGCGGGCTATTGGGCGGTGGCGCTAATCATAGTGCTTGCCTTTGTGGTGCATTTTCTGCCCGACAGGTGGTATCCGCGCCTCATCGACGCCTATGATGCTATGCCGCTGATGGTGCAGGCCATTGTGCTGGCGGCGGTGCTTTTCGTTGTCATACAGACACGGCAGTCGTCGTTAGTGCCGTTTATTTATCTGCAGTACTGATGGCTGGCTAAACTTTTTTGTGTAAACCATGTTATAAGCTAAACTTTTTTGTGTAAACCATGTTATAATTGAAATTATACTTATACTTATATATATACAATATGGACAAATTTCTGAAATTTATCGGCGTAGTTGCCTTCATGCTGATGGCTACAAGCGCCGGCGCCCAGGATCTGAAGTCTATTCTTGGGGGTGTAGTGAAGAACGTGGTTGGCGACAAGGCCACCACCGAGTCGTCAATTATTGGGACATGGAATTATGTGGGCCCCGAATGCCAGTTCGACAGCGACAACGCTCTGGCTAAGGCAGGCAGCGAAGTGGCTTCTCAAGAGGTGGAGGAAAAACTGCAGGCAATCTACGACAAAATAGGCATGGACGGTTGCTCATACACGTTCTCGGAAGATGGGAGCTACACAAGCACCATCAAGGGCAAAACCACCAAGGGCACATACACCTTCGACGGTGAGGAAAAGACCGTCACGATGAAGGGCAGCCTCGGCATCAAGACTACGGCGTATGTCACCGTGCTTGGCGACAGCATGAGCCTTGTGTTCAATGCCGACAAGCTGATGACGGTGCTTAAGGCAATCACAGGCGCGGCATCGAGCGTCAATTCCACAGTGTCGGCAATCAACACCATCGCTAAGTCGTACGACGGACTGCGCGTGGGCTTCGAGCTTAAGAAGGCAAGCGAGTGACCGAGCATCGGAATATGCATTTGCAAACTAAGCGCGGGCCCACAGGAGCCTGCGCTTAGTTTGCTCTAATTATCAGTCGTGAAACGTATTTTAGCGCATTTCTTCAGAAAATAAAGGGAGAAAAATTTGGAGGTGTCGGGGAAAATGCCGAACTTTGCACTCGCTTTTCGGAGGAAGGGCGTTGCAAACACAATGAATCATTAAAACAAAAAAATTGCAAAAAGTTTTGGTGATTCCGAAATTCGTTCGTAACTTTGCAAGGCTGTTCCAAACGAACGGCGTCCAACAATAGCACATTGAAAGGATTACAATAGACAAAGAAGAAGTAGTACAAGAGCAAGTAAT
>CAZORI010000020.1:0-42124 GCA_964582335.1 uncultured Bacteroides sp.
TTCTCCTATTTCATCCTATGTTTAATTTTACACCCCTTTTTGGAGTGGACTCTAAGTAGGACTTTCAGCTTAATGCCGTCAAATCCGAATATCACGCAGTCCGTTGTGACGGCCGGACGCGGATATTTGTAACTGTAAATTTTGTCGTTCATATTCGTCTTGGGTATTATTTACGCCACAAAGTTAGATACTAAATTTAGAATCTCCAAATATTTTAGCGTAAAAATTACCCAAGTATTGATTTTTTCGATTTTAGCTGTTTTTCAGTGTATTAATCACGTTATATTTGGTCTTGGTGATGAAGTCAATGAGGATTTGAGGATTGATACTTGTGCCGTTGTATTTGACGGTGAGGTGGAGATGGGGACCGGTGGAGCGGCCGGTGTTGCCGGCGAGAGCGATTGTGTCGCCCGGGCCGACTTTGGTGCCGACGGTAACGAGGCTGCGAGTAAGGTGACAATAGCTGACGGTGAATGAGCCGTGGCGAATGGTGATGAAGTTGCCGGAACGTGCGTCTGAGCCAACTTTGATAACGACACCTGCAAGCATGGCATAGGTTGGTTCGCCCACCATTGCACTAAGGTCAAGGCCTCCGTGGAGGGTGCGTTTGCCGGTGAAGGGGTCGCGGCGGTGTCTCTATTGATTTCCTCGATTTCCATTGTCAATAAATTGGTAGGTGATGCAAATTTACTAATTATTTTTGAGCTGTGCAATTTTTCGTCCTCCGATTCGTTATAACGTAGATATTCTCTCTGGTGGATAAACAACTTATTTTGATTATGCCTAACAACTTATTCAATGGAATGGTGTAAAAAATTGACATGGAGGATAAAACCTATAACCAGCAACGCCGACTTGCAGGCGCGGGTCGCCCAACTCGGTTTCCTGCCGATGTTCCGTTGCGGCATCCGTGGATATTCAGTATACGAGGCCACGCCACGCTTTTGGACTGATGACGAAGATGGCCCTTGGGAATGGAAAGGCCCGATAATTAGGGATGGAGAATGCGCCTACGGCAAATTTTTCAATAGAAAGGCTGTATGGATCAGCCGTGAGTGGCTGCCCGACTTTCTCAACTACCGACGCACAAAACATTTCGCGCAGAACGAAGACGTTGCCGCACTTGATGATATAGTGCTTCAGGCCATAGAGTCGGAGGGTTCTGTCACTTCAAAAATAATTGCAGAGCTGCTCGGATTAAGCGGAAGGAAGAAGAGGCGTCGGCCCGAAGACCTCGTCGACAATATGCCTGTAAGTGAAAAGGTATCGCTCGACCCGATTCTGTCAAGGCTTATGATGGAGGGACGTGTCGTGATATCCGATTTTATCTACAATATCGACAGGCACGGCAATCGCTATGGGTGGGGCATTGCCAAATATTCCACGCCCGAAAATTTGTATGGAGACATAATGACAGATCGCACGCCAGAAGAAAGTTACGAAAGGATGTTTTCTCATCTCAAAAAAGCAGTTCCCGTGGCGAGCGAATCTCAAGTCAAAAGCTTGCTTGGTGTATATCCATAAAAATTGCTAACTTTGCAAGCCCCTTAAATTTGCATTGGCATATGAACAAGTTTGGACGCAAATACTTTGTCTTCTTAATTATCTTTTTAGGCGCGCTATCGGCATTCGGTCCCTTTGTTACCGATATGTATCTGCCCACACTGCCCTCGCTGGCCGAGGTGTTCCACTCTACGCCGTCGTTGGTGCAGATGGGATTGTCGATGAGCATGCTCGGCCTTGCCGTAGGGCAAATATTCTTTGGCCCGATAAGCGACAAGTATGGCCGTCGCAGCGTATTGATAGTCTCGATGATTCTGTTCGCGGTATCTACGCTAATGTGCATATTCTCGCCCGACATACACGTATTCAACCTGTGCAGATTTCTGCAAGGACTTGGAGGGTCGGGAGGTCTTGTGCTTTCGCGCTCTGTGGCTACCGACTGCTATTTGGGACGCGAGCTCGCAAAAATGCTTGCCATAATAGGCGCTGTCAATGGCATAGCGCCGGTATGCGCCCCCGTGGTCGGCGGACTTGTCTCCGAGGCGGTAGGGTGGCAGGGCATATTTTGGATATTGTTTGGCATAGGCGTAGCACTGTTTCTCATGTGCTTGGTATTCAAGGAATCCCTGCCTATTGAGAAGCGGTATTCCGGCAAAGTGATTAGCCTGCTCAACGGTTTCCCAAAGCTCTTGCGCCTAAAATTCTTCGTTGTATACACCATCCTTTATGCGTTTGCCAATGGCATACTCTTTTCCTATATTTCATCGGCCTCATTCATCATTCAGAATGAATTCGGATATAGTGAACTAATGTTTGCTGTGTTTTTCGCGGTTAACTCAGTAGGCATCGGGTTAGGGTCGGCGATTTCTCTCCGATTCCGCAAGATGATTTACGCCACTATTGCGGGTGCTGCAATGATTGCTGTGAGCATTGCTATCCAGTGGATGTTTTTGGCAATCGGACCTTTCTTTTGGGCATATGAAATCCTTACGATAATCATGCTCGTTGGCCTGGGGCTCATCTTCACGTCTGCTACTACCATGGCTATGGATGAGGGCCGTGTAATGACAGGCATGGCTTCGGCGATATTCGGTGCTTGCGGATTTTTGGCAGGAAGCATCGTTTCGCCGCTTGTGGGAATAGGCAGTATTATGACCACCACTCTTACGCTGCTGTCAATATGCGTTGTGGGCGTGGCGATCTTTACATATATATCCTACAAGGGAAGGGAAGGACTCGATTATATCTGATTTGCCCAATATATACAGCCGTGGAGCGCAAAAAAAATGTAGGGCGGGCACCCTACATTTTTCGTAATTAGATGTCAGGATTTATTTTACTGTGAAGCGTGCTTTGCTGCGGATATCGGCCGACGATGAGCCTACGAGTGCTTCGAACTCACCCGGCTCGACTATCCACTTGTGGCTCTCGGCGTCGAAGTAGCCAAGGTCAGTTGCATTGACGGGTATGCTTACGGTGGCAGTCTCACCCGGCTCAAGCTCGACTTTGCTGAAGCCCTTAAGCTCCTTCACAGGGCGGTCGACCGACGACTTCAGGTCGGAAATATACACCTGCACCACTTCCTTGCCCTTTGCCGAGCCTGTGTTGGTGACGGGCACACTGATGGTGAACACCTCGTCGGTGCTGCCTGATGCCTTGTCGACAGAGGCTTTGCCGTAGTCGAACGTCGTGTAGCTGAGGCCATGGCCAAAGGGGAAGGTTGGCTTCAGCTTGTTCTTGTCGGTGAAGCGATAGCCTACGTATATGCCTTCATTGTAAGGCATGTCCCACACCTCGTTGCCGAGGGCGTCGATGCCCTTGTGTCCCGGATATTCTCCTAAGCGATGCGCACCGCACTGGTCGAGGCTGGCATAATACGTGTAAGGGAGTTTGCCGCTGGGATTAGCGTCGCCCATAATCACCGAGGCGAGAGTGTTGCCCGTCTCATTGCCGAGGTACCATGCTTGCATTATGGCAGCCACCTTGTCGGTCCAGGGCATAGCCACGCCGGTGCCGCTGATGTTGATGACAGCAATGTTGGGATTGGCCTTAGCTAAAGCCTCGATAAGCTCGTTTTGGCCGTAGGGAAGGTCGAAGCTTTCGCGGTCGGTGTCCTCGCAGTCTTGGTGGTTGCTCTTGTTGAGGCCGCCGAAGAAAAGCACTACATCGGCATCGCGGGCCACCTTCACAGCCTCGTCGATCAATTCTTGAGGCGAGCGAGAGTCGGTGAGGTTCTGGCCAGTGACTACGCCGTTGTATTCGCCGGTGGTGTCGCCAACGTAGCCTCTTGCGTACACAATCTCAGCATCGTTGCCGATGCGGCTCTTGAGGCCTTCGAGCGGGGTGATTTCGTAGCGCGCCTTGAGCGATGAAGAGCCACCTCCCACCGTCATCATCTTTATGGCATTCTCGCCTACCACTGCTATTTTCTTCACTTTTTGTGTATTGAGTGGCAGCAGGTTGCGGTTTTGCAGGAGCACGATGCCTTCCTGTCCGATTTCGCGGCAGGCAGCCACGTGCTCGTCAGAATTCATGGCACCAAAGGGGCGGTTGCGGTCCATCACTGTGCGGAAGGTGAGGCGGAGCACACGGCGCACCTTGTCGTTGAGCTCGTCCTCCGAGAATGTGCCATCCTCAATGCCTTCGAGGTAGTGGTTTGCAAGGAAATAGCTGTCGTATGCGTTCGACTTTCCGTTAGACAGGCCGTTGGTCCAGGAGCCGAATTCCATGTCGAGGCCGCCTTTTACGGCAGTGGGCGTGTCGTGCACGGCACCCCAGTCGGAGATTACAGCGCCGTCCCAGCCCCATTCACCTTTTAGGATATCGTTCATCAGGATTGGGTTGTAGCTTGCGTGCTCGCCACGGAATAGGTTGTATCCGCCCATGAACGACCATGCGTTGCCTTCGGTGGCAGCTGCCTTGAATCCGGGCAGGTAAATCTCATACAGCGTGCGGTCGTCAACGATGGGGTTGGATGTGTGGCGGTTGATTTCGTTGTTGTTGAGGGCGAAATGCTTCACGCAGGCGGCTACGCCGTTGCTCTGCACGCCTTGCACATAAGGCACCACCATCTGTGAGATCAGATAGGGGTCTTCGCCCATGTATTCGAAGTTGCGTCCGTTGAGCGGAGTGCGGTAGATGTTGATGCCCGGCCCGAGCAGCACGCTCTTGTTGCGGTAGCGAGCCTCTTCGCCTATGCTTTTGCCATAGAGGCGAGCCATATCAGGATTCCATGTGGCTGCCAAGGCTGTGAGCGAGGGAAAGGCCGTGCAGGAGTCGTTGGTCCAGTTGGCCTGGTCCCATTCGTCCCACAGCACTTCGGGTCGCACGCCCATAGGGCCGTCGGTGCACCAAAGTTCGGGGATGCCCAGGCGAGGCACGCCCGGGGCGCTGAATTTAGATTGCGCGTGTATGATGTTGATTTTCTCGCGCAGTGTCATGTGGCTTAGCGCGTCTTCCACGCGATCGTCTATGGCCGCTGAGTCGTCGAGGTATAGCGGAGTCTGCGACATGGCTGAGGCGCATATGCAGGCAGCAGCCGCTGTAATGAGTAGTCGTTGCATTTTCTCTGTTTTGTAGGGCGATTCTTATTTTTGTGGCACGACAAGTCCCATCGATGCTATATAGGATTCCTGAGGAATGCAGTTGGCAAATTTGCATTGCTCGATGAATTTGTCGAGGGCGATTTGGGCGTTTGCCCTGTCGGGCTTGGCGTTGCGCATTTCGCCGAAGGTGTGGTGCGGTCCTTCGGCGTATTCAACTACGGCTTGCCACTCCTCGGGCATTGCGATTCCCACCATACAGCTGTTGTCGCGCTTCTTGTATGGCCAGAATGTGTAGCCGATGTTGTTGTCAACCATGGTTTTTACGAATTCTGCCTGCCATTCGTCGCGATTGTGGCCAATTTCGCCCATGTACATGGGTCGATTGCTCTTGTCGCGGAAATCGATGAACGAGCGTATTGCGTCGGCCGTAGGCTCGCCTCCGTATCTATGGCACGTAAACATGATTTGCGGGTCGTAGTCGGTGTCGCGCAGCGGCTCGAAATTGCTGTTCCACTGCGGTGCTCCGATGAGTATGATATGGTTGGGATCTACCTCGCGGATGGCAGCCACTGCTTTCTTGTGCAGGGGCTCAAGCTTGGAGTTGAGATCGTCTTGGTTCTCGAAGTATGTGGCAATGGGCTCGTTGATGAGCTCGTAGCCAAGTATCGTGGGCTCATCCTTATAGTAGTCGGCTATTTTGCTCCAAATGTCGACGAATTGCTGTTGGCTCTTTTCGCTTTCCATGAGCCAAGGATAGCCGTAAGAGTCATCAATGTTGTCGCCCGTCTGGCCGCCCGGGGCATCGTGCATGTCGAGAATCAAGTATAGGCCGTTGTCCTTGCACCAGCTCACTACGCTGTCGGTGCGAGCGAAGCCGTCTTGATTAGATGTGAGCCCCATGTAGTCTTCGTCGGTGAAGAGCTTGTAGTGGAAAGGCAGGCGTATTGTGTTTGCTCCCGTTGCTGCTATATAATCTATGTCGGCCTTCGTTATGTAATTGTCCTTGAATTGCGCCCAGAATTCAGCGGCTTTGTCAGGGCCAACGAGCTCGCAAATCGTCTCGTTGATTTGACGCGGCGCATTCATCCTGCCGAAGCCAAACATGTATCCTTCGGGGTTGAGCCAATTGCCGAGGTTGGTGCCGACAATGAAGAATTTCGACCCGTCGGGCTTTACGATGTCCGGTCCGTTGACTTGCAGAAAAGCGTTGGGCGCGCTTGCTTCGGCTTTATGAGAGCAAGCTGTCGTAGACATTCCGGCTATGGCAACCGCAGAAGCGCAAAGTAGTGCTGATAGGATTAATTTCATGTGATACGCTTGATTTGTCCTTAGTAATCTGTCCTTACTGGAAGTGTGAAAAAAGATTCCCGGCTCCAGAAACCCCATAGCCGGGAATCTTTATATTAAACTATTATTTGGAAACTTGCATCTTAATGTCGGAGACAGTGACGTGAGTGCCTTCGGGGATGCCGGCGTAGTCCATGCACACCTGCAGGTTGTTAGTGTCGATGCCTTGCTTGCCCCTGAAGAAATAGAGGGTGGGCGAGTAGCCCTCGACGTCGATGCGGTCGAGCACGATGTAAGAGTTGTCGTCGGTGTCGCCGTCATCGCCCAGCGAGTCGCCCTTCTGTATCTTCACCGTCACGCCATTGATGTCATTGTCAGAATCGATGGTCATGATGAAGTCGTACTGGTACTCAGCCGAGGTGGCAACGTTGGTCCACAGATGCACCTGACCCTGCCACTGGTCGCCTCCCACGCCGGCCGGGGCGGTGAAGCTGTAGCCGTCGGAGTTCACGGTGATTTCGGGCTGCTCAATGGCTGAGCTGTCCCAGCTTGAATTTGCGAACCATGTGGTCACCTTCACCACCTCCATGGCTTTGAAGATGTTGTCGTCATCGGAAATCGATGGAGCAGACGCAGCGGCGGGTATCACAGTGCCGTCGTCGTACTGATGCTCTTTGAATACGATGTTGTCCACCGTGATGTCGCAGTCGCCATAGCCGGCAAAGTCGAAGGCGATCTTGAGCGTGCCGTCGAAGCCCTCAACGTCGGAGAACCAAACGATTGAGCCACCTGCAGTGACATCTACCTGGCTGGCAGTGAAGTAGGTGTCGTCATCGCCGTCCTTCTGCACCTTCACAGTCACAGCGCCGTCCTTAGGCACGTTGACATTGCATGAGAAGTCGTAGGTGACGCCCGACTGCACCTCTATGTTGGTGCCCACATGCACTTGGCCTTGCCACTGGCTTGAGCCGGTGCCGGAGGGTGCATGGAACGAGATGCCCTTGGTAGATGTAATGGTTACATCGGGCTGCTCGCTGAGCTCGCTCCAGCTGTCGTCGGCAAACCATGTCGACTGGATTGTAACATCGGCAGTCTTCCACAGGTTGTGCTCGCCGTCGTATTTGAATCCGGTGGAGGTGACGTCGGCAGTGCCCTTAGGAGCTATGATGTATTGCCATGATATGCCGTCGAGGTCCTGAACGAGTGTGATTTCGTTGCGGCTGTAATTTGCGATGCGGTATTTGGGGTTGTTGTAGCCCTCTTCAGAAGCGATGTAGGGGAAGAGCGTGTGGGCGGGGAACACAAGGTAGAGGTTGGCGCCCTGGGCCGAAAGCTCGAATGTCGTCTCCTGCGTTGAGACGGGCACGCGGAAGTCGTTTCCGTCGTCGGGGTTGTTCACGTCAAGGCCGGATAGAGATGTGATGCCGGTATTTACATACACGGTTCCTGCCGAGCCGGGATTGAATGTGTAGTTGCCAGATGTTTCGCTGCCGGTGTAAGTGAAGGTCATTGTATTCTCATACACGCCTTCAGCCTCTTTGCATCCGGCTTCGCCGTTCCACCATCCGGTAGGGTTTTCGGCGGGGCCACAGGCCATGTTGCCGCTCTTGGTGCCGTCCACGCCCCATTCCTTGCTGTCGCCGTTGGTAAGGCCTGTCATGTAGGGAGTGAAGTCGAAGATTGTCTTGTCGATGTGGATTGTCGAGTTGACCGAGCCCTCCGACACGCCGTTGGAGTTGCCCACTTTCATCTCTACGGGATAATCGCCGGCAATCGTGATAAGGTCGCGATAGGTGAGCAGTGTCGATGGGCGCGTGCTGCCGTTGACGTACCAAATTGGGTATACGCCGGTGGCTTTCTGCCCATTGGCATTTAGGATGTTGAGCTCCACGTTGTTGAGGTCATCAACAGTGATGTCGATCATGTAGTCCGACGCAACAGGAATGCCGGCCTTGTTGGGATAGTTGTAATCGTCGTCAGAGCATGCTGTCATGGCCAGAATCGCGACTGCCATGGCGCCATACTTTAAGACATTATGGTTAGTTTTCATTTTGTAATTCAGTTTGTGAGAAGAAAATTACTGGAAATACTGGTCGTTCTGCTTAAGAGTGCCATGGCACATGTCGATTTCCGACTGTGGGAAGGGCAGATACTTTTTGTTGTCGGTGTAGCTGGCTTTGCGATCGTCTTCAATCTCGTTGCCGGCCACCAAATAATCCTTGGCAAGGCCTGTGCGGATGAGGTCCCAGTAGCGCTTGCCCTCGCCGAGGAATTCCCAAGCGCGCTCTTGGATGATGTTGGCTGTGGTGGCATCCACCCTTTCCACGCCGGCGCGGTCGCGTACCATATTCAGATAGTTCTGTGCGTTGCTTGAGCCAAGTTCGGCAGCGTTGAGCAGAGCCTCGGAGTAGCGATAGAGGCGCAGGTTGTTGTTGTAGTTGAGCACGGCGTCGGCGAGCTGGCCTGAGTTGCCGCCGATTTTGCCGGCGTATTTGGCCAGGAAGTAGCCAGTGTCTTGATAGCCGATTGTGTACGAGCCGGCTTCAGGCTGCCAGATCGATGCGTCGCGGCGTTGGTCGTTGGCTGCGTATGAGTCGTAGGTCGACTTGCGCACGGTGCCGAATCCCCACCCGGTGTTGTCGTGGATTCCGTCAGAGCTATTGTAGCCGCGAGGAAGAACCATACACGGCACTACGGTGCCTCCGGCAGTGCCGCCCCAGCTCCAGTTGCGTGAAGCCTGGTAGTCGGAATAGTTGATTTCCCAGATTGACTCCGGGCCCCATTCGCCGCTCACGTCCCATATCGAGGCGAAATCGTCAACGAGCGTGTACAATCCTGAGTTGATTATTTCCTCCATGTATTGCAGAGCCTTGGATGTGCGCGACGAGTCGTTTTGGTACATCACCAATTCGGCGTAGAGCATGTATACGAAGTGCTTTGTCACGCGGCCAAGCTCGCTGCCTGAGCATTTTTCGGGCAGATTGTTGGCAGCAATCACTTGTTCGAGGTCGGAAATCATGAATTCGTACACTTCATCGGCTGTGTACTGAGTGGCAATGTAGTCGCCGCTAAGAGGCTCGGTATAGTAAGCGATATTGCCCCACCAGTGCCACAGCTGGTTGTAGTAGAACACGCGCAGAGCGATGCACTCCGACTCGTAGCGAGCGCGAGCAGCCTCTTCTGAGCTGGTAGAGGGTGTCCAATAGTTGTTCATGTAGTAGATGGCGTCGATGCAGCGCTTCACGCCCGAATAGGCATTCGAGTAGTTGGTGTCGAGCACCTTAGTGGGGGTGACGTTGAAGTTGAACACGGCCTTCCACTGGTCCATGTCGTTGACATCGCCGCCGCCGGGGAACACTTGGTCGCCAAGCACTTCGGGATAGATGTTTAATCCGGTGTAGTTGTTGGCGTAGTCAAACCAGTGCAGAGGGTCGTACGCGGCCACTACGGCTTGCCAAATGTTGGCCTCGTTGGTGTAGTATTCCTCTACGGGATCCTGTGTGTTGTTGGTGATATCCAGCCAGTCGGAGCCACAGGATGAGAGTCCGATGCTTGCGGCAATAGTCGCGGCTGAGATTATGTATTTATTCAGTTTCATAGTTTTTTAATCTTGAAGATGATAAAAATACGATTAGATCGAGAGGTTGAAACCTATTGAGTATGTGCGAGCCTCAGGATAGTTGCCGTAGTCGATACCAATGCTTGTGCCGTCGCCCACCTCAGGGGTGAAGCCATGGTACTTGGTGGCTGTGAACAGGTTCTCGCCCATCACGTAGATGCGGAAGTTGCCGATGCCCACTTTTTGCAGGAGGTTGTAGGGCAACGAATATGACAGTGTGAGGTTGGCCATGCGCAGGTAAGCGCCGCTGTGGATGTAGAGGTCGGAGCTTTGCCAGTTGCGCGAGTCGCCAAGGCGATAGATAGGAATTGTGTTGGATGTGCCTTCGCCGGTCCAGCGGTTGAGCATCCAGCTCGGCAGGTTCTTGGCGGGGGTGTCGCCGCGAAGCGAAGCGTCATATATTTGGTTGCCCCATACGCCTTGGAAGTAGGCAGTGAGTTGGAAGCCTTTCCATCCAGCTCCGATGTTGAAGCCATATGTCCAGTCGGGCATGCCCTTGCCGATTTTTGTGCGGTCGTCAGCGTTGATTGTGCCGTCGCCGTTGGTGTCGACAAAGCGCACGTCGCCGGGCTGCGCATAGTAGGAAGTCATCGATGACGTAAGGCCGTATGTTGCATTGTATTCATCGGCTTCAGCCTGGTTTTGGATGATGCCGTCGGTCTTGTAGCCGAAGAAGAAGGGGAATACTTCGCCGTTCATCGAGCGAGCGATGTCGCCGGCTGTGCCGTTGCTGACTTCAGTGCGCCAGCCGTCGGAGTTGCCGAGGTTGATGAGCTTGTTCTTCACGTAAGAGAGATTGCCGCCGAGGTTCACCTCCACATCGCCGAAATTATGTGCCCAGCGCAGGTCGAATTCAACGCCGGTGTTGTCCATTGTGCCCACGTTGCCAGTAGGCTTGGTTTCGCCCACATAGGTAGGAATCATCATGGTCATGAGCATGCCGGTGGTGCGCTTCTTGTACCAGTCGACTGTGAATTGGAGCGAGTTGTTGAAGAAGCCGAGGTCGAGACCAACGTCGGTCTGGGTCGACTCTTCCCATTTAAGGTCGGGGTTGGCGAGTCCGGATGCTTTCGAGCCGTAAGTCGGGCTCACGCCTTCAGGGCCAAAGTAGTAGTTGTTGTTGCCGCTGGTGAGCACGGTGTAGGCGAAGTCGCCGATGGATTCGTTACCATTCTTACCCCATGAGAAGCGCAGCTTTGTATTCGACCACCACAATGGACGGTCCTTGAGGAATGCTTCGTTGGTGGGATTCCAGCCCAGCGAGAATGAGGGGAAGGTAGCCCATTTGTGATTGGCGCCGAAGCGCGAGGAGCCGTCGCGACGCACTGTAACCTGTGCCATGTAGCGGCCATCGTAGTCGTAGGATGCGCGTCCGAAGTAGGAGAGGAGCTTTGGCCATGCCGAATTAGGTCCGGCATCGCCGGTGCGGTTGCCGCCGTCTTCCTCGCCGGGAGCGCCCTGCGCAACGGTTACCCAAGGCTTGTCGAAGTTGTAGAGCTTATTAGCCGAAGCGGTAATCCACCATCCTGTCGACTGTTTGCCTGATTGGCCAAGCACAACGTTGATGTGGTGGCCGCCGAATGTCTTGTCGTACATGATAAGGTTTTCGAGCTGCCATACCCAGCCGCGGTTGGAGCTTGCGCTTGCCGATGCGTGGATAGCGTCGGTGTTCGACAGGTTGGAGGCGTAGCTGGGCTCGGAGTGGCTTTCGCTGCCCCAGAATGAGAGGTCGCCGCCGAAACTGATGCGATAGCTAAGACCGTCCCAGATTTGGAGCTCGGCGTTTAGGTTTGTCACGAACTTGTGGCTCCAGTTCTTGCCTGCTGGGAACGACCACTCGTAGAATGGGTTGACGAGTTCCTGGTAGCCGCCGCCGTGCGATTCGGGAATCATGTAGAGATTGCCTGCAGAGTCGTAGCGGGGCACATACTTGTCGTTGCCTTCGTAGTAGGCAAGTTGCTCGTTGTACATCTCAGAGCCCGGGGTGAGGGTGGGGGTGAGGATTGGCGACATGCCGATTGCGTTGGTGATTGCGCCGCCGTAGTAGCCGCCACCTCCGCCAAAGCCCTTGGAGTGGATTCGGGCGTATGAGATGTTGGTGGTGAGCACCAGCTTGTTGAGGAAGTTGCGGTTCTTAGATTCGTCCCAAATGGTGTAGGTGTTGTTTGATCTGAGTGTGAGGCGGTTGTAGCTTGATTGGTCATAGTTGCCGCCGATGATGCCTTCTTGGTCGAAATATCCAAACGACAGGTAATAGTTGATTTTTTCAGAAGCGCCCGATATAGAGAGCTGGTGGTTCATCACGGGCGCGTTGTCGTTGAAGATTGCTGCCTGCCAGTCGAAGCCTGAGCCGTAGCTGTAGGGGTCGGCGTAGGGAGCGGGCTGTCCGATGTTGAGGTAGCCTTCGTTTTTCATGATGGCGTATTGGGTAGCATTCAGGATGTCGATTGATTTCAATTTCGACTGCCATCCGTACGAGAAGTCGTAATTGATTTTTGCGCGGCCTTCCTGGCCAGCCTTCGTGGTTACGAGGATAACGCCGTTGGCAGCACGCGCGCCATACACAGCGCCCGAGGCAGCATCTTTCAGCACCTCGATGCTCTTGATATCGTTGGGGTTGAGGTAGTCGACGCCGCCTTCGATGGGCATGCCGTCGACGATGTAGAGAGGATTAGAGTCGTTGATTGTGCCGATGCCGCGCACGCGAATCTGGGCAGCCGAGCCAGGCTGACCGTTGGCGGTGGTGGCGGTAACGCCGGCCGTCACGCCCTTGAGCGCGTTCTGCAGGTTGGTGGGCGATGTTTGCTCAAGCGTCTGTTCGTTCACTGTGGAGATTGCAGCAGTTACTACGCTTTTTTTCTGGGTGCCATAACCGATGGCCACCACTTCATCGAGCATTTGGGCGTCTTCGATCAGGCGCACTACGACGTTGGTAGCAGAGCCTTTTACTTTCACCTCTTGAGGGGAGTAACCCACGTAGCTCACCAAAAGTGTTGAGCCGTCGGGGGTCTTGATTAAGAAATTGCCGTCAATATCGGTGACAACGCCATTGGTTGTGCCTTTCACCATTACTGACGCACCAATCAGCGGCTCTCCGTCGCTGGAAGAGACCACCGTGCCGGATACGCTGACATCCTGCGCGTAAGCGCACAGGCATGCCGCCACGGCAATGACAAACGAGATTAGCTTTTTCATCTGTAAGTTGGTTGAGTTAATATATGATTGATTTGAAAAATTACTTGATTACCTTAAAACAAACCTTACCTAATTACTTGATTACCTTAAAGCAAGCTATTAATTCTTCTGAAATATCCTGATATAGTCGACGAGCATGCTCACAGGCAATGCTGCGTCGTCCACACCCTTGTAGCCGCCCCAGTCGCCTCCCCATGCGAGATTGAGGATGGGATAGAATGCGTAGTGGAACGGCCAAGAGTCGTGGTCGCTGCCCATTTGCGCTTTTGTCACTTGCAGTTGCACCTTGCCGTCGACATAGGTGGTGATGGCGTCCTCGCTCCATTCGAGAGCGTAGATGTGGAATTCGCCCTCAGCGCCTGAGCAGTACATTGAATGCGTGAATTGGGTATTGAGAGTATGATTGTATTTCTGCGTGTGGAGCGAAGACGACACTTGGTTGGGGTCGGCTCCAACTTCTTCCATGATGTCGATTTCGCCGCATTTGGGCCACGGATTCGTGTCCCAGTCGACGTTGCAAGGCATCATCCAATAAGCGGGCCATGTGCCTTTGCCTTTGGGCAAGTTGATTCTTGCTTCGAAGTAGCCGTAGAGCCAGCCGGTAGAAGGCAGAGCGTTCATGCGTGCCGAGTAGATTTTGCCGTCTGAGCCCTTGAAACAGTTGATGTAGAGAAAGCCGTCCTTGATTTCGGCTGTGCGCTTGCCGTCGACTTCGTGCGAGGTATACGTTTGCAGTTCGTTGTTGACGTAGCCGGCTGCCCAGTTTTCGAGCACCCAGTCAGGGCCAGGCACTGTGCCTTCGTTGAATTCGTCGTGCCATACCAGCGTATATCCGTCGGGGGTGGCAATGTCGTCCGACATTTGCTCCACTTTTATTGCTTTGGTGAGTTGGTCGGCTGTGATTGTTATGGTGGCATCGCGTGTCGAATCAGTGTCGTTTTCGTCAGCGCTTATCGTCAAGGTTGTTGTTCCGGCATTTCCTTGTGAGGGCGACACGCTAAGCCAGCTGTCGCTGCAGTCGATGCTCCACGCAAGGTTGGTTTCGAGCGTAACGGCGGCATCTGATGCTTTTGCGCTGAGTATCACCTTCTCTGACGAAACGCTAAGCGTAGGGCGCGAGGCTTGTGTCACGGCCACGCTCTTGCTATTTCCGCTCGAAGTGATTGTCAATGTGGCTGTGCGAGATTCCGATTCGCTGCTTGCCGACACTTTCACCTTTACGGTAGTAGGCTGATTTTTAGAGCCGCCCGAGGGGCTGACGGTGCACCAATCCTGATCGGAGCGTATCGACCAGTCGGCTGTGGAAGTAACAGCCAGGTCGAGGGTTGCTCCTTCGTAGTCGGCCGACAATGATGCGGGAGATGCTGTGATGCTAACCGACGTTGGTATCGGCTCATCTTTGTCATCGCTCGAGCTTGAGCACGACCACATCACCGATGGCAGCAAAAGAAATGAAAGCACAAGAATTAAGGTATTCTTATTCATGGTTAGTTTAGAGTGTTTATTATGGGGGATTAATCTTAATTTCACATTGCAAAATTAATCCACAAGATCCTATAATCTACCACTCAGTAATCGCAATAAGTAAACAAATGTAGCCACAATAAGCTGTATGACAACATATTGTGTATGAATTTTAGTAAGTATTTATGGAGACGGGTATAAGGAGGACGTAGGGTTTAGGGTTGGTATTTGCCCAGCGATTTCACCGTCTCGGCGAAATCTTCCTTTGGGATTATGGCCTTGTTGCGTATGCGCAGGCGATAGTTGTAGACGGTCTGTGTGGAGCAATGCAGTAGGGCGGCTATCTTCACCGAGTCGGATATGCCCAGGCGCACGAGGGCATATATCCTCAGTTCTGTGTTGAGTTCGCCAGGATTCACAGTGATTTGCTCGCCGGGACGCAACAGTGCGTTGAAGTCGCTCACGAAATCAGGATATATATTCAAGAATAAGGTGTCGAAATTTCGGTAGAAATCCTTTAGTTCGCGGTTGGAGTAGGATGATGACACCACTTCGTCCTGCAATTCTTTCCACTTCGAGGCCTTGATAAGGCGCAATATGTCCTTGCGGTATTTTTCGAAGCGGTCGATGTAGGATGAGCACAGCGCAAACGACGCGCCTATGCACTCTTCCTTCACGTAGTTGGCCTCCCTCAGCGTCATTGATATTTCTTTGTTGTGCACGTTGGCCTCTTGCAGGTTCTTGATCAGCTCTTCGCGTTCGGCTTTCGATTTCGACAGTTCTTCCATTTGCTTGGTGAGCACTCCGTTGGCGTATTCGGCCTTCATGCGGCTCTCCTTCAGTTGTCGGCTTCGGCCGATTATCCTTACGATAAGACAGGCGAGGGTGACGAGCAGCACGAACAGCACGCCAAGGAGCACCATGAGATTGGCTTGAGTGTTGCGCAGGCGCTTTTCATGCAGTTGGTGCACCTCCGAGGCAGTGTTGGCCAGCGAAGATGCGCGTATGCGGTTGGGAAGGCGCAGGGCTTGATTCTGGCTGTAGTTAACGTATGAATATGCGCGCTCTATGTCGCCTTGGTCGAGCAGGATGCCGGCAAGCTCGTTGATTGAGGCAATGTCGCGGTTGGCGATAGCCACGTCGGCCATTCCCGAGAGGATAAGGTAGCGCAGGCGGTTGGTCTGGTCGCCGGTGCGGTCGTAAAGCCTTGACAGTATGTAGCAATTCATGGCATCGATGCGCGAGTTGAGCGAACAGCTGTCAACGGCCGCTTTCACGGTTTCGATCAGGCTCTGGGGTATGACGTTGCGGTCGACATTGGCCGAGGCCTCGTACCATAGGTATTCGGGCGAGTCCTTGGTGATGATGCTGTTGATTGAGTCTTCGTACACGTGGCTTATGCGGTCGTAGTCGGAGGTTCCGTATGACTTGTGGCCCGAAAGCTGTCCCATGTGGGAATACAGGTAGGCGAGCTGGCCGTAGTATTTGATTTTGTTTTCGTTGGATAGTTGGTCGGGGTGTATGTACGATAGTACATCAAGAGCGTCGTTGAGCAATCCGGTTACGGAGAGGATGAACGAGCGCTTGATGTGCCATTCATATTCCCATTGCTGGTTGCCGAGCTCCTTGGCTATGTTCAGGTTGGCATTGACGTATTGCATGGCCGAGTCGGCGTCGAACACAAAGTATTCGTCGTAAAGCAGCACATTGTTCCAGTAGCGCTCTTCGAGGCTGCGTGCGTTTTTGCCAAGGCTCTTTATGCCTTGTATCTTGTTGAGTTTTGCCTGTTCGTAGGTTCGCTCGTTTTCGATCATAGTGTCGAGCTGGCGCAGCAAATCTTTGATGTCGCGTTCGCGGGCTGCGGCGCTTACCGAAAGCAAGGCAATAAATGTGCATATAATGAGGCGTTTAATCATGGCAAACGATTGGAATATTAAGTGTAGGAAATGTGGCACAAAGATAGCAAATCTTCGGTAAAAACGAACAAAAAACTTTTGTTCAATGGCTCTATGGTCGGTATGTTTGAGAAAATCTTGCTAATTTTGCAATGCAGAACTAAATGACGTGCATGAATTCATTTGCGATTTATAGATTGCCTTACCAAAAGGGCTGCGTGGAGGTGGTGCAGCATACGGCCGGCGATTGCCTGATTGGCGATTGCTCAGGCCTGGATGCCGCCCCAGGCTTTGTGGTGGCTCCCTTCGACGACAGGGGGCCGTGCCGCACGGTGCTAATCAAGCCGGAAGAGGTGGCAACATACGTCTCGCACGACGACATGCCGCTGCAGCAGAAAGCGGACATCGACGCATGCTGTCGCCGCAACATGATTCACGGCGGCACGCCCTCGGCAACCAGAGAAGACTACACACGCGACTTTGAGAGATTTCATGCCCGCTTGGCAAGCCACGACTACCAAAAGCTCGTGCTCGCTCGCGAAAAGAGGGTGGCAATGCCGTGCCCGGCCGAGCCATCGCGGATGTTCGCCAAGGCGTGCTGCGACTATCCGCGCCTGTTCATAGCCCTCTTTTCATCGCCGGTGTGCGGCACGTGGCTTGTGGCAACGCCAGAGGTGTTGATAGAGCGCGAAGGCAACCGGTGCCACACTATGGCGCTTGCCGGCACCATGAGCTATGAGGGCGACATGCACCCGGCGTGGTCGCAGAAAAACATCGACGAGCAGGCCTGCGTAGCCACATACATACGCGATGCAATAGCCCCAGTGGCGCACGGCGTGGAGGCAAATGGCCCATACACAGTGCGTGCAGCCGACCTGGTGCACCTGCGCACCGACTATTACTTCACGGTGGCTGCCTCCACCAAGATGTCGTCGCTGATTGGCGCGCTGCACCCCACGCCGGCAGTGTGCGGGCTGCCCAAGCAGAAGGCGCTCGACTTCATATTGCGCACTGAACATACGCCGCGAGGATACTACAGCGGCTACTGCGGCCCGCTCGACATCGACGGCGCCACACGCTTGTTCGTGTCGCTGCGATGCATGCGCATCGACAGCGACTCCTGCCGCCTGTATGCCGGCGGAGGCTTGCTCAAAGAGAGCGAGGAAGGCAACGAGTGGCAGGAGACCGAAAAGAAACTGAACACCATGCAACGCTGCATAAACCCCTGACCATGTACAGCAACAAAGGAAACATCAACATACTTACAGCCCTGCTGAAGGCACACTCCGTGCAATGCGCGGTGGTGTGCCCCGGCTCGCGAAATGCCGCCATTGTGCATAACCTGCTCGAGGCCGGCCTCGAATGCCACCGCGTGACCGATGAGCGGTCCGCCGCGTTCTACGCCTTGGGTCTGGCTCTTGCCAAGCGCCAGCCAGTGGCAGTGTGCGTAACGTCCGGTTCGGCCTTGCTCAACACGCTGCCGGCCGTGGCCGAGGCCTATTATCGGCATGTGCCATTGGCGGTGATTTCGGGCGACAGGCCGGCGTGGGCAATAGGCCAATTGCAAGGGCAGACGCTGCCGCAGCCCGGCGCGCTCGAGCCTTATGCGGTATGTAGCGTAGATATCCCCGAGGTGAGCGATGCCACATCGGCGTCATATTGCCAACGCCTTGTCAACGAGGCGCTGTGCGAGATGACTCGGCACCATGGCAACCCCGTGCACATAAACGTGCCTATATCCGAGCCTCTGTTTCAATTCAACACTCCGGCGCTGCCTGAGGAGCAGAAAATCACTGTTTTCGAGTCGGTGGAATATCCATTGGCGAATTCGCTGATCGAGGGCTGCATTCAGCATGCGCAGCGTCCCATTGCTGTGCTTGGTCAATGCGCGGCATATAGCGTGTCGAAAGAGCTAATTGCTCGCTTGGGCGAAGCCATTCCGGTGCTTTATGAGCCATTGAGCGCCGACGGCGACTCAGGATTCGTCGACAGCGTGATTTCGGCGATAGGCGATGACGAGCGCTACGCCCCGGATTTGATTTTTTACTTAGGCGACACGCTCGTGAGCAACCGTCTGAAGAAATATTTGTCGTCGGTGCCCGATGCGCGCACCGTTGCAGTCAACCTCGACGGGAAGATACATGATGTGTTTGGCAACCTATCGTATGTCGTAGACGACAGCATAGAGCATTTCCTGCAATCGCTATGCGATGTGTCGGAGCAATGCTCAAACGATGCCTACAGGGCATATCGCGACCTTTGGCGCAAAGCGATAGCGCAAGAGCGCGAGTCGTGGAATGCGTCCGCGCCCGCATACAAGGAGAGATATGTGGTGCACGCATTTGAAAATCTGATTTCGGGCGAAGGCGAATCGGCGGTGCACTATGCCAACAGCAGCGTGGTGCGCTACGCTACGCTGCATGCCGACCATTATGTATATGTGAATCGCGGCGTCAACGGCATTGAGGGCTCACTCTCGACGGCTGCCGGCTTCTCGCTTGGCACCGATAAGAAGACGTATTGCGTGATAGGCGACCTTAGTTTCTTCTACGACTGCAATGCGCTATGGAATGCCGAGTTGCGCTCCAATCTGCGCATACTATTGATTAACAATGGCTTTGGCAAGATTTTCAATACTTTGCCCGGATTGAAGTCGAGCGAAGCGTATCCCGATTTTGTGGCTGGCACACATCATGCCACTGCCAAGGGCATATGCGAATCGTTCGGCATCAATTACCGCAGCGTCGACGACCTTGACCATTTCGACGAGGCTCTCGATTGGCTTGCACACGCCGACGCATCGCGTCCGCTTTTGCTCGAATGCATATTCTGACCACACATAACAACCTAAACACTACATATAATGCGTAACTGGACTAAAATTTGCGATTTCGAAGAAATCCTGTTTGAGGAATACAACCATATAGCCAAAATCACTATCAATAGGCCTCGCTACCGCAATGCGTTCACGCCCAAAACGACCCTCGAACTGTCGCGGGCTTTCGCCATGTGCCGCGAAATGCGCGGCATACGCGTAGTGCTGCTCACCGGAGCCGGCGACAAGGCGTTCTGCTCGGGCGGCGACATGCACGTAAAGGGGCGCGGAGGCTACATCGACGATGACGGCGTGCCTCGCCTGAGCGTGCTCGACGTGCAGATGCAGATACGTCGCCTGCC
This sequence comes from uncultured Bacteroides sp., assembly GCA_964582335.1. Lineage (GTDB taxonomy): Bacteria > Bacteroidota > Bacteroidia > Bacteroidales > Muribaculaceae > CAG-873. Next base: position 19,686 of record CAZORI010000020.1, read on the forward strand.
CAAGCCCGTGATTGCCATGGTGAACGGCTACGCCATTGGAGGCGGCCATGTGCTTCACCTCGTGTGCGACCTCACAATCGCTTCGGAGAATGCCCTGTTTGGACAGACCGGCCCCAAGGTTGGCTCGTTCGACGCCGGTTTTGGCTCGTCCTACCTGGCGCGCATAGTAGGCCAGAAAAAGGCCCGCGAGATATGGTTCATGTGCCGCCAGTACACGGCTAAGGAGGCTGAGGAGATGGGCATGGTCAACAAGGTGGTGCCATTCGAACGACTCGAGGACGAGTGCGTGGAGTGGGCCGAAACCATGATGCAGCATTCGCCGATAGCTCTACGCATGATTAAGGACGGCCTGAATGCCGAGCTCGACGGCCAGGCCGGCATTCAGCAGCTCGCCGGCGACGCCACCATGCTGTATTATTTCCTCGACGAGGCGCAGGAGGGCGGCAAAGCCTTCTTAGAGAAGCGCAAGCCCGACTTCGACCAGTATCCGCAGATACCGTGATGGAGCGATTCAAGGTTGAGATAGAAGAGCGGACGCTGCATTTCAAGCAACCGGCCGGCACGTCGCGCGGCGTATACACCACTCGCACATCGTGGTTTGTAACCTTTCAGTCGGTCGACGACCCATCACATATTGGCATCGGCGAGTGCGCGCCGCTTCCTGATCTCAGCTGTGACGCATCGCCACAGTATGCCCGGCAGTTGGCCGCGCTATGCCGCCTGGCTGAAGCGACGCAGAGATTGCCGTTAAGGCAGATGAATCCATATCCGTCGATGGCTTTTGGCTTGGAGACGGCTTGGAAGCACTACACCACGGGAACATACAAATTCTTCGACACGGCTTTTAGCCGAGGCGAAGCAGAGATTCCTATCAACGGCCTTGTGTGGATGGGCTCTTACGATGAGATGCTGGAGCGCATGCAACGCAAGCTCGACGAGGGGTTCCGTTGCGTAAAGCTGAAAATAGGCGCTATTGACTTCGACAAGGAAATCGAGCTTATGCGCATCATACGCGAGTCGTTTACTGCCGACATGATAGAACTGCGCGTAGATGCCAACGGCGCATTTTCTCCGTGCGAAGCCATGTCGAAGCTTGAGGCGATAGCGCGCTACTCTCTGCATTCCATCGAGCAGCCAATCAGGCAGGGGCAATGGCGCGAAATGGCAAAGCTTTGCAAGCATTCTCCACTGCCGATTGCTCTTGACGAGGAGTTGATAGGCCTTAACTCGGATGTCGAGCGCGAGAGGATGCTCGATGCCGTGGAGCCTCAATACATCGTGATAAAGCCATCGCTTCATGGCGGTATGGCTGGCACAGAGGCATGGGTTGATGCGGTCGGCAAGAGAGGCATTGACAGTTGGATCACAAGCGCGCTTGAAAGCAATGTCGGGCTTAACGCCATAGCGCAACTCACAGCTAATATTTACGGCGACAACATTACGATGCCGCAGGGCTTGGGCACAGGGATGCTCTTCACCGACAATGTGGACTTGCCCTATGAGCTTGCCATTGAGCAGGGCGCAATGAGGATTAAGCCATGACACCTGAGGAATTCATAGCCGAATGGCGAAATTCTGCCCCATGCGTTGAAGTGCGCACCAGCGGGTCGACGGGCGAGCCTAAATTGATAAAGGTAGAGAAGCTCCGCATGGAAAATTCAGCGCTCACCACATGTCGCTTCTTGGGATTGCACAGGGGTGACAGCGCATTGCTGTGCATGCCTGTGGATTTCATTGCCGGCAAGATGATGGTGGTGCGGGCTGAGACATGTGGCCTGCGGCTCACCTGCGTTGATCCGTCGGGGCATCCGTTGGCATCGCTGAGCGATGATGTCGCATTCGACTTGGTGGCAATGGTGCCGATGCAGGTGCATAATACCATGCAGATTGGGCGCGAGCGTGAGATTCTGAAGCGTGTGCGCCATCTAATCATAGGCGGTGGAGCGGTGAGCGAGGAATTGGCGACGCTGCTGCGCGATTTCCCAAATGCCGTGTGGAGCACATATGGCATGACTGAGACGCTTTCGCATATTGCCTTGAGGCGGCTCAACGGACCCGATGCAAGCGAGTGGTACACGCCTTTCGATGCCGTGGAGGTGTGGCTTAATAGTAAGGGTTGCCTTGTGATATCTGCGCCTAATATTTGTGAGGCGCCGATTGAAACTCACGACCTGGCAGAGATTGCCCCCGACGGCAGGCGATTTCGTATCATAGGTCGCCTCGATAATGTGATTTGCTCTGGTGGCTTGAAGATACAAATTGAGGAGGTGGAGGAAAGGCTGCGACCCATGATGCCATGCGAGTTTATGATTACCAGGCGCAAGGATGAAAAATACGGTGAGGCGTGCGTCATGCTTTACGCCGGCGATGACATTGACGCGGTGAAGCGGGCATGCGAAGCGCTTCCTCGCCATCACAGGCCAAAAGCATACATCCACGTCGACGAATTGCCAAGCACACCAACCGGCAAGCCGGCCCGCGCCGCCGCCGAGCGCCTCGCCAATTGTTGCCTTGGGGCTTTCTCCCGAAGTGTGCCTTCTGCCGGGGCAGTCATTGACCTTGAATAGATGCGGCGCTTATGCCGGATACCGTGGTCGTTGACTCTTGACGGACTCACACCAATTTCTGATGCGAGCTGCTTCTGGGTCATTCCTCTTTCTTCGATAGAAAGGCTGATGAGATCTCCAATCGTCGGTTTAGCGATTGGATAATGTATCTTCTCGTATTCCTCGACCACATCGGAGACAATGGCAAGTTCCAGCGCATTTTTGCCGTGAGCAGGAGTCTCGTCTGTCACCAGTGGCAACAGTTCCTCAATGCGGTTAAGAGCGTATTCATATTGTTCTTTTGAAATCTCCATATCCATATATTTAGATGGTTGAACAATCGATATTATCATATTCAGCATGTGTTCCCACGTAACGGATGAAAATGGGATTAAATTCATATTTCATGATCTTGACGGCGTGCTGAACACAGAGCAATACCGGGCAGAGTTACAAATAAACGGCAAGCCCATAAATGATAAGTATGGACCACTTTTCTCCCCCTAATTCGGTTAAGAAGTTGTCGGATATATTAGGAAGAACCCATGCAAAGATAGTTTTAACTACATCATGGCGATACATATACGAAAGTATGGAACTTGATGAAATGTGGGAAGACCGTAAGCTGCCAGGAGAGATCTATGATATTTTGAGAACCGACACTCTCTTCAACGACAGAGGTATGGAAATCAAACATTTTATGAAAGACCATATCCAATCACCTTATGTTATACTGGATGATGTAAATGAATTCTTACCGGAACAGCAAAAACATTATATAGAAGTAAATTCCATCATAGGAATTTCTTCTGCTGACGTTGAAAAAGCGGTAGCTATTCTATTCTAATCAGTTGATATTATTCAATAAGAAATTTATGGTAGATGACTTTAAACATAAGATCAAGCCTTCCGTCGATATCGCCGAACCAGTTTTAGGAAATTTCTGCAATAACCGAAATGCGGTATGCAGGGATTTGAGAAAAGAAGCTTCCCTCATCCTTTTTTTACATCGAAAATTAAAACTTGTATCGCAAAATGCGACAGGTTTTTATTAACTTTGTAAACGAAATACAAAACAGGTTATGACGCAACTACAGAAATACACATGGCTGATAGACACAATCAGACGGGCAGGAAAGATTTCTCACCGTGACCTATCCGACCGGTGGTTACGATGTAAGGAACTAAGTGACGAGAAACCACTGCACCGCGCCACGTTCAACCGTTGGCGTGATGCTATTTTCTCACAGTTTGGCATTATAATAGATTGCCAACGGGTAGGCGGTTACAATTACTTCATTGCAAATCCAGAGGACATAGACGAGGATCAACTCAAGAAGTGGATGCTCGACTCATTTGCAGTCGGTAACCTGATTGGTGAGAACCTGTCACTAAAAGACCGTATCCTCGTAGATCAGATACCTTCCGGACGGGACCATCTGACTTCAATTTTGGAAGCGATGAAAGAAAACCGCGTGGTCAACATTACTTATAAAGCTTTCAAGTATACCAAGGCATACAGTTTTCCTGTGGAACCTTATTGCGTCAAACTATTTGAGAACCGCTGGTATATGCTCGGACACAACCTTAGTCGCAACAGCATCCGTCTTTATTCTCTTGATAGAATCGAGAGTGTCGAAATTACCGACCGGACATTCAAGATGGATAAGGATTTTTGTGCAGCAGATTATTTTTCAAGTTACTTCGGAATAGTAACTGACGAACGTGTCAAACCTACGCGGATAGTATTGAGAGCGAATGCCAATCATACTCCATATCTTAAATCGTTGCCTCTGCATCATTCCCAACGTCTGATTGAGGATAATGGAGAGTATGCAGACTTCGAACTGTTTCTTGCCCCAACTTACGACTTCATAATGAAGTTGCTTCAAGTGGGTGGGATGATAGGAGTGATACAGCCGGCCAGTCTCCGCCACGAGATGAAAGGCTGGATAACCGACATGAATGAGCTATATAAAAACGACTGACAATGCAGGACTTCGCAGCTATAGATTTTGAGACAGCCAATGGACGACGATCGAGCGTGTGCAGTGTCGGCATCGTCATTGTACGTGGAGGCAAGATTGTGGATAAGTTCTACAGTCTGATACAACCAGCTCCCAACTATTATACATATTGGACAACAGAGGTGCATGGACTTACTCGTCATGATACCGACTGCCAACCTACTTTCCCTGAGGTATGGGCGCAGGTAGAAGACCGAATCAAGGGTTTACCGCTTGTGGCACACAACCGACCCTTTGATGAGAGTTGCCTGAAAGCAGTCTTTACCGAATATGGTATGGAATACCCGGACTACGAATTTTACTGCACCCTTGCAGCTTCCCGACGATGTCTTGACCTCCCGAGTCATCAGCTCCATATCGCGGCTGCAGCATGTGGATATGACCTTAAAAATCATCATCATGCACTTGCCGATGCTGAAGCGTGTGCGGCCATCGCATTAAAAATATTATAAATCCCACCGATATGAAAGAACCCAGAATCAAGTCAAACGCTGAGTTTAAGAAAGCTGCAACTGAACATCAGAAGGCTTTCCGTTATGATCCCGAGGTCAATCTACCACCAATAGATGAAAACTGTGGGACGGTCACTCATCCAATAACTAAAAAAGAAAGATATGTTAAAACTTTACTGAATCAAAAAATGGCGGAATCTGATGGCGGTTACCGCATTTTCTACAGTGATTTCCGCAAAGAAATCACAAGTGCCATAATGGAAGCGAAGAAAAAAACGATATCAAGATAGGACCGATGGTGACCAATCTGTTTCGTAGCGAGCAGATTCCCTATAATGTGTTCTTCCCTATGCAATGGGATCTTCCCGGTGCATCACGACTTTTTAACGCATTGCTTGAATCTGAAAGGATAGCCACAATCAAGAACATAGAGATTGAATATAGTAACGATTAAAAAATAACTTGGTAAATTTTTAGGCTATGTTTTTACTACATTCAGAAGTATCTACGTTATAACGAATCGGGGGACGAAAAATTGCACAGCTCAAAAATAATTAGTAAATTTGCATCACCTACCAATTTATTGACAATGGAAATCGAGGAAATCAATAGAATCAAGGCAGTGCTTGCTTCATTATGCCTATGTGCGTAATCGAACGTGAACAGGAGTTAATGCTAAAACACTTAGGAAGTAATAGTTATGACAAAGAAACAAAGCTTGCAAATATTTGAAGAACGCAAGGTTCGCACCGTGTGGGACGATGAAAAGGAGGAGTGGTATTTCTCCGTGGTTGATGTAGTGGCAGTTCTTAACGGTGCTGATTATCAGACAGCCAGGAAGTATTGGAAAGTTCTTAAGGGACGACTCAAAAAAGAGGGCAGTGAAGTGGTAACAAACTGTTACCAGTTGAAATTACAAGCTCCAGATGGAAAGATGCGTTTGACAGATGTCGTTGATACGCAAGAGCTTTTCCGTGTAATCCAATCCATCCCATCCCCCAAGGCTGAGCCATTCAAGATGTGGATTGCGGAGGTGGCAAAGCAGCGACTCGACCAGATGCAGGACCCTGAACTGTCAATCGAACAGGCAATCTATGATTATCGAAGACTTGGTTATTCCGAGAGCTGGATCAACCAACGCATCCGTTCAATTGAAGTACGCAAGGCTCTGACAGATGAATGGAGACGCGGAGGCATGGAAGAAGGAGTGCAATTTGCAAGTCTGACTGATATAATCACTCGCCAATGGAGCGGAAAAACCGCCAAAGAATATAAGCAGCATAAAGGACTGAAAAAAGAGAACCTCAGAGACAATATGACCAATATTGAATTGGCGCTCAACACTCTCGCTGAGGCCTCTGCAACCGAGTTGTCTAAAGATAAATCACCGAAAGGTTATGCTGCGAATGCCCAAATAGCCCGACAAGGGGGCGATGTGGCTAAGGCTGCCCGTGACAAACTTGAATCGCAGTTAGGCAAGACTGTGATTTCATCGGCAAAAGCATCTGATTACATCCTGCCACCAAATGAGCCGGAAGATGTCAACCCCAAAGAAATCGGCACAGACCACCCGGAATAAAGGTTTAATCTTTGAGGCAGTCAATAACTAAACCTCCATTTTATGAATTACTATGGGCCTTTATTATACAGACTTAAAGAGAACAAGAACATTATTAAATGCTAAATATCCCAATGTAAAGTTGTGTGATTGGGAAAAGTGGGGCAACTGGTATTATCATTATTACTTTCAGTTGCGCCCTGAGAATTATCCATCAGGGCTACACTTTGAATATCGAATTCCGAGGAATCCCAACAGAGCAAGAGGTAAAGGGGTCCTTGAATTGCATCTTGAGCCACACAATGATGAATCTAAGTCACTATTTAAAAAAATCGGGATACGACTAATGCATCAATTATCTGAAGCATATAACGTTGATTGTGAAGGACGAAATGGCACAATTCCTTTTGATTCTTTCATACTCAAACGAGAGAGTATTGAAACTGATGAGGATTTAGTCGAAGCTTTTGAAACGTTTTATGATTTGGTGAATTGTCATATCCGGGAGATGTTAACAAGCACTCCATCAATAAAACTTGATTCACCATATTCCAAACAAGAGATAGAGTATTATCCAATGGGAGATCCTGCAGATGATGTCTCAGTAAGGATTATGAATCTCAAAACCCTAATGTCATACAATATAACTCTTCCTGATTATCAGCGAGAATATTGTTGGGAGGACCAGAATATTATAGATTTATGGCAAAATATAATCAAGATACAAGATGGAAAAACGTTTCATTTGGGCACTATCATACTCCACGATTATCAAAACAGCTATGGAATAATTGACGGACAGCAGCGTCTTGTTACACTTTCCATTATGTTGCTCGCCATGGGTTATGATGGCTATCTGCCGTTGCTCAACGAGTGTTATAACTCAACCGATGCTCAGGAACATGTTGCTAACTGTAAGTATATTGTTCAGGGTCTCGTTAGCAAGGAGAAGAATGTGTCAGAATTTGTCAAACGATTGGCCGAAAATATTTCATTTGCAGTCCTTACCGTGAATGAGCAGAATCTTGACCTAGCATACACATTCTTTTCAAACCAGAACTCTAAGGGTGTGCCGTTGTCTGATTTTGACTTATTAAAGGCCCATCATCTTCGGTTTATTCCAAATGACGGACAGGCAGAACATATGGCTGTGAAATGGAATAAACTAACGACATTACCTCCTATATTTAAAGAAAAGAATGCGTTGTATCGCACGCTTGGTACTCACATCTACCGTCTGCGCCGATGGATGAGAAAGAATGAATCGAAAGAAACCCCGGACACTCATTATATCCAGTGCGAGTATCAGTCTGCTGTGACAATGCCGGATATACCTCCGTTTGGAGAAAAATTTGATTTTTATGAGAAAATTCAGGGAGGCACACATTTCTTCGTCTTTGCCGAAACATTTATCCACCGTTATCTTGATTTCTTGAAAGAACCCAACGGTATTGTAGAAACACTGCACAACACGTTGGCATGGGGCAGTTATCTGAACTACGCTGATGCAATTGAAACAGTCTTGTTCGCATACTATCTAAAATTTGGGAATCAATATCTTGCTGAAGCTTTATATTGCATATCTCAACTGATGGCGTTACACAGATATAACTCCAATCGCGTTGCAAGTGATGGTACTGGAATCCGTAGTTTTGTAAACGACACAGAACTTGTTCTTATGATAGACCAAGCATCTTCCCCTTCATTCTTTTTGGCAGAGGCTCTTATAAAGCAAGACAAGGTACCACAAGAAGTAGCAAAAGAAGGCGTTGAGCCTATTTATAGCGGCTTAGACGTACCGGAAGCTCGGGGTGTAAAATACGGAATGTACCAGTCGCTTTTCACAATGTGGCACAAGATTTTGCCGGAGATTACAGATAACACTATACGCAACAGAATAATCGAAGAATATGGCAAGTAACGAATCATACAGCATAACTCCTTCTATAATTGTTGAGAAGAATACACTTTTTCGCATCCCCCTATATCAGAGACTGTTTGCGTGGCGCGAACCAGAGATAAAACAACTCATGCAGGATTTGCACACTCATTTCGCCAAGCCTGAGCAAAAGCCATATCATATAGGTATGATAACAGTGGTACGCCAAGACGACCGACTCGATTTGATTGACGGTCAACAGCGCACTACAGTACTGATGCTACTTGCCATAGGCTTTATACATACTCTTTTGGATGGTAAATCAAAAGACAACTGGCTTAACTTCTTTAAGAAGTCCGACCGCGTATTCTTTAACGGCAGAAGCCAAGACCGAGATTTTTTGCGCTCACTCGCAGATGGCAGTCAGTCAAATTACCGAAATACAGCTATGGAGGACGCACTGTCTCTTATTCAGGAGTTTCTCCATAAAGAATATGAGGATAAGAATAGAAACGAATTTGCGGATGCTGTTTTCAACAATCTTACGGTATTCGTCACAGAGCTTCCCGACCATTATATAAAAAATCCATCTTCTCTAAATGAGTACTTCGAGGCAATGAACTCAAGCGGTAAGTCACTGGAGCAACATGAAATACTGAAGGTGGAACTTCTTAAAGACTATACTGGCGAGGATAAACTGAATCTCACGCGCCTATGGAATGCTGTATCTAATTTTGAAAAGCCTTTGGTAATACTCGAAGATATTGAAGATGCCACAAGATGCCAACGAGAAAAGTATCGAGATTTTATATCGCTATGCCGTAATGGAAAAATCGAAGAAGCGTGTCGCGACTTCTATCATAAATCCAGGAATGAAGGAACGGTATCTTCTATAGCTGGTATTGGAGTGAAAAAATATGACTTCAACAATAGAGGAACGCGAGATAAAGAGGACAGCATAATATCCTTTCCCAAATTTCTGTTGATGGTGCTGGCCTTGCATAACGGCAAGGACGATTTGGCAGCTGTGCATCCGTCTAAACTTCACGAAACATTCAAAGACAATCCGATTGCTCCAAATGAAATTGGAGATTTCTATCGCGAACTATTTATTTATAGGCTTCTGATGGATTTCTATGTGGTGCGTTTAAAGTACGGTTCATCATCAAGTTCGCATACATTGGTTTGTAACACCGATGATGAAACAGACAAGAGTCAAAGAGCCCATGCTCGACTGCGGCAATATCAGTCGATGCTTGATGTTTCTACAGAATCACATATATGGGTTCTTCCATTGCTTAAATATCTGAAGTCTCTTACATCTGAGCCGTCGCAAATGGATATACTTAAATTCTTGATGCAATTGGATTATATGCGCAGAGACCACTCCGAAGTTCCTTATATATTCAATCTCGATTACGACTCAAAACCAAGATACTGGCTTTGGAGATTAGACTATGCTCTTTGGGAAAAGCTAATCCTTGAAAGGGAGAACGCATATACAGCCTATGATAATATTGATAAAGAGGCAATCCGACAGTATGAGTTCCGCACCAATCGCTCGATAGAACATCTACATCCTCAAAATCAGAACAACAATGATGAATGGACATGGGAAGATGTCAATTCCTTTGGTAATCTGGCGATGATTTCAGCCGGGTTTAACTCACAACAAAGCAACCTGCCAGTACATGTGAAGTTTGCGAATCTTGAAGTGCAGATTGGCAATAAAAATCTCCAAAGTCTGAAGTTATATTTTATGTATCTAAAGGCAAAAAGGAGCGAGGCTGAGTGGACTACCACAGCAAAGGATGAGCATGCCGAGGAAATGCTACAAATATTGAATGAAAGCCTTGCAATAGTAAAAAATTATGAACAAGGAGAAAATGAAGGAAAAGAACTTTGAGGAAGACGTCAAGCATTCATTCCCATTCCTGCACCGGTGAAATTTACAGAGCCAATTTTGGCGAGGACAAGGCGTGTCTCGACACCGCTTTTCAGTAGTCTGGACAATAGTCCGAGAAATGGTTCGGAATCTTTACCATTGGCTATATGCAAGTCTTTTATATCCGCCGTTCCAATCCAAAGCATGGATTTGGCACTGCGGATTTTCTCTATAACGACTTCATAGTGTTCGCGGTCAGATATGTATTGGGTTGCCATAGAGCAAAGTTACTTGTTTTTCGTGAGATATAGATAATACTCATAGTATGGCGAGAGGGCAATATCATTTTTTACATTTTCCGTTTCCGAGTCTTTGCCCAAAAGGATTGATAGGTAATTCCAAAATGATTTGTGATGGTGTTTGTGTTTATAGTGAGCCATTTCATGAAGAATGACTCCGTCCATCCATTCTTGCTTGAAGATAACGAGAAATGGTTGTAGAGTGATATGGTTGTGGAAGGAACATTTGCCAAGTATGCTTCTACGCAGCCGCTTAACTGTAACGCCTGTTCCATGTATTCCTTTCAGGTTTTCCCAATACTTCACTCGCTTAGGCAGCACATCCTGCGCTATTCGTAGAATTGTATCCCGGAATAACTCACGAAGCCATTTCTGGATTTCCTTTGATTCAAAGTCAGTGGAAGAATGATAAATCATATCCATTACTCTGTCATGATACTGAACCAATATCTCAACACCATTCTTACTGCTGAAAACCTGACGGTCGGGCATTACGATGTAAGACTCGCATTGCAACGTTTCCTTATCAACCAAATGCCAAACGACTGACAAATATCTTGTAGTCAATCTGAACTTGGGATTGATTTTGAATGTAAGCTCTTTCATATTTGTGGACACTCACGCCAGTCCGGTATTATTGAGCAGGCTTGCATAATCCGGTCCTTCAAGGCTTCAAGGTCCTTGCCTGTATCATGCTGAATCTCATCTATCTTTTTAACTCTCTTGTCAGGATTCATCAGTCGTTCTATACGCTTTTCGAGCCGATAGAATCTTTTACGCTTATGACGGTTCTGGTGACATTCACGAATGTGTATTTTATCCCATATCTCCATTGGAAACGCTATGCCATATGGAAAGTCATCCTTTTTCAATTTTTTGAGAATCGCTTTATCCCTAATATATGGACGATACTGTCTGAGTTCCAAGGCTCTCGCTCTACGCCCTATTCGCTATAAGTTTCTTCACATGGGTGCCAACGATTATGAGAGGTAAATCCATAGAAAGTCGCACCCCACAGGATAGCACCGGCGAGTTCAGCATCTGTAAATGGGTTATCCTAGGGCCGAACAACTTCTTTGCCTACAATATTTTTAATGATAGTCCGTATTAGCACCTAAGGGTCGCTAATGCGGACTATCATTTTGTTAATGCTTGCCAATAGAGCCTGCAAAAACCATGCCGGAAAACGCTAATGGCAGAAGTTACCTTCGCATTGCATCCTTGGGCTCTTTTCGTCTTTTTGCTCTAAAATTGGTTACAGTCCGGTATATGTGATTCGGATACATATTCTTCCTTTGTCTGCATCCCAGGCGATGTCTTGATAGATACAAATTGTAAGCCAATTATCTAAATCAAAAAGAGAGGCCCCCCTATTTGTTCCAATTGTAGGTGCATCCTTTCCAACCCTAATATTGGCATTAGAAGGATATGTCGAGATAATTTTTCTGTTAGATTATCTACGATAACGTGGGCTTGGTCTGGTGTATATAAATTTTCATTACCACCATACACAATTGAAATTTCTTTATTGTCATTCCATTTGCATACTTGTGATGTCATGCCAAAGATATTAAAAATCGGACATTCATCGTTGGATGTACGTTCAGAATCAATAATAGAACCCAACTCAACTCTATTATTAAGGTAATCCCATGGAAAATCTTTTCCAAATAAATTAGGGAGAAATATCAATAAAAATAAAGTGAGAGCAATAAAAATTCTAGAGAATGTCATATGAAAAATTTTTTTACAAGATTACAAAAATTCGGTGGTAGATACAATAATAGGCTCATAAAAAGAGTATAAAAAGAGTGCATGCCGAAGTAATGCCGAAGTAATGCTTGGAGAAGTGGGAGGATTCTTTGCTGAGGCAAAACGCCAAAGGCGATGAAGGGGGCAGAGCATTCGGACACGTTGTTGTTCGCGCCCATTTAGTAATCATACATAAACGGCTCATAGCCAAGGTATTCATAGTCGAGGTATATGGCGAAATAACCCATCGACCGTTCAAGGTCTTAGCACTTGATGACGATGTGATGGACTAAGTCTTCCTCGCTATACACTCACCTATGTAGGCTTCTTGAAGTAGTCGAGCTCGTCTTGGACTTTATGTAGACATCTACTGCATCAGCTCCGTACTTTTCGCACATTTCGGAGTAATGCCTCAGATTAAGTTGATTTTATAGGTCTTCGTCGACTTCGTCTCCTTGGTGTAGTCTAAATCATTGCCAGTGATGAATCCCTCGTTGTACTGCTGCCGGGGGAAACATTCATAGTCCTGTGCCATAAGCTCCGGATAAGGGAGAATGTAAGGGAGAATTTATTCTACCCAAAGTAGCCCAAATACATCAGGTGAATTGGGCGAGGGCGTGGGCGATGCCGTCGTCGTCGACGGATGTCGTCACCATGTCGGCCTGCGATTTCACGTAGTCGTCGGCATTGCCCATGGCTATGCCCAGGGCTGCGTGCTTGAGCATGGGCACATCGTTGCCTCCGTCGCCGAATGCCACTGCCTGGTCGAGCGTCATGCCGAAATGCTGCAGCATCACGTCCACGCCCTTGGCCTTGGTGCATCCCCTTGTGGTGATGTCGACGAAGGCCGGGTGCCACCGACCCGGCTCGCAGCGCTGCAGCAGAGGTTTCACAACCGCTTGCTGCTCGGCGGTGAAGAATGGAGTGATTTGATATAGCGGCTCGCGCAGAGGCGAGTCGTAGTCGGTGTGGGGGAGCAGTGGAGCGGCGAGCTCGTCGACGAACACGCGGCGCGACTCTTCGTTGTCGCCGGCAATCTTCATGTCGTGCTCGCCCACGAATATGCAAGGCACAGCATACGTCTTGGCATACTCCGCAATCAAGTGCGCGTCATGCGCTGATATTGGATTGCTGTAAAGCACCTGGTCGCCGCAATAGCAATAAGCGCCGTTCATGGTGATGTAGGCGTCGATCAGGCCTCGCTGCTGTAGCTGGCCGAGATTGGTGATGATCGCCGTGGGGCGGCCGGTGGATATGATTATTTTGTGGCCTGCGCCGTGAGCGCGTGATATGGCGTCGACGGCGCTGTCGGGGATGCGGTGGGTGGCAAAGCTCACGAGCGTGCCGTCGATGTCGAAGAAGAATGCTTTGCGTGGCGTTTCGGTGTGCATGAAAGCTTATTTGTGCAGTTGGATGGTGAATGGGAGCTGCATAGTCATGCAATGCAGCGAGCCGTGCTGCTCAATCAGGGCCGAGCAGTCGATGGGCACTATTTCATAGCCCGGCAACGCCTCTGCAAGCCGTTGTGCGGCTATGCGGTCGTATTGCTCGTCGTTGTATATCGGCAGCAGAAATGCTCCGTTCAGAATCAGGAAATTGGCGTAAGTGGCGGGGAGCCTCAGCCCGTCGGCATCGTGCATAGGCATTGGTATTGGAAGCTCCACCACTCTGTAGCCGGGCATCTTGGCGCGAATTTCTTCGGACATGGCGCAAAGGGCATCGTAGTGCTCATCGGCGGGGCGGTCGCATGTGGAGCATGCCACTATGCCACCAGGCAAGAATCGAGCAAGGGTATCGACATGGCTGTCTGTGTCGTCGCCGGCAAGCGCGCCATGCTCGAGCCATACCACGCGTGCCACGCCCAGGTCGGAAATAAGTCTTTGCTCAATTTCGTCGCGACTGAGCCATGGATTGCGGTTGGGCGATAGCAAGCATTCAGCAGTAGTGAGCAATATGCCGTCATCGTCGACGTCGATCGATCCTCCCTCAAGCACTAAATCCTGACGCATCTCGTAGGCAACTTCGGGGCAGGCAGAATGCAGTGATATCAATCGACCCGTAACGAGGTTGTCCTTGTCGGCGGCAAACTTCAGGCCCCAGCCGTTGAAGCGGAAATCGAGAGCATGGGCGCGTCCATCGTCGTCAACCACCGAAATAGGGCCAAAGTCGCGCGCCCAAGTGTCGTTGGTAGGCAGCTGGGCGTAGGCAATTCGCGACGGGTCGGACACGCTATTTTCAATAGCGAGGCGTGCTTCGGCTACATCCGGAGCGACTACTACTGCTTGCGCACGCTTGCAGATATGACTTACGATTTCGCAAAAGCAGCGTTGCGCGTCGGCGAGCATGTAATTCCAATCGGTGTGGGCATGAGGCCACGCGAGTAGCACTGCCTGCTGAGGCGCCCACTCGGGCAAAAGCCGCCAATTACTCTTCGTTGTCATAGTCGGTAAGTGAATTCCACACCTCGTCGATTCGTTGTTGGTATTCCTCGGCATAGTCTCTGAAGCCCAGGCGCTCGGTGCTTCCAACGGTGTGGCACCATTCCTTGTATTCCTCACGCAAATCGTCGTCTTCGGCAATCATTTTCTTGAATTCGGCCTCAGCAATGTCGATGCTGTGATGTTCTTTCAAAAGTTGTTGAAAAAATTGTTCAATGCTTTCCATCAGAGTGTATTATGTATTTGTCAGAATTTGTTTGAATGCATGAAAATCGTTTGGCATGCTGATTGATTGTTTAGTGCCTTTCATGAAATCGGCGAGGCGCTGAGGCATCGTAGGCTGGCTGCCTACAGCCTTCTCTACAGTCTCTGTGAATTTGGCCGGGTGCGCGGTCTCAACGAAGATTCCAGCCTCGCCAGGCTTCATGGTATCGGCTAAGGCTTGATAAGCACATGCTCCATGAGGGTCGAGCATGTAGTGATTCAGTTGAAGGCATTGTTTCATGGCGGCGCGTATCTCGCTGTCGGAGTATGTGCGGCCATCCACCATGGCAGCGACTTTGCCATAGTCGTTTCCAAACAGAGCCATGAGCCTTGGGAAATTGCTTGGGTCGCCTACGTCCATGGCGTTGGCTATGGTTTGCTTAGATGCGCGAGGTGCGTATTTCCCGGTGCGCAGATATTGGTAGAAAACGTCGTTGGCATTGTTGGCCGAGCAAAACTTGCTCACAGGCAGCCCCATTCGCCATGCCATGATTGCAGCCGTGATGTTTCCGTAATTGCCGCTTGGCACGCATATTCTCACGGGCGAATGGGGGTTGGCCTTTCTCAGCTGAGCGTAGGCCCAAAAATAATAGAACGACTGCGGGAAAAGGCGCGCGAAGTTGATGGAGTTGGCCGAGGTGAGGAATAGCCGGCTATTGAGTTCTGCGTCCATGAACGCATTCTTCACCAGCGCTTGGCAATCGTCGAACACGCCGTCGACCTCGATTGCCGTGATGTTGCCTCCAAGGGTTGTGAATTGGCATTCCTGGATGGCGCTCACTTTGCCTTTGGGGTAGAGGACATATACGTGGATACCATCTACGCCCAAGAATCCGTTGGCCACGGCCGAGCCGGTATCGCCCGACGTGGCCACCAGCACGTTCACTTGCTTGCCAGCATGCTGCCCACGGCGCAGGAAATACTGCAGCGTGCGCGCCATGAACCTTGCTCCCACATCCTTGAATGCGAGCGTAGGCCCGTGGAATAGCTCAAGCGAGTATATTTCGGGCTTGTCCGACACCTTCACCAGCGGTATGGGGAAATTGAGCGTGTCGCATACGATATTGCGCAGCGCTTGGCTGTCGATGTCGCCTCCCAGCATGGCATCGGCCACCGTGCAAGCGATTTCGTGCAGCGACATCGAAGCTATATTGTCGAAAAAGGCCTTGGGCAGCGTGGGAATGCTTTTGGGCATGTAGAGTCCTCGGTCGGGAGCAAGCCCCTTGATTACGGCAGTGCTAAGGTCGACGTCAGCTGATGTGTGGTTGGTGCTGTAGTACTTCATGGTTGCATGAATTTGCGCATGAATTCCTGCAAACGCAGATGTCCGCATTCGCCTTGGGCACATGCTTGTTCGTCGTATGTGGTCACTTTGTCGGGCTTGATTGAGCCGTCGTTGGCCCAGAAAGCAAAAGGCACGGGCTCGGCCTGGTGCGTGCGCATCTCCACGGGGGTTGGGTGGTCGGGCAGGAGCGCTAAGCTCACGGGCTCGCTCCATTTGCTAAGCTCCTCGATGATTGGCCCTACTACGCGATGGTCGAGGTCGGTGATTGTGCGCAGCTTAAGCTGCAGGTCGCCGTCGTGGCCGGCTTCGTCGCTTGCCTCGATGTGCAGGAACACGAAGTCGTGCTTCTTCAATGCATCGATGGCTGCCTTTGCCTTGCCCTCGTAGTTGGTGTTGGCGTCGCCGGTGGCGCCGTCAACCTTGATAATCTCAAGTCCCGCATAGTGCCCGATGCCGCGAATCAAGTCGACGGCCGAAATCACGGCTCCCGACTTAATTTCGGGATAGATGTCTTGCAAGGTTGGCATGGATGGGCGGTAGCCCGGGCTCCATGGCCATATCGAGAGGCCAGGAGGGAGCACTTGCTGCGAAGCGAGTATCAGGCGGTTGAGCAACGAGGCCGTGTCGGATTGCGCCTTGTCGGTTGCGTCGTCGGGCCTCACCAAGAGGTCGCGCCATGGCTTGCCGGGGTTGTCGTGCGGGGGTGCGCATTCAATGTGCTTGTCGCCGCCTTGAATCACCAGCAGATGCCGGTATTGTATGCCATGCACGAATTTCACTTTATGG
The DNA here is from genome assembly GCA_964582335.1 of uncultured Bacteroides sp. Lineage (GTDB taxonomy): Bacteria > Bacteroidota > Bacteroidia > Bacteroidales > Muribaculaceae > CAG-873. The sequence goes on from CAZORI010000020.1 coordinate 36,857, forward strand.
GCCAAGCCCATGTCGGCAGCCGTGTCGTTGAGCAGGTCGATCATAGGCTTTGTCTGCTCCGACGTCAGGTGATGGCCGTGGTGGTTGAGTATGACACCGTCCTCAAGGGCTATGATGTTGCATCGCATAGCCAGTTCGCCCGGTGCAAGTTCATATCCAATCGATGCTGCTTCGAGTGGCCCGCGGCCTTCGTACACCTTGTTTAAGTCATAGCCCAGAATTGCAGTGTTGGCCACTTCGCTTCCAGGCTGGAATCCTTCGGGGATGGTAATCAGCGTGCCGCAGATTCCTTCGCGTGCCACACGATCCATGGCCGGTATGTGGGCATATTGCAGCAACGTCTTGCCGCCGAGCCGGGCCACAGCATGATCTGCCATGCCGTCGCCAAGAATGATTATGTGCTTCATCGCTATCAGACATTTGCGATTGACATTATGTTGGCGAATACGCCTGCGGCCGTCACTTCTGCTCCTGCTCCGTATCCCTGTATCATCATGGGGTAGCGCTTGTATCGCTCGGTGGTGATCAGCACAATGTTGTTGCTGTCGGCCAGAGAATAGAACGGATGTCCTTCGGGGCATTCCCTTAGGCCTACCGACAATTTGCCGTTATCCATCTCGGCCACGAATCGCCAGTGCTTGTGTTCGCTCTCCACGCGTCGGCGCTCTTTATCGAAATGCTTGTCCACCTCCGAGATATTCGTCCAAAAATCGTCGATAGAGCCTTCGATGCACTTGTCGGGCACTATGGGCGTGTTTTCCACGTCGGACTGCTCAACCTTGTAGCCAGCCTCGCGTGCAAGGATTACGATTTTTCTCACCACATCGGTGCCGCTGAGGTCGAGACGCGGGTCGGGCTCGCTGTAGCCTGCATCCATCGCCATGCGCACGGTCTTAGAGAATGTGTTTTCGTCGGACAATGTGTTGAAGATGAAATTAAGCGTGCCGCTGAGCACGGCCTCAATGCGGAGCACATGGTCGCCCGAATTGCGCAAGTCGTTGATTGTGCTTATGATTGGGAGGCCGGCACCGACATTTGTCTCGAATAGGAACTTTACGCCACGCTTTAGGGCAGTCTGCTTCAAAAGGGCGTATTTCTCGTAATCGCTCGAAGCCGCCAATTTGTTGGCTGCCACTACTGAAATGTTGTGGTCGAGGAGGTCGGCGTATATTTCGGCGATTTCGGGACTTGCAGTGCAGTCGACGAACACGCTGTTGAAGATATTCATCTTCAGTATTTCATGCTTAAGGCTCTCCACATTGCTTGGGGCCGATGCGTTGAGCTGCTCGCGGTATGAGTCTAAGTCGATGCCGTCGCGATTGAATATGGCGTGCTTTGAGGAGGCGATGCCCACTACGTTGAGCTTAAGGCGCGATGTTCGCATCAGCTCGTCGCATTGCGAGCGAATCTGGCTAATGAGCATGCTTCCCACAGTGCCGGTGCCGCATATGAAAAGGTTCAGCACCTTGTATTCCGACAGGAAGAAAGAATCGTGGATGACGTTGAGAGCCTTCTTGAGCCATTTGCCCTCAACCACAAAAGATATATTGGTTTCGCTGGCTCCCTGTGCGCAAGCGATAACGCTGATTCCGCTGCGGCCAAGGGTGCCGAACAGCTTGCCGGCAATGCCGGGGGTGTGCTTCATGTTCTCTCCCACGATTGCGATGGCGGCGAGGTTGCTCTCGGCGTGCATTGGGTTCATGGCGCCGGTCTCGATCTCTTTGGCGAATTCGTGGTTGAGCACCTCCACGGCGCGGTCGGCGTCATTGTCGCTTACGCCAATCGATGTGCTGTTCTCCGACGAAGCCTGCGACACCATGAAGCAGCTTACGCCGTTTTCGGCCAAGGACGAGAATATGCGGCGGTTCACGCCGATGACGCCCACCATCGACAGGCCTGTGACGGTGATAAGCGTGGTGTTGGAAATCGAGGATATTCCTTTGATTGGCTTGTGGTCGTCGTCGATATGGCTGCGTATTATGGTGCCGGGATTTTCGGGGTTGAAGGTGTTCTTCACCTTTATGGGTATGTTCTTGACGCACACGGGGTAGATAGTGGGCGGATATATCACTTTAGCGCCAAAGTTGCAAAGCTCCATGGCCTCGATGTAGCTAAGCTCGTTGATAGTGTATGCGCTCTGTATCACTCGCGGGTCGGCTGTCATGAAGCCGTCCACGTCGGTCCATATCTCCAGCACGTCGGCATTGAGAGCGGCAGCGATGATTGCTGCTGTGTAGTCGCTGCCTCCACGGCCGAGGTTGGTGGTTTCGCGCGTGTCGCGGTCGCGTGAGATGAATCCCGGCGCCACAGTGATTCGTTTCGACGAAGCGAATGCCTTGCACACCATGCGGTTGGTGAGCTCGCTGTCGAGCATTTGCTTGTAGCCTTTGCGGTATGTGAATATGAAATCGCGTGAGTTTTTGCGTTCTGCGCCGTCGATTAGGGCTGTTACGATGCGCGATGACAGGCGCTCGCCATAGCTTACGATGGCGGCCTCAGTCTTAGGGCTCATGTCGTGTATGAGGAACACGCCGAAATATATGCTTCGCAGCTGTTCGAAGAACGAGTCGATTTCGGCGATGAGGGCCGGTTGTCGCTTAGTGTCGATAACGGCGTCGATCATCTTGCGGTGACGGTCCACGATAGCGTCAAACTCAGAGCGCCAACTGTCGTCGCCGGCCAGTGCGAGCTTGCTCGTTTTGATTAAACGGTCGGTGATGCCACCCAAGGCGCTAACGACCACTACTACTTTTTGTTTTTCAGCCTCCTTTTCAACGATGTTTTTGAGGCTCAAGATGCTTTCGGCCGACCCTACAGAGGTGCCTCCGAATTTCAGTACCTTCAGTTTCATTGGATTAAGTGTGTTACATATGGCTCCCTTACGAGCGGAAGCCGAAAATATGAAAATTGACTTAGCGTCGAGGCATTGTCGCAGCGTCAGCCGTCGCAGCCGACCATTACAAGAGGCCGTGTGCTACCGCTCAGGCATCGGGCAAACGGCAATGGCATGCTCGCTTGTCAAATTGACGACAAAATTAATACAAACTTTCAAATCCACAAAATATTCGCGCATTTTTCGGCTCTTTTCGGTTTTCCATCACAATAATGATTATTTATATGAAAATTATTCGCTAACTTTAAAATTATTTGCTAACTTTGCATATCATATTACAAAATCCCAATATCATGAAACAGACAATTCTCGTCACAGGAGGCACCGGTTTCATTGGCTCGCACACGACGGTCGAGCTTATCAACGCCGGTTACGAAGTGGTTATCGTTGACAATCTCTCAAATTCACACGAAGATGTAATAGACGGCATCGAGCAAATCACCGGCAAGCGTCCGGCCTTCATCAAGGCAGACTGCTGCGACCTTGAAGCGATGGATAAGGTATTCTCGCAATATCCGATATCGGGCATCATACATTTCGCTGCCAGCAAGGCAGTGGGCGAGAGCGTGCAGAAGCCGCTACTCTACTACCGCAACAACATCGTTTCGCTGGTAAACCTGCTCGAGCTCATGCCTAAGCATGGCGTAAAAGGCATCATCTTCTCGTCGAGCTGCACAGTGTACGGCCAGCCCGACCCCGAGAACTTGCCCGTAACCGAAAGCGCTCCCATCAAGCCCGCAGAGAGCCCTTACGGCAACACCAAGCAAATCAACGAGGAAATAATCCGCGACGACATCAATAGCGGTGCTCCCATCAAGGCTATCCTGCTGCGCTATTTCAACCCCATCGGATCGCACCCGTCGGCAATAATCGGCGAGTTGCCCAATGGCGTGCCCATGAACCTGATTCCTTTCGTAACCCAGACGGCAATCGGCATCCGCGAGCAGCTCAAGGTGTTTGGCAACGACTATGACACCCCCGACGGCACATGCATCCGCGACTACATCTATGTCGTGGACTTGGCCAAGGCGCACGTAAAGGCCATGCAGCGCGTGCTCGACATGGACACCCGGAAGCTGGAAGTGTTCAACGTGGGCACCGGCAAAGGCTGCAGCACAAAAGAGATTATCGACGCATTCGAGAAGGCTACTGGCGTGAAGCTCAACTGGGAATACGCTCCTCGCCGCGCAGGCGACATCGAAAAGGTTTGGGCCAACCCCGACAAGGCCAACAATGTGCTTGGCTGGAAGGCCGAGACATCGCTCGAAGACACGCTGCGCAGCGCATGGAACTGGCAGCTCAAGCTACGCGAGCGCGGCATACAATGATATCAAAGACACAGGCATATAGCAATCCTTAAAAAAATATTACCATATGAAACCTACGCTTTATGTGTTGGCTGCCGGCATGGGCAGCCGCTACGGAGGCCTGAAGCAGCTCGACCAGCTGGGTCCTCAAGGCCAGACCATCATGGACTATTCAATTTATGATGCAATACAAGCCGGATTCGGAAAAGTGGTGTTTGTAATCCGCAAAGATTTCGAGCAGGACTTCCGTGAAAAAATCCTATCGAAATACGAAGGCCACATTCCAGTTGAGGTTGTGTTCCAATCAGTAGACAAACTTCCCGAAGGCTTCACTTGCCCAGCCGACCGCACTAAGCCCTGGGGCCCGGCCCATGCTGTGATCATGGCGGCCGGCGTGATCAACGAGCCCTTCGCGGTAATCAATGCCGACGACTTCTACGGAAGGAATTCGTTTGAGGTGATAGCCAAGGAGCTTATGCGTCCGCGCACACGCAAGGGCGACTACTGCATGGTTGGTTTCCGCGTAGGAAACACCATGAGCGAAAGCGGCGGCGTGTCACGCGGCGTATGCGAAAACAAGGATGGCCTGCTCACATCAGTAGTTGAGCGCAAAAACATTGCATACGGCCCTGACCACAGCATCGTATTCAAGGATGAGAACGGCGTGGAGCAGACGCTTGACCCGAATACGCCCGTGTCGATGAACATGTGGGGCTTCACGCCTGACTATTTCGAATACGCAACGCGCGAATTCACCAAATTCCTTGAGCGCGACATCAACACTCCTAAGGCCGAGCAGGTGATTCCCGATGTTGCCGACGCACTGATCAAGAGCGGCGAAGCAACCATCAAGGTGCTCGACACCGACTCGCGCTGGTTCGGCGTAACCTACGCCGAGGATCGCCCCGGCGTGGTGGCAAAGTTTGCCGAGCTTGGCGCAAAGGGCGAGTATCCCGAAAAGATGTTCTGATTCCAAATCAATATTCCCACAAAAAAAGCATCCACGAGTGGATGCTTTTTTTGGTTCGCCCGACATGGGCATAATCTAACGGGTGGAAGTCCCGAGCG
>CAZORI010000021.1:0-38628 GCA_964582335.1 uncultured Bacteroides sp.
TCTCCTATTTCATCCTATGTTTAATTTTACACCCCTTTTTGGAGTGGACTCATTTATATAAATCTAAATTTATATGAGATATAGAAACCCTATTGTATGCATATTCGTGGGCGTCCTTCTATTTTGTTCAATTAGTTGTACGTCAAAAAAAATTGGCGAGGAATTAGCCAATGTCGATATTCGCCATATATCTATGTCTATCGATGATGAATACTACCAGCCTCGCCTCAAGGACATTTGCGATACTTCCTTTGTGATTTTGCATGAGAATGCGGATGGCATGATTTCTGATATCGATAAGATCATTGAGAAAAACGGTGCGTTATACATCCTCGACCAGTTCTCTGCTCGCACTGTCGTTTCGTTCGACAAAAATGGCATTCCTATGGCCAAATATGGCGCCAATGGCAAAGGCGAGGGCGAATATCTGATACCTATGGACATGTGGGTTGATGATGACGGCGTATACGTGTTAGCCTCAAATCTGAGAAAGCTCATTGAATATGACCATTCCGGCGCATTTAGGAAGCAACATAGCCTTAATTTCTTGGCTGATGCTTTTGTAAAGTTAAAGGATGGCAATTTCATGTTCTCGTTGATGCCCGAAGGGAGTGAGTCGCACCAACTATGCATTACTGACTCCAACTTTAAGCCTATAAAAAGCATGCTCCCATACGACAAGAATTACAAAGAGGGTTACCATACGTGCAAAATACTTTATCCTTCAGGCTCTGACTTCAAGTACTACCGGAGCCCCAGCGACAAAATCTATCGCATCAACTCAGTCGGCGAAATCAAAGCTGTGGAAATGATTGATTTCAGTGGAAAAACGCTCCCGGAAAAAATAAGGATGGACTATATGACATACCGCGATGAAGCAAAGTCGGGAGAATATCTATGGCCGGTAAATTCGCCTTTTGAAGTCAACGACTCCACATGGGTCGTTTTGGCAGAGGATGGCATGAATCAATACACAATTATATACAATCCTATTGAAAATAAAAGCGGAGGAAGATTGCTTGACCGGAAAAGCTCAATCTACGGCATAAACTATCCAGTAGGCGTAGGCGAACGACAAAACATAATATCATTGATTTTGCCTTATCTTGAGGAGGTGTGTGCCGACTACAAGTCTTTGCCCGATTCCGTGCAGAGAGCTCTTGACTCTGGGATGCAAGTGCTGATGCTCAACGACATAGGGCGAACGCAATAGTCATCAAAACTAAACAAACAATAAACAATTAAACCAATGAATATTAAAAAAAAACAGCGCTCATGCTGGGGATTGCTCCTATAGGAGCCATATCCTTTGGCTGGAGTTCGATGGACTCGCAAGAGCCTCTCTCGGACTTGGAACTGGCCAACATCGAAGCCCTCACAAATGATGGAGAAGGCATTAATCCTGGAGATCCATGTTACAATTGTGGTAAATATGATATCAGTTATCCAGAAGTTGTGAAATGTGGTAATCCTTGCAAACGTGAAAAGACGGATTTACCTATTTTCAAAACGACATCGTACTGTGAGTAATCCAAAATAAGCACTCAATATTCTATACATTTACAACTGGCTATTTTTCCTAGTTGTAGATGTATAGAATAGTACAAATTATTTCATTTAGATTTCAGAATTAAATCGGGACACGTACAAATCCCTGTGTTTTGGTGGGGAGCTTATAGAAACTTATCCGAAGATTTTAGAGAGTCTGAAGACAAAGAACGGCAAATCAGCCACTCCCCTTAACTCTGATCGAAATCTCTTCACAACTGCATTCATAAATTTTTCAACACAGGGATTTGTACGTGTCCCATTCATTAAAATATGCTTGTGCAGAGTTTTTGATTGCTAATTCACTAAACTACTATTCCGCAGAATCAGAAGGCATTGACTCTATCGAAGCCATCCTTGCCGGCATTATTAATTCTGAGAACAGATGGGGCGCAACAAACGAGCAATTACGTAAATGGGGAGGATACTCATTTGCCGATGCCAAGCAAGTGCGTGATGTAGAGTCATTGCATGCCAATATTCTTGTCGACAATATCGACAAGGCAGTGGAAGCGCTAAGAGCACGACCATGGAATAGCGGATTGTCTTTAAGCGATTTTATGCAATTGATACTCCCTTATCGAGTAGTAGACGAACGCCTGAGCGATTGGCGCGGAATTTACGCAAATAAATACGGAATCCTTCTTGACTCGATATATGATGGCGACGATGCACTTGAGGCATGCTCAATTTTGCTTGAAGCAATGAAGGAGGAAGGTAGCAATTTCAACGACCAATTCCACACACCGCACCACAGCGCGACATGGCTCTTAAGCAACCGCGTGGGAAACTGCCGCGACGGATGCGACCGGATGCTCTATGCTATGAGAGCGTGCGGCATCCCCGTTACCACCGACCATATACTTGGTTCGCCGGAGAATGGCGCCTCGCACCAATGGATGGCAATCAGAGACAATAAAACAGGAAATTATTTTCCATTTGACGATGGATTCGCGCCCGACCGCAACTCATCAGAACCTTATGACTCGACACGGCTGAAAGGGAAAGTGTACCGAAAGGTATTTGGATATGATGGAGAATCAGGCAAAATCAAATTTCCGCATCCGAGCTATATTGACGTATCGGCAGAATACTTTGGTGAAAACGAAGCTCGTGTGCCTCTTGGCAAGAAAAGTGATGAAGTGTATCTTGGCGTTTTTTGCAATGGCTTGTGGCGTATCATAGGCATGGGCAAACGTGTGGGCAATGAATGCGTGTTCAGAAACGTAGAACCTGGCATTTTCTATACCGCCTTGTCGAAGCGAAAAGATGGAAAGGAAGGATATGAGGAATGTTCATATCCATTTACAGTGCTTGCCGATGGTAGCACTCATGTGTTTGACGGAGGCGAGCGACCATCGGTAAGTGCAAGGATTACAAGAAAGAGAATGCTCAATACACGCATGCTGCAAAATTGGATGAGCAACGATATGGTTGGCTGTAAGTTGACTTTATCTAACGGCGAAGCCCTCGACCATTCTTGCTTTACGCATGTAATCCGTGAAGGCCTTAACAATAACCGACTTGTTGTGAAGCCAGCCTCTACAACACTCTCACGCTATATGATGTATGAATCACCTCTCGACCACATTGGCGTTGCCGAACTTTCGGTGATGTCGGGCGGAAAAGCCATTGAGTACAAAGTGATATCGCCTGAGCCAATCGACGGCGTGGATTTTGGATTGATTAATGACGGGCTTGCCGTAACGCATTTGCGCATACCTTCCACACAACGCTTAGTTGTCGACTTTGGCAATACTGTTGAAGTGGATTCGATAATCATTGTTCCGAGGAATGACGATAATTTTGTGTGGCCGGGTGACAAATACGAACTGTATGCACATCACGGGGCTGCTGGTTGGAAATCGCTTGGGCAGAAAGTGGCTGCAGACACTGTGCTGATGTGGGATGTCCCGGATAATTCTCTGCTGTGGCTTCGCAACCTTACTCGCGGACGTGAGGAACAGCCATTTATCATGAAGGACGGTGAGCAGTGGTTCACGCTTAAATTTAGGATAAAGCCCTTCTCTTGGGCATTATAGTGGGGTATTCGACAATGAATTGTATCAAGAAGACAGTGGAGAGAGCAATTACATGGTGCTATTATGGCATCATTGTCTTCGTGTGCATGTGGGCTGCGATTTACCTTGTGAGGATATTCTTTGCCGACCAATTTGTCATCCCCACGAATTCAATGCTGCCAACTTTAATTCCAGGCGACAGAGTAATCGTAAATAAGACCATCATGGGTGCGCGTCTGTATACAAATTTCCACTTCAACAGAGATGGCCAAACTCTCGAATCAGTACGGCTCAGAGGTCTGCGTCCGCTTAATGTAAACGATGTGGCTGTGTTCAACTTCCCGGTGCTTAACGATACTATTTCCTTTAAAATTAACTATGTGTTTTGCAAACGCATCGTAGGGCTTCCCGGCGACACTGTGTCGATAGTTGGCGGCTACTACCGCAACAACAATCACCCCGTGGATCTCGGCATACCGGCTGAGCAAGCCAAAGTGGCGGCTCTCCCAGAAAATGTCAATGATATGCAGGGATACTGGTGCGCGCCGTGGGGCAGCGGTTGGAATATCAAGGATTACGGGCCTTTATATGTGCCGCGAAAAGGCGACATTGCCAAAGTGGATTCTGTGTTCGTGAAGCATTATGGTCGCATCCTAAGATTTGAGACTGGCAAAGAGGTGAAATGGGATGCCGAGCAACGCTGCGCCATCGCCGACGGCAACCCTATTGACATGCATGTCTTCAGCCACAATTACTATTTTATGGCTGGCGACAATGCGATCGACTCAAACGATTCGCGCTATTGGGGCTTGGTGCCGGAAGAGCACATTGTGGGCGTAGTGGATTTCATATCCTATTCTAAAGATAAGCGATCAGGCAAATATAATTTTAATAGAAGTTTTAAGGACGTATGAATTCGCAATCGATCACCACATACCTTTCCGTTGGCTTCATTGCATGGTGCTTGATCAGCGCATTGTGTTGGCCGGGTGTGCCGTGCACCACAAAATATTTGACTGCTGCAGCATGCATTGGTGGCGCGCTTTTACTTATGTGCATCTGCTGTTTAGCTCCGTCAAAGTGGAGAGGCTACATAATTCCATCTTTAATATTGAGCGGGGGTATTTTTGAGGCGTCATATGGCCTCTGCCAAATGTTTGGCTTTGCCGCTTCCGGGCATCACTTGTATGCAGTCACCGGCACATTTGCCAATCCTGGCCCATACGGCGGTTTCTTGGCGGTTTGTGCAGCATGCGCGCTTTGCCTTTGCAAAAAGCACGGGTCAAAACTATTTTGGTGCGTGGCATCACTAATGTGCTTGATGATTTTCGTATCGATGAGCAGGGCAGCTATGGCTGCTGTGCTTGTGTCGGCATGCGTGTTGTGGCGTAGCGATATAAAGAGGAATTGGAAGTGGCTGTTGCCCATGGTATTGGCCGCAGCGGCAGTTCTCTATGTGTTCAAATCCGGGTCGGCCAACGGTCGCATTTTCATGGCATTCATGGGATTTGAGGCATGGAAGGATGCATTTTGGCTTGGCAATGGCCCGGGTACATTTCTGCAAGCGATTTCGAATTCTGAAATCAGATGGTTTTCGACTAATCCCCACTCTTCATTGGCCAATTGGGCCGGAGTGGCAGAATATCCTTTCTGCGAGCCGTCGAAAATTGCAGTGGAGTACGGCGCAGTGGGTCTTTTGCTGTTTTTAGGCATGGTAGTGTGTGCTTCTGTGTCGTTGTGGAAAAAAAGTGCGCCGACATTCTTTGGGCTTCTTTCGCTATGCGTTTTTTCTCTATTCTCTTACCCGCTGTCGCTTTGGCCGTTTATGCTGACTATGGTCACATTCATTGCTGAGGCTATCACACCAGAGAAGAGTGCTTCGAAATCAAAAAGCATTGTCTGTGGTTTGCTGGGATTAAGCATGGTAGGCATATCCTTATCGATGCTCAAGCCTTACTGGCAAGCTCAGCATGAGTACGCCAAATTCAGCTATACGCGCCACCCTGCATTCATAAAAGATTATTATCGGCTGCTTCCATTGATGCTTGAGGACCGAAGATTCCTTTTCGCATTCGGCCAGACATTACGCGACGTGGGCAGATACAATGACAGCAACGACATGCTGAGCCATTGCGAACGGATAAGCAATGATCCTATGATAACCGTTCTGATTGGCCGTAACTATGAGGACATGGGTGCAATTTATTTGGCCGAGGAGCGCTACCTCGATGCATACCGAATGCAGCCCAATCGCATATATCCTCTGTATCGCTTGATGAAAATGCACCAAGCGCGAGGCGACACGGCAAAGTGCATGGAATATGCCCATGCTGTGGCTACCTTCATGCCCAAGCTAACCTCTCCGGCAACAAGAGACATGCAAACTGAAGCCATCAATATACTGAAACATTTATCCCAAAAATGACTAAACTTTTGCATAAAAAGCGTTTGATGTATCGATAAAATCGCTAACTTTGTATCGAATGATGTCACTTAGCGCAAGCACTCCTATGAAGAAATTGATATTTGACAAAAATATACGCGGCAAACGACTCACCATCACGATTTGCGCCATCCTTGCAGCGTGCTCAGCGCAGGCGCAGATTGCTTACCTGTCGCTCGAGCAGGCTGTGCAGCTCGCCGCTGAGCATTCGCTCGACGCGCAGCTTGCAAAGTACAACTTCACGGCCGCTTACTGGACCTACCGCTCGTTCAGGGCAGAACTGCTTCCAAGCATCAACCTTGGAGGCGGCTTGCTAAATTACAACCATTCAAAGGTGGAAACGCGCAATTACGACACTGGCGAAATCAACTACGTGGAGAACAACACGCTTGCCAACGACCTCACTCTCTCAGTAGACCAGAACGTGCCACTGCTTGGCGGCACGCTATCGGTGCAAAGCTACCTCTACAGGCTCGACCAATTCGACTATGACCGCACCATGTACAACAGCCAGCCGCTGCGCATACAATACACCCAACCTCTGCGCACATACAACGAACTGAAGTGGCGCAAAAAGACCGAGCCGGTGGCTTATGACAAGGCGAAGCGTGTGTACATGGAAGCACTTCAGGACGTGAGCATACGCGTGACATCGCTTTACTTCAACGTGCTGTCGGCGCAAAGCCAGTACCGCCAGGCCATTGCCACACTCCACGACCGTGAAAGGCTGTACGAACAAGCCAAGAAGCGCTACGAACTAACCACGCTATCGAAAAGCGAACTTCTGCAATTGGAACTTTCGCTAATCAACGCGCGAATTGAGTCGAAGAATCTTAGCATCACGCTCGACAACGAGCGCTTCGCCCTCTTCACCTTTCTGCGAGCATCCAACTATGAAGGAGTGGAGCTTGTGGCACCCACCAACGTGCCTAATCTGCTGCTAAACAGCGACGACGTGATACAGAAGGCTTACGAAAATTCATCGCACAACCTATCGGACCGCTTGCAATTGCTCAATTCGGAAGAACTTGTGGCGCAAGCCAAATCGCAGAGAGGCCTGCAGCTTACGCTGAGCAGCGAAGTCGGGCTCAGCAAAACCGGATATTCGCTTAGCGAGACCTACTCTCGCCTCAACGACAATGAAATCATCGGCCTTTCGCTGTCGCTGCCGCTTTTCGACTGGGGCGTGGCAAAAGGCAAGGTGAAGGTGGCAGAGGCAAATCTCGACGTGCTAAGAACCGAACTGGAGATAGCCGACGAGGAATTCAGGCAGGAGATTCGCACTAACGTAAAGACATTCAACGTGCAATGCAGCCAATATGGCGAAACGCACCGAATGCTTGAGATTGCCGAGGAGAGATACGAGCTTACGCTAAAGCGATTCGAGAACGGCGGCGTAACCGTCACCGACCTTAACACAGCGCAGACGGAGCTCGACAACGCCAAGGCGCAGTACATATCCCAGCTGTCAGATCTATGGACAAGCTACTACGAAATACAGCGAGTGACCCTTCACGATTTCCGCACAGGCACCGACCTCGACTATGATTTTGACAAATATTGATGCACGATGACTATTAAACAAATACTTTTCATAGCAACATTGGCAATCCTCGGAGCCTGCACAAGCAGCACGAAGGAGGAAAGCAACATAATGAAGGCAGCCGAGCCTGACATGACCGAAAATTTCGTCGACACCCTGCGACTACGACCCTCCGTGTTTCAGCACCAAGTGGTATGCAACGGCAAACTGCAGCCTAAGCTGAAAAGCGAACTGGCGATGAAGCATGCCGACCCGCTGGTGCGCATCGAGGCAGCCACCGGACAGCGCGTAAAGAAAGGGCAACTGCTGGCTATGACTGAGGATGAAACGTACCGACGCGCTCTCGAAAAGGCTCAAAGCGAATACGAGAAGGCTGAAATAGAATTTGCTGACAAACTGATTTCGCTCGGATACGACAATGCTGAAGGCATGCCCGAAGAAATGCGCAAGCGCGCCGAGGTGACATCGGGGCTATTCTCTGCCCGACATGCCTTGGCCGAGGCGAAGCAAGACCTTTCCGACTGCTCGCTTCTGGCGCCTATCGACGGACGAATAGTCGACCTCGAGGGAAAGCTATACCAAAAATCTGACAAACTATGCTCGATTGTCGACGAGTCGGCTTTCGACGTGGATTTTAGCGTGCTCGAGGCCGAGCTGCCGCGCATTGCCGTGGGCTATGATGTGCAGGTGGTGCCCTTTGCCGACCCTAAGGGCGCTATGAACGGCAAAATCACAGCCATCAATCCCAAGGTGTCGGATAAAGGCTTGGTGAACGTGACTGCTCGCGTGCCGGGCTCTGCCGGGCTCCTCGACGGCATGAACGTGAAGGTGGTGGTACAAAGGGCTGAACCCGGAATGCTGGTGGTGCCAAAAGATGCCGTTGTGGAACGCGACGGCTATGACGTGGTGTTCGTGTACCGCGACGGCCAAGCCGTGTGGACATACGTCGACATCGTGTCGTCAAATCTCTCGCAGCACGCCATCACCGGCTGCGCTCGCAAAAACACTACAATCAATGAAGGCGACATAATCATCACCTCTGGCAACATGAATCTTGCCGACGGCACAAAAGTCAAGCCTCGAGGAAATTAGACAGATTTATGATCAACCGATTGATTAAAAGGCCCATTGCGGTTACGCTGATTGTTATAGCAATCATCATAGTATGCTTGCTCAGCCTGCGCAGGATCCCCGTGTCGCTCATGCCCGACATCGACATTCCACGCATCACAGTGCACGTGGATATGCCGGGCGCATCGGTGCGCGAGGCGGAGAATAGAGGCGCAGCCCCGCTGCGCGGCCAGCTTATGCAAATCGCCGGCGTGAAGGACTTGCGAAGCGAGGCTAAAATGGATGGTGCCACTATCACCATGAAGTTCACCCCGGGCAGCCGCATGGACCTTGCTTTCATCGAGGCCAACGAGAAAATTGACCGCGCCATGAGCTTCCTGCCCGACGGAATCGACCGTCCCAAGGCTGTGAAGGCAGGAGCGATGGACATACCGGTGTTCTACATCGACATATGCCACAAAGAAGGCGCAATCGGCGACTTTACTTCATTGAGCGACTTTGTGACAAGCGTGGTGCGCAAGCGCCTGGAGCAATTGCCCCAAACTGCAATGGTCGACATCAGCGGCGACGCTAAGTCGCGCATAGTGATTGAGCCAGACCATGCAATGACCGACGCCATGGGAATCTCCGACGAAGAGATGGGCAACGCCATAGCCGGCGCCGACCTCAAGCTCGAAGCCCTCAGCGTGGTCGACGGCGCTTACCGATACAGCCTGCATTTCGACTCGCAGATATCCAATATCGACGACATAAAAAACGTGCTAATCAAGCACGATGGGCGAATAATGCGCCTTGGCGACCTGTGCTCAGTGAGCATTGAGAACGTGGTTGACGGATGTCCTGTGAGGCATGGCTCCGCCCAAGCAATTTCGCTTGCAGTGATAAAGCAAAGCGATGCGCGTATGGACGACCTGCGAGAGAACGTGGACGCGCTGCTTGCCGAGCTAAGAGCTGAAAACCCTAATGTGGAATTTGCAGTCACACGCGACCAGACGCTGCTGCTCTCCTATTCGATTGGCAATCTGGGCTGGAACTTGGCCTTAGGCATCGCGCTTGCTTGCCTTGTGCTGTTTGTGTTCATGCGCAGCGCGAAGGCTTCTGTGCTGGTGATTGTGAGCATTCCCTTGTCGCTGATGCTCACGATGCTGTGCCTTCGCTTGATTGGAATATCAATCAATGTGGTGTCGCTTGCCGGCCTAATCCTCGGCGTGGGCATGATGGTCGACAACTCGATTATCGTTATCGACAACATTATGCGCCTTCTTCGCGAGGGCAAGCCTACCGACGAGGCGGTGACGCGCGGAGCGCAGGAAGTGTTTACGCCCATGCTTTCATCGGTGCTCACTACGTGCTCGGTGTTCATTCCGCTTATCTTCCTCAGCGGCACTGCCGGGGCGTTGTTTTACGACCAAGCTATGGCTGTAACCATATCCTTGTTCTCCTCGCTGGCAGTGGCTATGCTTGTGATTCCTGTGTATTTCAGGGTTTTCCTTAAGAAAAGCGGTGCAAGGGATGCCAAAAGCGAAAGATTGCCGATGGCGCATCTTTATGAGGCTGCACTTGCCTGGACGCTACGCCATTCAGCGCTTACCTTAGCCGTACTCGTGGCTGTAGTGGCAATCGGTGCGCTTTGCTGCTGGCACCTGCGCAAGGAGCGAATGCCCGACGTAGCACACACCGACATACTGGCCTACATCGACTGGGGCGCAGGCATTTCGCTCGCGGCCAACGATGCTCGCATGGCAGAATTGCGCGCCTTGATTGCCGACGATGCCATTACCACAACCACTATGGCCGGAAGCCAAGGATTTCTGCTACCGCACACCCGCGACCTCACGTCATCAGAGTCGGTGATGTACATTGCCGCAGAGTCGGACGATGCAATCACTCGAATATCCGAGAAATTGCAGGCCTATGCGAGGGCACGCTATCCTGAGTCCACTATTGAATTTGACGTGTCGGGCAATGTATACGATGCCATTTTTTCGTCGGGCGACCCCGACATTGAGGCAAGGCTGCAAACGGCAACGGGCGGCCTGCCCGAAGTGGCGCAAAGCCGACAGGTTAGGGACTCGATCGCCGCCGCTTTCCCCGGCGTGGACCTGCAACCGGTGGCTACTGAAGAGAACCTGGTGTATGTGGCCAACACCGACATGATGTCGCTCTACGATGTAACATATGCGCAACTCTACAACCGCTTGCTCCAAGTCACGGGCGCAAACAGTGTGTACACCCTTAATGACGGTACGCACGCGGTGCCTGTAGTGGTTGGCTCGGGAGGCGCGCAAAGAGCCGAACTGCTCGCCAACACCTTACGAATCAATGACATCGACATCCCTCTCGCAGAACTGCTCACCGAAAAGCGAAGCGAGGACTACAAGCGCCTCTACGCGTCATCTTCCGGCCAATATTTCCCCATCGGCGTTTATGCCGACGATGCCACTGTGAAAAAAGTGGAGAAGCACGTGAATGGATTGGTCAACCAGCCGGGCTCGGGGCTTTCGGCTTCCTTCGCCGGCGAATATTTTGAGAGTCGTGCGCTTATAGGCGAGCTGTCGATGGTGCTTACCGTGGCGCTTGCTTTGCTCTATTTCATCCTTGCCGCTCAGTTTGAAAGCCTAATACAGCCGCTCATAATCCTGTCGGAAGTGCTGATTGACGCCGCATTTGTGTTCATCGCCATGTGGATTATTGACGAATCAATCAATCTGATGTCAATGACTGGAATAGTGGTGATGTGCGGCATTGTAATCAACGACTCCATTCTAAAAATCGACACCATCAACCGCCTGAGGCGATGTGGCATGGCAGTGGAAAAGGCCATCCACACTGCCGGAATGCAACGCCTGTGCCCTATCGTGATGACATCGCTCACCACTATCCTCGCCATAGCCCCGTTCATGCGACGTGGCGACATGGGGTCGGACCTGCAATTTCCCCTATCCTACACTTTGATTGTGGGCATGACTGTGGGCACGCTCGTCAGCCTATTCATTGTACCTTTGCTCTACAAGCTAACCTATCGAAAGTAAGGCTGCATGAATTCCGGATTGAAACATTTCCGACCCTTGTTTGTAATGGCGGTGCTGATGCTTATCGGCATCGGGCTGATGCCGTTGCTCGACACGACAATCGACCCTCGGCCCACACAAGGCAAGGTGCTAACCATAACATACAATTGGCCCGGAGCAGCTGCCAAGGTTACGGAGCAGAATGCCACATCGGTTATCGAGGGTCTCGTTTCGTCGGTAAGGGACGTGGCTCGCACGGAATCTCAATCACGATTTGGCCTCGGCAGCGTTACAGTGGAGCTGAAGCCGGGCGCTGACGTTTCCTCAGTGAAGTTTGAGATTGCATCTCTGCTCAGGCAAATGCGCGGTAAACTCCCCGAAGACATGTCGCAACCTATCGTTACGGGCGGCGAGATTGTTAACGACGGCAACGATGAGAAGAGGACAGTGACTCTGCTCACCTACCAACTTGCCGATAATCAATCAACCAATGCCCTGCGCGAATACGTAAAAAACAGGCTCGAACCGCTGTTCCTGCAAATCAGCGGCATCACAGGGCTTGAGGTGAACGGCGCTACCGACCAATACCTCGAAATCAGCTATGATCCGGAATCCATGGCGCAATGGGGCATAACATCAGCCCAGCTGCGACAAGCTGTGGCACTTTACCTCGGCGAGAAAGCCACAGTCGGCGAAGTGGAGGACAACGGCCGACGCATTGCCATATGGCTGGCTACCGACGGCATGGACAAGCAGCTTGAGCAAATCCCTATTAAGCATGGCGAAAACGGCGCTACTGTGTATCTCAACGACCTGGCGCGATGCACCTACAAATACGCCGACCCGGAAAAATATTACCGCGTAAACGGCCTCAACACTGTGTACCTGGATGTGAAAGCCGAGGCGGGAAGCAACCTCATATCCCTATCCGACCGCGTGCAGAAGGAGATTGAAAGCATCACATCGAGCGTAGGCAACGGATTAAGCATGGCGTTGACCTACGATTCAGCCGAACGTCAACGCCAGGAACTGGGCAAGCTCGTGAGCCGCTCGCTGCTTTCGCTGCTGATCCTTTTGGCCCTGGTGCTGATTGTGAGCCGCAGTTGGCGCTATTTGAGCGTGATTGCAATCACCTTGGCCGCTGCGTTGGTGATGTCGGTGATTGGCTACTATTTCTTTGATATACGTCTGCACATCTATTCGCTTGCCGGCATCACAGTGTCGCTCGGACTGGTAATTGACGCGTCGATAGTCATGACCGACCATTACCAACGCTACCGCGACCGCGGCGCTTTCTTCGGCATTCTTGCGGCGCTGCTCACAACCATAGGCTCGCTGGTGCTTATCGTGTTCATGCCTGAATACATACGCAAAGATTTGCTCGATTTCGCATGGGTGGTGATGATCAATCTCACATGCGCGCTAATAGTGGCATACTTCTTCGTGCCGGCACTTGTTGACGCACTTGGCATGCGACGCCCTAAGGCTGCTGCGGATACTCCTAAGAAATCGGGAATAAGGCTGTATTCTTCGTATATCTCTTGGGGACGCAAGCATCGCTGGGTGATTATCACCCTGCTTGTGATTGCGTTTGGCCTGCCCATCTTCGCGTTGCCCGATGGCTGGAAATTCCCCTATCGCCACGAATTGTCGAAGTGGCTCGGTGGCACTCTCACACTCTTCGCCGAAAGCCTTGACAGCCGCACATATTCCTCTGAAAAGCCGGAATTGCAGCTGCATGTGCGCGCCAAGCTGCCGCTTGGGGGCACTGCCACCCAACTCAACGAAAAGGTGCTCCGGCTTGATGAATTCCTTAAAGGCCAAGAAGGCATAAAGCGCTGGATGACAAGCGTAAGCAAATGGGGAGCAAACATCGACATTGAGTTCACGCCCGAGGCGCTGAAGACGTCGCTGCCTTATATGCTCGAAAACAAAGTAATCGGCTGCATCATCGATATCGGAGGCGCCGATTGGGCTACCTACGGCGTAAGCGAGCGAGGATTTAGCAACTCGCTCAATTTGTCGTGGCGCAGCAACAGCCTGCTTGTGAGCGGATACAACTATGAAAAACTCACGCGCATAGCCGAGGCGCTATGCGACACGCTGGCAGCCAACCCTCGCGTGGCCGACATAATAATCCAGGCGCCCAATCATCGCCAGCAGGAGGATGAATTGTATACGATTACCGACCGCGAGCTGATGGCATCCGACGGAATGATGGCGCAATTGGTGCACTCTGCTTTGAGGGATGTGCTGATTCCACAGAGCATAGGCGTGATCGACGACGGAAAGCAGCGCGCCAATGTAATGATTAAGCCTGCCACTCAGAACAGCTTCGACATGTGGCAACTGTCGAATGCCTACGTCCGCACCGACTCAGCCGATGTTCGCGCCGGCGCTTACATGAAAATCGACAAGCGCCAAGCCAAAAACGTAATCGACAAGCGCAACCAGGAATATGTGCTTTCTGTCGACTTCAACGTGATTGGCTCTTATTCCTACTCATCGAAGTATGTTGACCGCACAGTCAAGAATTTCAACAGCAACCTTCCCATTGGCTTCAAATGCGAAATCAATACCTATGGCTGGTATGATGATACCGGCGAGCAGTATTGGCTGTTGGGCATGGTGATTGTGGTGATTTATTTCATCTGCGGCATTCTCTTCGAATCATGGACACGCCCTCTCGCCATATTGTCGCTGATTCCGGTAGCCTTTATAGGCGTATTCATTGCATTTTGGCTCACCGGGGTGCCATTCGGCACAGGCGGCTTTGCTTCGCTCGTGCTGCTTTGCGGCCTTGTGGTGAACTCGGCCATCTATATCTTGTGCGAATACGACACCATCAACGCTCAAGCGCAATCAGCACTCATAAATCAGTCAGCCTGCATTGCTAATTACGTGCAGGCATATAGGCGCAAGATTGGGGCTGTGCTGCTCACTGTGGTGT
Organism: uncultured Bacteroides sp.; assembly: GCA_964582335.1. GTDB lineage: Bacteria > Bacteroidota > Bacteroidia > Bacteroidales > Muribaculaceae > CAG-873. Next base: position 14,588 of record CAZORI010000021.1, read on the forward strand.
CGACCATAGCCGGCCTCACGCCTTTCCTTTTCGATGGCCCCGACGAGAAATTCTGGTTTTCGTTTGCTCTGGGCTCCATCGCCGGCCTAATCTTCTCCCTTATAGCCCTTATCGCATGCCTGCCCATATTCCTTCGCTTCCACAAAAATTAGCGAAACATTTATTCACGTTTTATCTCATATTTTCACTATCTGATTTGTTTTTTAAACTATTTTTTTCGTAATTTTGCCTATAAGATTTTTGGGAGTGCCCTTTTGCTAAAAAATACGTAAGCGCCACCCCGATTATGTCACATTTTTTTCATTCTAAGAATCCATAGCATCTACTCATGGACAACAAAACGCAAAAAATATACGGTCTGATAGGCTTTCCATTAGGGCATTCTTTCTCACAGGACTTCTTCAACAAGAAATTCGAATCGGAGAAAATTAAGGCCAGATACATCAATTTTGAGATTCCGCAGATTGAAGACGTGGAAACTGTGCTTAATTCCAATCCTTTCCTTATGGGCCTCAACGTCACAATCCCCTACAAGCAACAAGTGATGCCATTCCTCGACGAAATGGATGATGAAGCTAAGAAAATCGGGGCCGTAAACGTTATACGCATAAAGCGCAAGCCCAACGGCGACATTGCATCGCTAAAAGGATACAACTCCGACATAATAGGATTCGTCAACTCCCTATCTGGCTTGCTGAATCCATCGCACAAAAAAGCCCTTATCCTTGGCACCGGCGGCGCATCCAAGGCTGTGTATCATGGACTGCTCAACCTGGGCATAGAGCCAACTTTTGTGTCGCGCACCCCGGCGAAAGGACGGCTCACATATGCCGACCTTACGCCCGAGATCATGAAGGAACACACCGTGATCGTGAATACCACCCCGCTGGGCATGTTTCCGCACGTGGATGAGGCTCCCGACATCCCTTACGACGCGCTCACGCCCGAGCACCTGTGCTACGACCTGCTTTATAATCCCGACATCACCCTCTTCATGAAGAAGAGCGCCGAACACGGTGCCGTAACGAAAAACGGCCTCGAAATGCTGCTCATGCAAGCCTTCGCTGCTTGGGACATCTGGAACCAGGGCTGACGTCATCCCTCTCCAAGCCATGCGCCCTCCCCTCTCGCTGATGCCGGCTCTCCCGGCCGCTGTTGGCATCATAGCCGGCATATCGCTTTCGGCTGTGGCATCACCGCTGATTGTGGGCGCTTCTGCCGCTGTCGTCTCTGTTGTCGCTTTTTGGCGGCACAAGCATTATATCGCTTACACGGCACTGATGGCGATGATCGGAGCGCTATTGTGGCATTTTTCCGCAGAGCCTCCGATAGATGCCTCCTTTCTCGAGCGTAAAACCTCTATTTCCGGGACTGTCAAGTCGGCTGAAATGAAGGACTATGGGTATGCCTGCGTCGTGAAAATCGACAAAATCGACGGTGCAAGCGTTTCCCCGGCCACATGCTACGTGCAGCTGCGCGACTTCATGCCCTCTCCACCTCGCTCCGGAAGCAAGGTCGCATTTAGCGGAACAATCTCGGCAATACCCGCCGACCCCGACATTCCCGGCGACGCTTATCATCCATCGTGGCTGCTGCGCAATGGCATCTGCCACCAGATTTACTACGTTCCGGGCACATGGATGGAAACCGACGCGCCTACCGGGCTCTGCGCCTTGGCCAATTACATGCGCGCAAGCATGTTCCGCGCAATCGTCAACTCTCCCATCAGCGGCGCCTCGGCCTCGTTCTTGATTGCCACAATTCTGGGCGACGATTATTTCATGAACGAGGATACTACGCTCTCATATCGCCAATCCGGCACGGCTCATGTGCTTGCCCTTAGCGGCATGCACGTAGCCATTTTGGCGATGCTGGCCATGGCACTCCTGTTTCCGATGCGGCTCATCAATCGTGGGCACATCTACGGACAATCGGTAATCATCCCGCTTGCTTGGCTCTTTGCCCTGGCCACAGGCCTGTCGCCGTCGGTGGTGCGTGCCTCGGCCATGCTTTCCATCGTGATTTTCAACCGCATGATGCAACGCGTGTCAAGTCCGTTCAATGCTGTGTGCATCGCTGCCGTTTTGATATTGGCTGCTTCGCCGCGCTCCTTGTTTGCTCCTGGCTTTCAGTTATCGTTTTGCGCTGTAATATCAATCTTGATATTCAATCAAATCGTCCCGTTGAAGATGCGCAAGCATAAATTCGCTTTCTATATCATAAGCCTGTTCATGATGCCGGTGGCTGCAATATTTGGCACAGGACTGCTCAGCGCGTATCACTTCCATATTTTCCCGCTTTCGTTCCTTTTCGGCAATATCGTAATGGCACTCGCCTTCCCTCTCTTGCTCGGAGGTGGCTTCATCCTGATGCTGCTCACAATGGTCGGGTGCAAATTTGCGATTCTCGGTTATTTCATCGACACTCTTCTTTCAGCCGCCAACAATTGCATAGGATGGATATCCGAACTTGTCGCGGCCTTGAGCATACCATTCTTTTCTGCATGGGCCTTCGTGCCATACGCGCTTGCGGCAGTCTTTTTTGCCTTGGCCATTTATAGGCTGCGCAACGGACAGCCCTATCGATGGTCGGTTGCTGTGTTTGCCTGCGCGCTAACGGTCACTGTAGTGACGGCAGGATGCTCGAGGCCAACCATGTCGCAAGCCGCCTACCTCACAAAGGGCTCTCAGCCCATGCTTCTCGTGTGCCAAAAGCAGTCAGTCTCTGTGATGAGCCTATCGCCTATGATTGACGACACGCAGGCCAGCCTGATTGCTCAACGCCGCTTTAGCGCCACGGCAAGGCTGTATGGACATGACAGCATAGCAATGCTTCGCCACAGCAGTGTCGGCGGAGAATGCCAAATAGAGGGCAACCACCTGCTCATAGGCGACAAGCTGCTGCGCATATTCGACGGGAATTCCCATACGCGCAGCCCCATGCCCGTAGACTATGCTGTAATTACGCAAGGTTTCACTCGCGACATCGCAAATGTCACAGCCGCCTGCAGCCCCGACACTATAATACTGTGCGGCGACATACCTATCTCGCGCCGTAAAATGCTGATAAAGCAATGCGGCGACACAATCCCTTGCATTGATCTGTATCGTCGCACCGTAAAAATATCGATTTAGCCCTTAGCGCTTGCTTTTTGCGTACTTCTTTTCGTCGGCAAACTTGTTTGGGAACTCAAGATGCTGCCTCGGCCGAATCATTGCCACTACTATCATCACTATGCCGGCAATAATAAATGGCACGCTGAGCAATTGCCCCATATTGAACATCATGTCGCGCTCAAAATCCACTTGCGGATTCTTCAGGAATTCTATCAGGAACCGCGCCGTGAAAAGCCAAGTGAAGAACACGCCGAAGATAAGGCCTGGGCGCTCCTCGGCGTTTTTCTTCCAGTACATCCACATCAGCACACCGAATAGAGCAAGATATGCCAGCGCCTCGTAAATCTGCGTTGGATGGCAGGCTACGCCTTCGTAGAGCTCATGCCATTCTCGCGAACGCACAAACATGAATCCCCAGGGCAGCTCGGTGGCATGGCCGAATATCTCACTGTTCATAAGATTGCCTATGCGTATCATGGCACCCACAAGGGCGATAGGTATCACCAGCCGGTCGAAGGTCCACATCGGGCTTCTTTTGGTGGTAATCCATGAAAATAGAAACACTGCTATGACGATGGCTATTGTGCCTCCGTGCGAGGCCAAGCCTCCCTCCCAAAATGCGATGATTTTTTCAGGATGCACCGAATAGTAGTCCCACTCATAGAAGAATACATGCCCAAGGCGCGCTCCAATGATGGTGGCGCCCACCACCCACAGCAACAATATGCCAAGCCATCTTTCCGGCGCACCCTCGTGGCGGAACATTTTGGCCACAATATTGGTGCCAATCCAGAAGCCGACGGCGAACATCAGTCCATACCAGCGTATATGCAGTGACCCAAGGTCGAGAAGTATTGGATTTGCTTTCCAAACTATATAGTCTAAGATCATAGCTTATGATTTAATTGTTTCTGTTTCCTCGCGTCGGGCAAAGTATGCCTTTGTGGCTGCCCTGACCTTGCCGCTGAGAGCAATCAACGCTATCATGGTAGGTATGGCCATAAGCGCGTAGAACAAGTCGCACATGCCCACGGCTGTTTCCAGCGGAATAACCGCGAAAATTATCATGGTGAGGATAAAAGCCCATGTGTAGATGCGTGCGCGCTTCTCTCCGAATAGATACGTGGCGCACTGAGTGCCGTAGAACGAATATGAAAACATCGACGACAATGCGAAGCACGCCACAATGAGCATGAGCAGATACTCGCCATACGGAATGCCTGTGGAGAATGCGTCCATGGCCACCTGCAAGCCTTTCACGCCGTCGACGTGGATGTCGCCGCACAGCAGGATGGCAAGGGCTGTGAGCGTGCACACAAGGCCGGAATCAATGCTTGGGCCAAGCATGGCCACAAGTCCCTCGCGCACGGGCTCGTTGTTGCGGCTTTGGCCGTGCATCAGCGACGCGGTGCCTATGCCGGCGTCGTTGACCAATGCTGCGCGGCGTGCCCCTATCACCGCTATTCCGGCAAATGCGCCAAATCCGGCCCTCAAGTTAAAGGCTTCGCGGAAAATGCTTGCAAATACGCCCGGCACTTGCTCGTAATGCGTGATAATGATGTACAAAACCATGCAGAAATACACGCCCACCATGAAAGGCACAAGCACAGATGCCACCTTCGCGATGCGAGTGATGCCTCTGAGCACTACAAGAGCCACTATCAAGGCAACGCCTATGCCGAATATCAACTTGAACACATGCGTGTTGTCAAGGCCCGTAATGCCCGATATGCCGCCAAGAAGGCTGCTTCCCTCGATGCTTTCTGCCGAGGTGAACACGCTCATGAAGGCCTCAGTGAGCTGATTGGCGTTCATAATGCAAAGAGTGCCGAACATTCCGGATATTGCGAAAAATATGGCCAAGGGCTTCCAATTTGGCCCAAGGCCCTTCTCTATTATGTACATGGGGCCACCGGCCGGCTTGCCCTGGTCGTTCTTGCCTCGATACATGATGGCGAGCACGCCCTCGTGGTATTTCGTCGACATGCCCACCAAGGCGCTTACCCACATCCAAAATATTGCGCCCGGGCCGCCCATCACCAGGGCAATGGCCACGCCCGCGATGTTGCCAAGGCCGATTGTGGCCGCAACCACCGACGCCAAGGCCTGGGTCGAGGAAATCTGCCCATTGCGAGCATCGCTCTTTTGCCGCAAAGCATTCACCGCATGAGGCAATCTGCGCAACGACACCATGCCTGAGCGAATGAACATGTACAGTCCACCGCCTATGAGCAGGGAAAATAGTGGATAGCCTCCTAAGAAGTCGGCGCTTGCAATGATAAACTGCCCTATTTTGTCAAACATCTTAAAATAATCTTTTCGCCTACGCTCAAGCGAGTGCCATGTCCGATTCCTTGAATCGTTTGCGCATGTTGAGGATGGCGTATCTCATACGGCCCAATGCCGTGTTGATGCTCACGCCGGTTCGCTCTGCAATCTCCTTGAATGACAAATCCTCATAGTAGCGCATGCGCACCACGGCTTGCTGGTCGGGAGGCAATGCGTCGATAAGGCCGCGCACATCGTTGCACATCTGCTCGCCTATCAGCATGTCCTCTATGGTGCCCTCCGACAAGTCCTTGCGGTTGAGCAGGTTCATGTCGGCATCGTCAGTCGACACTGTCGACAACGACTTCTCTTGCCTGAAGTAATCGATCACCAGATTGTGGGCGATGCGATTTACCCAAGCAGGGAATTTGCCGTCGCACGTATAACGACGATGCTTCAAGTTGACTATTGTCTTTACAAAAGTCTCCTGAAACAAATCATTGGCCAATTCCAAATCCTTGACCATATGCAGTATGTAGGCGTACACGCTGGCCTGATGACGACTAAGCAATGCATCGAATGCGGCATTGTTTCCTCCTAAATAAAGGTTGACCAATTGGTCGTCGGCGCACTGGTTGAATTGTAGCATTCTTGTACTCGGTTTAGTTAGAGTAGAGATGTGCAATAGGCGTTCGTTTTAAAATTGTTGATAAATGCATAAAAATTTCCACAAAGTTAGGCATTTCTGTCAATTCTCACAAATTTTGCGACAAACTTATCTTTCTTTTAAAGTTTTTTTTAATTGCCATATGGTGTCTCCCCTTTAAAATTTCATGGCAAACACGCCTTGCTTCAGTTTTTTTTGCTAATTTTGCCTCAAGTTTTGGATTTTCATATGCATTACCACTACAAAATCTATCCTTGATGAGAACAATATATATTGCAATATGCATGCTTCTGCTGTCGGCGGCTCCCACCTACGCTCAGCAGAATGATTTTTCATTCAAATTTTACGGCAGAATCAGGGCTGACCTGTTCTACAACTCCCGCGCCAACGAGGAGACGGTCGACGGCCTGTTCTACATGTATCCAAAGGACCACAGCTACGATGCCGACGGCAAAGACCTCAACGCTACGCCGCAGGGATACATGTACATGCTCTATACACGCCTCGGAGTCGACATCAAGGGCCCCCAAATAGGTTCGGCGAGCACTTCAGCGAAAATAGAGCTGGACTTTCGAGGCTCAGGCACCACTTATGCCGTGCCGCGTATACGCCATGCCTATTTTGCACTCAACTGGGCCACCTCACAGCTTCTCATCGGCCAGACGTGGCATCCGCTCTTCGGCGAAGTGTCGCCAAGCGTGCTCAACCTATCCACCGGAGCGCCCTTCCAGCCCTTCAACCGCAGCCCGTTGCTTCGCTTCCGCTATTTTGCCGGCAAAGATTGGGAGCTAACTGCCGCTACCATATGGCAAATGCAGTATAATTCCGCCGGGCCATCGGGGAAATCTTATACATATCTTAAAAACGGCAACATACCCGAGCTTTTCGCAGGCATCGATTACGTGCACGGAGGTCTGCGCGCCGGCTTGGGCGGAGAATTCCTGTCGCTGAAGCCTCGCCTGCAAACCACCGTCGACGGAAACACATATAAGGTTGACGAGCGCGTCAACTCATTTTCGGCCGAAGCGCACATAAAATATGCAGCCCCCATGTGGACAGCTTCGGCCAAAACCGTATTTGCCAACAATCTCACCCACCTGTCGATGCTCGGCGGCTACGCTGTCACCGACATCGACGCTCGCACCGGCGAATGCAAATACAAGCCTTTCCGCCACTCCATGACGTGGCTCAATTTCATCTACGGACGCAAATGGCAACCCGGCGTATTCTTGGGCTACCTCAAAAACCTGGGCACAGGCAAATCCATTGCCGGAAGCACATATGGCGTTGGCCTCGACGTGGACCAGGTGATGGCATCGCAGTGGCAGCTATCCTACAACTTGCCGTCGTGGAAGCTTGGCATGGAATTCTCCACATCCACCGCTTGGTACGGCTCGCTTGACACCGCCAACGGCAAGATCACCGATACGCACCACGTCACCAATTACCGCATTTTGGCCGTGGCAATGTACATTTTCTGACAATTTTTAAGCCCTAATCCACATTTTTTTTTGATATATAAAATTTTTCATTACCTTTGCAATTGATTTTTCAAACGAATTCGAATCATGACACGATTTTACGCATATTCTTTCTTTTATTATTCTTATTGGAGCAATAAGGACGGGATGGCGCGTATGATTTGCCAATGAATATTCTTTATGAATGAAATACATGAATCCCGTCACTTTGATTTACAAAGTCACGGGATTTTTTTATAATCGACAAGAATTTACACTGAAATATGAAGAGAGTAAGCATACAAGGAGTAGCCGGATGTTTCCATGATGCCGCTGCCAGGCAGTTTTTCGGAAGAGAAGATATCGTAACGATTCCTTGCGTTTCCTTTCCCGAGCTGTTCGACAACCTCAACACTGATGCCTCAATGATTGGCATTGTGGCCATAGAAAACACCATAGCAGGCAGCCTGCTGGCCAACCACGAGCTGCTCAGGCAAAGCTCGCTGCGTATTATAGGCGAGCACAAAATGCGCATTTCCCACGTGCTGTGCGCGCTTCCCGGCGAAACAATCGACACCATCACCGAAGTCAACTCTCATCCTATGGCGCTGATGCAATGCGAGCAATATTTGCGCCACCACCCCAACATGCGCATGGTAGAGAAATTCGACACCGCCGGCGCGGCCGCCGAAATCTCCGACCAAAAACTTGAGCATCATGCCGCCGTGTGCGGCGAATACGCCGCTAACCTTTACGGCCTCGACATACTCGAACGCGGCATCGAAACCAACAAGCGCAACTTCACGCGATTCCTCATCCTCGCCGACCCTCTGCTGGCTCTTGAAATCGGGCCGCGAGAATCGGAAATCAACAAAGCCTCGATAATGTTCACATTGCCACACTCCAAAGGCGCGCTCAGCAAGGTGCTCACAATATTGTCGTTCTACGACATCAACCTCAGCAAGATACAGTCGCTCCCTATCATAGGCCGAGAATGGGAATACCGATTCTACGTGGATCTGACATTCAATTCAATTGTGCGATATCACCAAGCCATCGATGCCGTGCGACCCCTAATCAACGATTTCAAACTGCTCGGCGAATACCGCCAATGCGAAAACCCTATAGACTAATGAAAAAAATCACACCCGCCAACCGCGTTGGCAACATCCAGGAATACTACTTCGCCCGCAAGCTCAAAGAGGTGGCCGCCCTCAACAAGCAGGGCCTCGACATAATATCGCTCGGCATAGGCGGACCTGACCGAATGCCCGCCGAAAACGTAATCGACACGCTCTGCCAGGCTGCGCGCCAGCCTGACTCTCATAGCTATCAGCCCTTTGGCGGCCTCCCCGCGCTGCGTCAAGCCTATGCCGACTGGTATGGCAAAAAATACGGCGTCGAGGTCAACCCCGACACAGAAATGCAGCCCCTCATCGGATCGAAAGAGGCTGTGCTGCACGTCTCGCTCACATTTCTCAACCCCGGCGACGGCGTGCTCGTGCCCAACCCCGGCTATCCCACCTACACATCTGCTTCCAAGCTTGCAGAGGCCGAGATTTACACATACGACCTGCTTGAAGAAAACGGTTGGCAGCCCGACTTCGATGCCCTCGAAAAGCTTCCTCTCGACAAAATCAAGCTCATGTGGCTAAATTATCCCCACATGCCCACTGGCGCAAAGGCGCGCCGCGAAACATTCGAGAAGGCTGTCGACTTCGCCCGCCGGCACGGAATTGTGCTTGTGCACGACAACCCCTACAGCTTCATCCTCAACCAGCATCCCATGTCGCTGCTGCAAGTGCCCGGCGCAAAGGACGTAGCCATCGAGCTCAACTCTCTGAGCAAAAGCCACAACATGGCCGGATGGCGCATGGGAGTGCTTATTTCCAATCCGGATTTCGTCAACTGGTTTGTAAAAGTGAAGAGCAACGTCGACTCCGGCCAATTCAAGCCCATGATGCTTGCCGCAGCCGAGGCTCTTAAGGCAGGCGACGACTGGTACAAGCAAATCAACGACACCTATGCTGAGCGCCGCCTCATAGCCGAACAAATCATGACTGCCCTCGGATGCACATTCGACCCCGACCAGAGCGGCCTTTTCCTGTGGGGACGCATCCCCGACTCAGTCGCCGACGTTGAGCAACTCACCGACCACGTGCTTCACGACTGCCGCGTGTTCATCACCCCCGGCTTCATATTCGGCAGCAACGGCAAACGCTACATACGCATAAGCCTCTGCGCCACGCCCGACAAGATGAAGGAAGCACTCAAAAGAATACAAGAGAATCACTCTCCCGCAAAATAAACACACCACTCGAAACAAACAAAAACGACATACACAATGGAAGACCTTTTACCACTCACCCCGCAAGAATGGGGTATCGAGAAGCCTCTGGTTATAGCCGGACCATGCAGCGCCGAAACCGAAGAGCAAGTAATCAACACGGCCCGCGACCTGGCAGCCAACGGAATTAAAATTTTCCGCGCCGGAATATGGAAGCCGCGCACCAAGCCCGGAGGCTTTGAGGGAATTGGCGAGCCCGGTCTCGCTTGGCTAAAGCGTGTGAAGGAAGAGACCGGAATGCGCGTGAGCACCGAAGTGGCAACTCGCGCACACGTTGAGGCCGCCTTCAACGCCGGAGTCGACCTCTTCTGGATTGGCGCCCGCACATCTGCCAACCCCTTTGCCATGCAGGAGATTGCCGACGCAATCAAGGACCTTGGCGCTCAGGACATACCCGTTTTGGTGAAAAACCCCGTCAACCCCGACCTCGAGCTGTGGATAGGCGCGCTGCAGCGCATCTACAATGCCGGCACTCGCCGCCTTGGTGCAATACACCGTGGATTCAGCGCCTACGGAAAGCACCTCTATCGCAACCTGCCTCAATGGCGCATCCCCATCGAGCTGCGCCGCCGCTACCCCAACCTCCCCATAATCTGCGACCCAAGCCACATGGGCGGAAAGCGCGAGCTCGTTGGCCCGATTTCGCAGCTTGCCCTCGACATGGGCTTCGACGGCCTTATCATCGAGAGCCATTGCGACCCCGACTGCGCATGGAGCGACAAGAGCCAGCAGGTCAACCCTGAAGTGCTCAATTTCATCCTGAGCACCCTTGTGCTCCGCAACGACAACATAAGCACTGAGCACCTGTCGCTGCTGCGCCAGGAAATCGACCGCATCGACAACGAGCTCGTCGAGCTCCTCGCCAAGCGAATGGAGGTGTCGCGCGACATCGGCCAATTCAAAAAAGAGCACCGCATGCCCATTCTGCAAGCCAAGCGCTACGACAGCATCCTCAATTCGCGCGTGAAGCAGGCTCAGGAAATGGGAATGAGCGGAGAATTCATGCGCTCAATCCTGTCGGCCGTGCACGAGGAGAGCGTGCGCCAGCAAATCGAGGTGTTCAACGACCGCATCCGATAACCTTCGAGCCATGAAAATCCTGATTTTAGGTGCCGGCAAGATGGGGTCGTTCTTTTGCGATGTCCTCAGCGACGACCATGAAGTGGCCATGTTCGACGTCAACCCTAAGCGTCTGAAGTTCACCTTCAATTGCCAGCGCTTCTCGTCGCTCGACGAGGTCCGCGAGTTTGAGCCTCAGTTGATGATCAACGCCGCCACAGTGAAATACACGCTGCAGGCCTTCCACGAAGTGCTCCCCTACCTGCCCAAATCGTGCATTATTTCCGACATCGCCTCGGTGAAAACCGGCTTGCCTGAATTCTACGCCACTTGCGGGCATCCCTTTGCGTCGACGCACCCCATGTTTGGCCCCACATTCGCCTCCCTCAGCAACCTGGCCAACGAAAACGCAATCATCATCAGCGAGGGCGACCACTTAGGTCGCATTTTCTTCCGCGACCTCTACAATCGTCTTGGGCTGCATATCGAAGAATACACATTCAAGAAGCACGACGAAACCGTGGCCTACTCGCTCTCGATTCCGTTTGCGTCCACTTTGGCATTCGCCTCCGTGATGAAGCACCAGGATGCCCCCGGCACCACCTTCAAGCGCCACATGGCCATCGCACGCGGGCTCATGGGCGAAGACGACTACCTGGTGAGCGAAATCCTGTTCAACCCCGAATCCACCAGCCAGCTCGACCGCATCCTGGAGCAGCTGCATCGCCTCCGCGAAATTGTGGCAAATCGCGACTCCGCCGCCATGCAGAAATTCCTTAGCGAAGCACGCAAAAAAATTAATTGACGACGGCTGCCCCGCGCCTCAAAAAATATCATCCATTGCCCTCGCATTGGATGATATTTATTTTGTCGTGATATTCTTTTTTTGTAATTTTGCTTAGTAACAAAATTCAATAAGGCCTATGTTGTATTCTATGACGGGTTTTGGCCGTGCAACAGTTGAAACCGCCCAAATAAAAATCATTGCTGAGATAAAGTCGCTCAACTCAAAGCAAATGGACCTTGCCGTGCGACTTCCTCATGCCTTCCGTTCTGTGGAGCCCGACGTGCGCAACAGCGCATCGCATTTGCTCCAGCGAGGCAAAGTCGACTTGGTTGTCACTATCGAGCCCATCAACGACGCCACATCGTCGCAGCTCAACGTAGCCGCGCTCAAATCCTACAAAGCGCAAATCCTCGAGATATCCAACGCCCTTAGCATAGAGCCTCCCACAGATTGGTACAACGTGCTGCTGCGCCTGCCCGACGTCCTCTCGTCCGACGCTTCGTCGGAGGCTGATGATGCCGAGACCGAAAGCATGAAGAAATGCGTCGACATGGCGCTCGACAAAGTGATGAGCTATCGCCGAGCCGAGGGCATTAAGTTCGAAGACTTCTTCACCGTGCGCATCAACCGCATAAAGGAGCTGCTTTCGCAAGTGGGGAAATATGAAAACGAACGCACCGAGCGCATCCGTGCACGCATTGCCGACGGGCTGTCGAAGCTCAACAACGCCGAATATGATGCCGGCCGCCTCGAGCAAGAGATGATTTACTACATCGAGAAACTCGACATAAACGAAGAAAAACAGCGCCTCACTCAGCACCTCAACTACTTCATGGAGACCCTCAACGAGCCTCGCGGAGGTCAAGGCAAGAAGCTCGGATTCATCAGCCAGGAGATGACTCGCGAAATCAACACAATGGGCTCAAAAAGCAACCATGCCGAGATGCAGCGCCTTGTGGTGAAAATGAAAGACGAGCTCGAGCAGATAAAAGAGCAAGTGTTCAACGTGATGTAGCCAGCGGCATGTAATTTAGGCATAATTTTGCCATTCATCTGATTCTTTTTCTTTGCGCTAAAAAAATACATATCATGTCTGAAGGAAAAATCATAGTGATTTCAGCCCCATCGGGCGCCGGCAAGTCAACCATCATCAACGCCATTCTCGACAAAGGCGAGATTGACATGCAATTTTCTGTTTCGGCCACAAACCGCGCCCCCCGCGAAGGTGAAGTCGACGGCATTAACTATCACTTCCTCTCGACTGAGCAATTCCGCGACGCAATCGCCAACAACGAATTTGTAGAGTGGGAGCAAGTGTATCCGGGACGCTATTACGGAACCCTGAAGTCGGAGGTTACCAACAAATGCAACTCGGGCAAGAACATACTGCTCGACATCGACGTGCACGGAGCGCTGAATGTGAAGAAAATGTATGGCGACCAAGCCAAAATCATATTCATAATGCCGCCTTCAATCACGCACCTGAAGCAGCGTCTTGAGCATCGCGGCACTGAGGCCCCGGAAATCATACAGGAGCGCCTGGCTCGCGCCGAATACGAAATAGCGCAGGCAAAGAATTTTGACGCAATCGTGGTGAACGACGTGCTGGAAAAGGCCGTCGCCGACACCTCGAAAGAAATATCTGACTTCATCAAATAATCCACAAATTTCGCACTTGTATGGAGACAATCGGAATATTAGGAGGATCTTTCAACCCCGTGCACATCGGGCACGTGATGATTGCAAGCTATCTCACTCAGTGGAATATTGTTGACAAAGTGTGGCTTACGCTATCACCTCGCAATCCACTCAAAGACTCAGCCGAACTAATCCCCGACATGAAGCGCCTCGACATGCTCAAGATTGCCAGCGAGCAGGCTCCAGGTGTGAACATATGCGACATCGAGCTTTCGATGCCCCGGCCATCCTACACCATCAACACATTGCGCCTCCTCAAGAAAAAATACCCCAACAAGCGATTCAAATTAATTGTCGGAAGCGACAATTGGAACACGTTCGACCAGTGGCGCTCAAGCGAGGAAATTCTGGAGGAATTCGGCGTGATTTGCTATCCGCGCCCCGGCAAGGAGATACGGAATAGATACACCGACGGCCTGGACATCGTGCAGCCGCCGATGATTGACCTGTCAAGCACATTCATCCGCCAAGCCTTGGCAAGGGGCAAGGACGTGCGCTGCTTTTTGCCTAACGGCGTGTACGAATACATCCGCGACAACCAACTCTATCTGCCACAAAAACCTCAAGTATGAGCAACGATATTCTATCGCCCAACCAACTGGCATTCCTTGGCCTATCCAACGAATACTGCCAAGCTGTAGAGACGGCGGATACCACCGACCGCGACGACTTCATCGATGCCATGCTGCGCTTGCTGCCGCGCATATACATTTCGGCCACCGACCTGCAAATGCCTATGCTCAACAACTCGGCCTACATACACGGCACACTCGAAGAGGACTACTACAATGCCGTGCGTGCCGCAATGGAAGCGCTATTCGAGGATGACGACACTTATCTTGAGGTGTTCGAGGAAGACATGAAATACAGCGACACCCCTATCGCCGCAAGCATTTCCGAGGGGCTGGCCGACATTTTCCAAGTGCTCTACAATCTCACCGAGGCTGTGAAAGACGCCCCCACTGAGATAATCCAAGAAGCGCTCGCCGCCGTAAGGGAAGACTTCGCCGACTACTGGAGCCGCCCTCTCTGCAACGTGCTCAGAGCCATCAACGACGTGAAATACAAATAGACTGACTAATCCCAACTTATTAAATCTAATCCATGCGCGACCTTTCAGCATTCCTCAATGATTCGCCCGTCAATTTCTGGGCCGCCAACACAATAGTAGACGAACTGCGCCAAGCCGGCTTCATCGGGCTGGAGCAAGATGAGCACTGGACCCTCAACGAAGGCGGTCGCTACTACATAACCCAAAACGGCAGCGCCGTATTCGCCTTCATAGTAGGCAGCGACCCGCTGGCCGGATACAAAATCATTAGCGCGCACAGCGACAGCCCCTGCTTCCGCATTAAGCCTCATCCCGAAATGGTGAGCGAAGGCGGCATTCTGCGCCTAAACACTGAAGTATACGGAGGCCCGATTCTCTACACTTGGTTCGACCGCCCTCTTTCTCTTGCCGGCCGCGTAATGCTGCGCAGCGGCGACCCTTTGCATCCCGAAATGCGCCTCGTGAAGTTCGACCGTCCTCTGCTCACCATCCCGCACCTCGCTATTCACTTCAATCGCCAGGTCAACGACGGCAACCCTCTGTCGAAGCAAAAAGACATGATGCCGGTGATTGCTATAATCAATCGCTCGGCCGAAGAAAACAATTTCGTGCTCAATCTGGTGGCTAACGAATTGGAAGTGGACCCCTACGACATCCTCGACTTCGACATCAGCCTGTACGATACTACAAAAGCATGCCTGCTGGGCGCAAACAACGAGTTCATCACCTCGGGGCGCCTCGACGACCTGAGCATGGTGCACTGCGCACTCTCCGCCCTCATCGACACCGACTCATCGTCGCAGCCCATGACTCGCGTCATGGCCATTTTCGACAATGAAGAGACCGGTTCAGGCACCAAGCAAGGCGCAGCCTCGCCCGTCCTCGTCAACCTTCTGCGCCGCATCAACGCAGCGCTCGGAGGCAATATGGAGGACTACTTGCGCGCCGTGGCTAAATCGTTCATGATTTCGGCCGACAACGCGCATGGCTTGCATCCCAACTACGTGAGCAAATACGACCCCACCAACCACCCGCTGCTCGGTGCCGGGCCAGTGATTAAAATCAACGCCAACTGCAAGTACATGACTGATGCCGACTCTGCCGCTGTGTTCCGCTCGATATGCGAGGAGGCCAACGTCCCCTACCAATATTTCGTCAACCACAGCGACGTGGCAGGCGGCTCCACCCTCGGCAACATCCTCACGCATCAGATTCCGCTGAGAGGCGTCGACATGGGCGCGGCTTTGTGGGCAATGCACTCGATTCGCGAGACTGCGTCGGTCGACGACCACGTGTTCACCACCACCGCCTTCACAAAATTCTACGACCTATGAGCGCTGCTGCCACTCCCCTGCCGCCGCTTTTCTTAGAAAGGATTGCTTGCTACCAGGGACTGGCACAGGCCCTCGACACCGAGCCAAGCGTTGCCATAAGGCACAATCCTCGCAAATCGGCCCTCAAGCCCGCCGCCCCCGTGCCTTGGTGCGAATGGGGCGAATCGCTTGCAAGCCGCCCCGAATTCACCTTCGATCCGGCCATGCACCAAGGCGCATATTATGTGCAGGATGCATCGTCGATGGCCGAATACGCCGCTGTGGCTGATGCAGCTGCGATAATAGGCTGGCGTCCGCTTCGCGTGCTCGACATGTGCGCTGCGCCCGGAGGCAAAACCACAGCAGCCATCGACGCGCTCCCAGAGGGCAGCCTTGTTGTGTCGAACGAATATGACTTCAAGCGCGCCGAAATCCTCGCTGAGAACGTAGCCAAATGGGGTTATCCTACGGTTGCCGTCACGCGAGGCGACACAAAGCGGCTTGCTGCCCTTGAGTCGGCTTTCGACATCGTGATTGTGGATGCGCCGTGCTCGGGCGAGGGCATGATGCGCAAGGACATGCGCGCTCGCGAGCAATGGTCGCCCGCGCTTGTGCGTCAATGCGCCACATTGCAGCGTGAAATTCTTGCCAACGCATGGCGCGCATTGAAGCCCGGAGGCATTCTTCTTTACAGCACCTGCACCTTCAATCGCGAAGAGAACGAAGACAACGTGGAGTGGCTGACAACAGAATACGGGGCAACCAACATCCCACTTCCAAGCCTCGAGGCTCATCGCGACGCAATATTGGGAGCAGCCACGCCCGGGCAGAAATGCTATCGGTTTCTGCCGGGAAAAGTGCAAGGCGAGGGCCTGTTCATGGCCGCCTTGGCCAAAGACGACGGCGAGCACGAGTTTCGGCCGGCCAAGGCCAAAAGCGCGTTCTCCCCTGCCCCTGCTGCGATAGCAGCCGCAGCAAAGCCCTACATCGACCATGCCGACAATTATGTGCTGTGGCAACGCGGCGACACCCTCTACGCCGTGCCCCGCATGCATGAGCCGTTCTTGCAATCGCTGGCCTCCCAAGCCGACGTGCTTTCCATTGGCGTGCCGGTGGCCTGCGTGAAAGGGCGCGACATAGTGCCAACTCAGCAGCTCGCGCTGAGCAGCTTGCTCAATCGCAGCGCCTTCGCCAACACTGAAGTAGGCAAGGACATCGCCATAAGTTATCTGCAGCGACAGTCAATCACAATCGATGCGCCAAAAGGAATAGTGTTGCTCACCTACCGGGGCCTTCCGCTTGGCTT
Source organism: uncultured Bacteroides sp. (assembly GCA_964582335.1). GTDB lineage: Bacteria > Bacteroidota > Bacteroidia > Bacteroidales > Muribaculaceae > CAG-873. Next base: position 31,660 of record CAZORI010000021.1, read on the forward strand.
CGTCAAAAACTTAGGGAATAGAGCCAACAACCTGTACCCGAAGAACTGGCGCATCCTCTCGTCAAAGTCGTGAAGCAAACTAAGCGCGAAGGGCTGTCCTTCGCGCTTAGCATTTACACTTGATCCTGGTTTTGAGAGGGGTGCTATTTTTTAGCAGGCTCCGGCATTGCCAATTGTCCGGTTGCCTTCATGTATTCTGTGCCTCTGAGCTCGTAGTCGGAATATGCAGCGATGTACTGGTCGGAAGCACGCTTGTAGAGCGTCTGCGCTTCGAGCAAATCAGTTATCGCCGACACACCCACATTATAGTAATTTTCGTTGAGCCGCAGATTTTCCTTGGCCTGCCCTATCGACTCTTGCGCAGTCTGCATCTTGCGGTAGGCAGCCGTCAGGTTGTCCCATGCGTCGCGCATCGCAATCTGCAGCATTTCCTTGCCGTCTTCATATTGTATCTGAGCATTCCGCAATGCGAGATTCTTGCGCTTGATGGCATGCGAGCCGCCCCACCATCCGCTCAAGGGCACATTCACCGCAATGAACACAGCACCGAAATTTTGCTTCTGCTCCAGCAGATTGTGGTAGAACCACCCTGCCCCCAATCCCACTGTGGGCAGGTTGCTGCCGATAGTCATCTTCTTCTCCAGTTCGGCAGCCTTGATTGCAGTGTTGAGCATTCCGTAAACGGGCGTATTCTGCACAGCGTCCTCCGGATTGCGATACAAGTCGTAGGAGAAATCAGGCATCTGCTCCGGCGCCACGCGCTCTGTCACCTTTACGGGAGTCAGGCCCAAACCTATGTACTGTCCAAGCAGGTTCGAGCATAGGGCGATGCCGTTGTCGAGGTCGATCATCGTAGCCCGGAAATCGTTGCGCTGCAGTTCCACCTTCAGATAGTCGTTCTTTAGTATCACGCCGGCATCCACAGCGGCCTTAGTCTGGTATGCGAGGGTGTCGAGCATCACTAAGAGCGACGCGAGGGTTTCCTTTTGGGAGTGGAGCGACACGAGTTTCCAGTAATACTTGTCGACCGTCACATAAATCTCCTCGTCGGTTTGGCGCTTGCGCAGCTCTGCCACCTTCTCGCCCACATGAGCCAGGGCGTTGCCGTTGACGATTTGTCCTCCGGCAAATATCGGCTGAACCGCAGTGATTCCCGCTGCTATGCCCTTTTTGATTATGCCTATCTCAAACATGTCGAGCACGTCGTACTGTATCACGTCGTGGTTGGCCCAAAACGACACGCCCGTAGCCGATATGTCGGGGAAATATTTGGTGAACGCCTCTTCCGACGTTTCCTTCGCCATCTTCACGTCGTTCACCGCCGTTTTAGCAGCCGCATTGCTTCTGAGCGCCATCTCTCTGCATTGCTCAAGCGTAAGCGCAACTGTGTCGGCCGACGTAGTGTCTTGTGCCGATACAGTAGCTGCTGAAGCCAACGCGAGAATCGCTGAGTATATTATATTCCTACTTTTCATCGTTCTGTTTCGGTTGAATTGTTGGATCAATTGTTTCTTCCACAGGGTAAACGGGCATCTCAATGGTCGGAGCGGTCTTCTTGCAGAATTTCCAATAGAGTATGGGTATCACGGTGAGGATGAGAACCATGGTGATAGGCGTGCCGAAGAAAATCACGATGCCCATCGGTTTCCACAATGCGCTTCCCGACACTACCATTGGCAATACGCCCATGGTGGCGGCAGCCGATGTGAGGAAGATGGGACGCATTCGCCGCTCGCTTGCCTGGTAGATTGAGTCCTTCACCGACAAGCCGCCCTCCTGCAGCTCCTCGGCATAGTCAAACATGATTATGACGTTGCGCACAAGGATGCCCATCAAGCTTATAAGTCCGAGCGTGCACGTGAGGCTGATCACTTCATTCATCACCAGCAGGCCAAGCCCGGCGCCGGGAATGATGAACACAAGCGACAGCAGCATTAGCGCGGGCACCACCACGCTCTTGTAGTGGAATATCAGGATGAAGAAGATAATCACCACAGCTATCGCAAGCGCACTGCCCATTTCCGGCAATATCTCCATCGAATTCTCATATTCGCCGCCATAGCTTAGGCTCACTCCGTCGGGCATCTCTATCTTGTCGAGTTCGTGCTTCAGCTCGGTGGTCAGTTCCATCGTGTTTTTGCCTCTCACGTTGTCGGCCGATATGATTGCCGTGGGCAAGCCGCCGCGATAATTGATTTGTCCGGGATGCCAAGTGGGGCTGACGTCGGCAAAGGCACGCAAGGGCGTGTTGCCGATGCCCATCACCGGTATAGGCTCGCGCATCAGCGACTCATAGGTGGCGCTGTCGGAATTCTGTGTCTTTGCCACTATGCTCATGCCGTAGTCGCCCTCCCAGAGCGTGCCCATGGGGATGCCTGAGCCATAGCGCATGGCAAGCGTCATCTCCAGGAGCGTGCTGTTAAGGCCAAGCCTCGACATCTGTATGCTGTTGGGCTCTACGGTGGCTGCCACAAGCTGGCTGCCCGCTCCCGGCCTAACGAGCGTCATGCCCGGAATTCGGCGCATGATTGACATCACTGTGTCGGCCGCCTTCATGTTCTCGGCATAGTCCAAGCCTGACAGGCGCACCTCCACGGGATATTTGGCATTGGAATAGCTCAGTTGCTTAAATTTCACGTATGCGCCCGGGAAATAATCTTGGTATTTTGTCGTGTATTCGTTCAGCACCTCTATCGTCGCTTCATTGCTCTTGGTGTTGACTATGAACTGCGCGTAGTTGGGGCCTCCCACCTGCGGCGCGTATGTGGTCTGGAAGCGCGGTGACGACATGCCGTGGAACGACGCCACCGACACCACGCGGGCGTCCTTCCTCAGTATCCGGGCCAAGCTGTCGGCTATAGCGTCGGTAGCGTTCAGCGACGAGCCTTCGGGCAAGTATATCTCCACGGCGAATTGGTCGCGCTCGGCTATCGGCATCAGCTGTATGGGCCGTGTTATGAATGCCCAGGCTCCAAGCGCCACCGACACAACCCCCACCACGATGCTCGTCTTGGGCCACGCAAAAACCAAAGCCACCAATTTGTTGTACCAATTCTGCAGGCTTACGAAGAACGAGAATTTCTTCTTTCCGCTTGCTATGGCTTCTTTTTCAATGGCATAAATCGGCTTCTTGATTAGTCGGTATTGCAGGAATGGCACCAACAGTTCGGCCACAATCAGCGAAATCGTGAGAATCAGCAATATAGCCCAGGGGAAGTCGGTGAGGAAGTCGCGGAACATTCCCGTCATGGTAATCAAGAACGGGAAGAACGTGATGGAAATGGCGAGCGTGGCTGAGACAATCGCACGGAAGAACATAGTGCCGGCGTTGATGGTGGCCTGCATGTGAGGCATCCCGTCGGAGATGAGGTCGACGTATTCATCGATAATCACCACCGAATTGTCTACAATCATGCCAAGCGACACAATCAGGCAGGCAAGCGTCACGGTGTTGAGCTCAATGCCCAGCGCATAGAATAAGCCCAGCGAGATAAATATGCTCACCGGAATCGTAAGCGCCGCGATGAACGCTACCTTCAGCGGCAACAGCACCATAATCACCACAAGCACGGCCACGATGGCTATCAGCAGCTCGCGCAAAAATTCAATCACGCTAAGGTTGACAACCGTGGGCTGGTCGGTGATTTTGAAGAGCTCCATGTCCACCGGCATTGTCTTCGCGAACTCGTCAATCACCTTGCCGGCTGCATCGCCCATTGCCACGATGTTCTCGCCGTCTTTCATCTCCACGCTCAGCAGCAAGCAGTTCTCGCCGTTGTTGGTGATGTAGCTTGTTGGTTCGGGGTATTCGCGCACCACATCAGCGATGTCGCCCAAGCGCACGACGTCGCCCGTCGGGGTGGCCAGCACCACTGTTTGCTTTATGTCGTTGACAGAGTTGAATGATTCAGCCACGTAGAGCGGCATCGTGTAGTAGGTCGACTTCAAGCGGCCGCCGGTCGTCTGGAATCCTTGTGCCAGCAGAGTGAGGGCGAGCGTCTTTTCATCGATGCCATAATGCGAAAGCCTATCGGTGTTGATGCGCACTGCAATCTGCTCGGTTTGCTCGCCGTATACCTTCATCGTGCCTATGCTGGGCACGGCGCGCAGGCGGTCGCGCAGCTGCTCCATGTAGTCGTGCAGCTCGCGGTAGGTTTTGTCCGTTCCTTGCATAGTGAGCAGCAATGCCGACGTGTTGCCGAAGTTGGAGATGGTCTCCACGGCGAGCACTCCTGCCGGAAGCGTGAGCTTCACGTTGTCCATTCCCAGCTTGAATTCGTCCCAGAATTGGTCCGACTCCTGAGTGTTCACGTTATCGTCGAGCGTAATGAATATCATCACCATGCCGTCGGAGGCCTGGGCCGTGGTTTTCTTCTTGTTCACCTGCTTGTAGCTGAACACGTAGTCCTGCAGCGGCTTCAGCACCTCCTGCTCCACTTGCTTGGCGCTGGCGCCGGGGTATACGGCTGCCACCACGCCCTCGCGTATCGTGAACGACGGAAACTCGTTCTTGTCCATCTTGATAAGCGAGTACACGCCCCAAGCAATAAGCACGCACGATATAAGCACGACAATGCGCCTATATTGCAAGCCCATCGATACGATATTCGGATTCTTGAACTTCTCCATATCGCAATCAATTTACTGATACAACCTCGAGTCCGCTGCTAAGTTTTTGCTGCCCCTCCACGATTACGCTGTCGGTGGGCGCGATGCCTCCATTCACGATTATGCCTCTGGAATCAAGGCCTCCGGTCGCTACCTTCTTGCGCACGGCTCGTCCGTTTTCTTTCACCCACACGTAGCTTTCATTGTCCCAGCCAAGGACAATCGCTTGCGGAGGCAGCACTATTTCGGCATGTTGTGTTTTGTCCGCGGCCGGCGAGGCGCCGTCCACCGCCACGCTGCATATCATGCCGGGCAATAGGTTTTCGTCGGGGTTGGTTACGCGGAACTTCACGTCATAGTTGCGCGAGAGCGAATTGGCGGCGATTGCCTTCTCGGCGAGGATGCCGTTGTAAGAGCGTCCTCCGGCCGATATGGCTGCGCTCGCGCCGGCGCTCATTTTCTTCAAGTCGGCCTCGGGCACTGAAATCTTCACCTTCAGGGTGCTCACATCGAGCAGTTCCACCACCGGCACGCCGGGAGCCACGCTTTGGCCCACGTCAACCAGTTTTTTCGCCACGACGCCCGATATAGGCGCATACAGGTTGGCATCGTTCATCCCTTTCTGCGCTATGGCGGCTGCGGCTTCAGCCTGCTTTAGCTTTTCCTGCATAGCCACCCACTGCATGTCGGGCAGCGCGCTCGCGTCGTGCAGCTTTTTCAGTCTGTCGTAGGCATCGCGTGCCTCGCGCAGCCCGGCTTGCGCTATCTCGTTCGTATTCTTCAGGGTTGCTCCGTCCACAGTGGCCAGCAGTTGCCCTTTGCCTATGCGCTGCCCTTCTGCTACATTTAATTGCCTGATTGTGCCCGCAACCGAAAAACTGGGCAACGTGGCGCTTCCGGCTTCCACAGTGCCTGAGTATGTATCTGACATTGCGCCTGCCGAGGGCATAAACGACGCGGCAGATGCCACCTTCACCCTCACAGGCTCAGTATTCGTGCCCGCAATATTAGGATTGCTGTGTCCGCACGCCGACATCATCAGCACAGATGCTATTGGGATAATTTTGTTGAATTCTGATAATTGAAGCATGATATGGTATAGTTGAAAATTTTCACAGTATTATAACACCCCTGCACGCATTTAGATTGTGTCGACCATAAAAAATAGGAAATTTCGTCAAATATTGTTGACATTTCGTAATTTTGGCGCCCGTCAACAAACCAATCCCTAAATAGCATTGTTAAACAATAAACTATCACGATTCTCACGCTTGGATTGTTCCTGCTCGTCATCAACGCCTTAATCATATTGCTGGCAGTTGGATTGTGAGCAGCTTCCACGTCGACGGCTTCTGGGTGGCAATGCTCTACAGCATCATCTTCTCCGTCATCAGCTGGATCTTCGCCCTCATCTTCGGCTAACCCTCCCTCCCCCTACCCCGGAGTGGTCTAATGTCGTAATTTTATATCGCTAACAGTCAACTACTTGGCCTGCGGCAAAAAAATAGGTGATTCTCAATTTCTACACCTTCAGATTTCAATGTTCCTCGTCATTCAGCATGACGAAGACAAAATTGGTCAAAAATTCTCAAACCGCCAAATATCAGAACGTTTAAGAATCTTTAAAAATCTTGTTCATTTCCCTTTTACGACCTCCAAACTTACACCTGACGATGTTGTGGCCATAAACTATTCTACATTTATTGATGCCATGTGTCAGGATTTGTTTTTTCTTACTTTTACATATTTCTGATTCGGAGCCGTTGGCGAATCCGGATTCGTAAGCCTAAGAAGGTTAGCATCAACCAATGGTTGAATATATTTTACACGGTTATAGTAATGATTAGTGACAGATAGCCTTTTCATTATCTCCGCTGCTGATCTTGGGACGGAACAAAATTTAAGAATATCTTTTTGTCTTCCTGTCAGGCCTTTCATTGTCAGCCCTCGACCTGCATTTCTAACGGCTACTTGGTCAGTTACTTGGTCAGTTACTTGGTCAGTTACTTGGTCAGTTGCTTGGCTACTTTTTTCTGCTACTTGGTTAGTTTTAGAGTTGTCGAATTCCTCTGCATGGTTACTTTCATCCTTACTTGGCTCATTTGCCGGTTCATCTTCGACTATGCGGGGAATAGTGATGATGAATTCGTGGATTTGCTCGTCATTCACGAAATTCATTTTCACGCCTTCGTCGAGGGCACGGATTATTCCCGTACCGGCTCCCGAATAAGGCAATAGGAAATTCGCGTGATAAAATAGTTGTTCGTTGCGAGGAAGAGACGTGCCATTCTCAATATCAGCTATAGCTAGTGTAATGTATTAATCATATTAAATATTAACAATCTTTAACTCAAAGTCATT
>CAZORI010000022.1:0-34929 GCA_964582335.1 uncultured Bacteroides sp.
TAACTAAGATGGTGATTTTTAGTTACCATCGCCTAATAAAATTTTCGAATGAAAAATTCAACATGCTTTCTACATAAGATGCATGCAGGATTCATCCGCAACGACTGCCTCGGCATCGTCATCTGACGCCTTTTTTTATGACGTTATCAACTGGCGCAGCACGGCGTGAGGTGAATTCACGGTGAGCCAGTAGCGCCGCTTCTTGCGATCGTATTGGCAGCGTATGTCGTTGTCTTCGAGCCACTGGCTCACATCTATCCGCGTTTTTTTCCCATCATCTCGTGAGAATACCTCTATCCGATATTTTTTCTTTTCTTCGGGATTGTAGTACACGTCCACGGCGACGTCATACTCAGCATGGTCGGTGTAGAGGCATCTCGCTCCGTATGCACGCCATGCGCGCCATTCAGGCTGGCATTCTGGCAATTCCGTTTGCTCGACAAACCAGCGCACATAGCCACATCCGTAGTCATAAAATCCCACGAACGCCTGGCAAGGCCTCAGCAACTGCCTTTTGCGGCACTCATGCATCAAATCGCCTTGCTTGATGAGAAAGCAATATGGATAGGAGCGGTCGGAGAATCGGTCAGCCATCCTGCCAAGCGATGCCGTCAGCTTATCATGCTCAAGGCTCTCGCAGCGGTCAATCAACTGGCGTATCAAGCCTGGCGATGTGCTCAGCAGACGCTGCCAGTCGTAATCGTTCCAGCATAGCGACAACACGGTGTCGCCCCTGCGCACAATGGGATAGTCGTTATGGCGAATGGTGAGCAGCGCTCGCCTCACCACGTCGAGACTCTTATCCATGTTGATGTCGCCCTGCCAAATCGCGTATATGGCGTTGACGTAGTGTCGCAGCGAGCTGATTGGATTTTCACCGCCACACCAGTCGATTACAGATGCTCCCTTGCCGTTGACCATGGGATGCGCCTGCATACGCCACACAAGGCGCTCTGCCTCTTCGCGATGCGCAGAATTGTCGTTGATGAATTCAAGCTTGGCACGCTCGTCACCATTCAAAAGGCGAAGCGATGCGCGGCGCACCTGCAAAAGCGATAAAACGTCGGCATTGGGCATATGCTCCATCATGGCAACGGCATCGTCGGCATCAGTGCCTGATGGGCGCATATAGCGAGTGATGTTGGCGAAAAATTCCCATATGCGCGCTATATCATGGTCCTTCGCCACTTCATGCCACTGGTCAACATAGGCCAACGTGGCGCGCACCACCATCGTCATCGCTTCGAAGCACTTAGGCAAGAAGCACCAATTGCACGCACTCACAATCTCAAACACGCGCTTCAGATCCACAAACATGCCGTACAAATCGTCAAACTCGAATTCTGAGAGTGTGTCGAGCCCGTCGATATAAAAGCGCAAGAAGTCATCGAGCCCGTAGCCGGCTGCATCGTGAGTCCAGAACCAGTCCTCCATGTCGTTCCAGCGCTCAGCCACTGCCTTGTCATGCCCTTCCCACGCAATGGTGAGGGCGCGCATGTTCTGGGCAAATGTCAGTGGCTCGCTGCTGGTGTTGAGCGTAACAAACATACGCTCTGCTTTTCGGCGGTCGCCAAGGTCGCAGTAGACAAACTGCAGCTCGTGTGCCACAAATTGGGCGAAACCGTCCCAGTTCCAGTCGCTCCACCTTGCTGCCGCCTGCTCAAGCACGTCATCGATAAGGCGAATGGCCTTGATGAAGCTTTGCACGGTGGGGTCGGTGGCATATGAGGCATAATACCAATTCGCATTCTCAAGCTGCGAGAGGCGTCCGTCACGGTCGAGGAAAAATCGCGTCACAAGGTCGGAAAGAAAATATTGCGCCTCGCTTCGCGCCTGATATTCGAGCGTCGGCTGACGATCGTCAGCCAGCGCATAGTCGCTGATGAGCAGATTGCGCAATTCGGTGGTGGGAGTGCGCCTGTAGAGCATTCCGAGCAGCAAATACATTGTAGTGATCGGCTGCTGACCCTCTATCAGAAATATGCGGCTGGCATCCGTGGCGTCGCGATAGCCGTAGAGCAGCCCCATCACATTGTTGCGCTGAGTATTGTACAGGTGCACTACTCCGGCCACAAACGATGAAGCCTGCCCTATTCCCAGCGGAAAATGCGAGGCGCGACTATCCTCAACGCTCTCGTCGGCAGCCGAGCCCCAACAATAGTCGCGCTGCAGGTCGGGAATCACCAGCGACACCACTCCGCCGAATAATTCGCTGAGTGTATAGGATTGCACGTCATTTGTAGCCATAATATATCTTCAGGTTTTTCAGCGTAAGGTTGTAGTTTTCGATGATTGACTGCGCCGACCATTTGTCGCCGGCAAATACGCACACGCTATGCAGCAAGTTGCGGCTGCGAAACACGCCCATGTCGCCCGGCGCCAGAAACATCATCTTCTTCTCGTCAAATCCGGCGTTGCCGAAGGCTGCGTTGTTCTGCCCGTAAAGAAGCACCAAGTTGCCTATGCAATGCTCCGTCAGGTGCACGCCGTCGTGGTTGACAATGTCGTCGCGGCACAGAAACGTCTTATCGTCCCTTATTCGGCTGAGCGGCATGCGCAGAGGATTGTCGTTGCCGTCGAGGATTTCGCCGCCGCGCCCACGGTGCCACACCTTCGACTTGCTGTAGATATGCTCCAGGCTGCGGTTGTACCATATCGAGAAATCGAATTTGCGCCCAAGCTTAATGTCTTCGTCAATATTGAGCCGCAGAAGCAGGTTGAAGAGGTCGCGCTTTGCCTCGCTGTGGTATACATCGGCCATGCTGAGCGAGGCAAGCATATCCTCGAATTTTGCGTCGCCCGTGGCTCCCTGCTCTATCTCTGTGTAGTCCATGCCAAGGAACGAAAGCTTGTAAATTTTCACCAGTTGCTCAGCATCAACCTTCAGGCTCACAACGGCAGCATGCAGGAATTTATATGCCTCCTGACGGCTCTGCAGCAAAAGTATGGCTCGCACGCGATTGTATTGCTCGGCATTTTCGAGCATGCGCATGAAATGATGCTGGGTGCGCCGCAGTTCGTACATGAATTGCTTGGCTGCGTGCCATGGCTCGCCGGCGCGTTGCGATATGGCTGCCTTGAACTCTGAGAAATCGAGCGGAGCATCCATGTCGGCATTCTCGTCGCGCAGCGTCAGGCGCAGAATCAGCCCCATGGGCACATCGGTGAAGCCGTCGAAGAAATCACGCACAGTATCGCTGTTCCACCACCTCACCCACGACTCCCACTCGTCGGTGTATCGCATTCGCATTCTTGCAAGGCTCGATTCGCTCGCATGTGGCTGGTCGGGATTGGCCGCCATGGTCAGCAGTGCGCCTTTGATCACGTCCTCGGCGTGCATCGGAGCCTTCGTGTCGTTGAGTATCTTGTATGTGCCCACCACGAAATCGCCGTTGGGCAACATCATGCACAGCACATCCACATGGTCGAGCACGAAGTCCGCCGTCAGCTTGTTATCAGAATGCGGCAACAGAGTCTGCAGCACGTGCATTGTGTGCTTGAAGCAGCGTATGTCCTGGCAATCATCGCTTGCATTGTTATCCTTAATCCAGGCCTCAGCCTTTGGGCGGCAATCGTAAGTGATTTTCAATAGATTGGCAGGCGCGCCGAGATGACGCAATAGCAGCCACAGATACGTGAGGCGTTGCTGGCCGTCAACCACTTCGCAGCCATCTTCACGCTCTAAGAGCGATATGCCCTGAAGGAACACGTCCTTGCCATCGGCGCTGGCGGCAATCAACTCGCGCGTCAGCGATGCCACGCGGTTATGGGCATAGTCCTCCTCCGTGCCCCAAACGTAGCGCCGCTGATAGGCCGGTATGCAAAATTTCCCGCTAGCTGTCTGCAGTAACTGGCGTAGTGTCATAATCTCTCTCGAAAAAAAAGTATTTATATATATAACGCCGAAACACCCCCAAGAGTATGGCAAATGTAGAAAGTTTTTTGAAAAAAAATATTCATTGTATTATGTAAATTCATTTGTTTAATCAGAAAAACATCGTTGCCTTTGCAAATGCAGACCTAAATTCAAAAGCACCAGTCAAGGGTGCGATGAGAAGGGCTGTTAAAAAAAAGCGTTTATCCGCGCTGATTCTTGACACTTCGAAATTCTCGCAAAATTTCTGTCTAAGTCAAGGGTTGGGCAGCGATAGATGCCCGAGGTATGTATATCATGTGGCTGAAAGTGGGAAGAGCTACGAATTCAACATCTCGGAGAAGTTGAATACCCTGATGGTCAAGGCAGCGATGCGACAGGGACTGCTTCGGTCCGGTCGCCAATTAACCTCCCCACAAAATCAGTTGCGGATTTGAGGAGGTGTCAGATGTCGATGCCGAGGTAGTCGTTGCGGATGAATTTTATTACGGCGTCTTCGGTGTTTGGGCCAATCACCATGTCGGCCACGTCCTTCACCTGTGGGTGAGCGTTGGCGACGGCTATGCCCATGTTGGCCGACATAAGCATGGGTATGTCGTTGAGATTGTCGCCGAATGCGATCACGCGGTCGGCTCCGACGAGCTTTTTTAGGCGCAACAGCCCCTTGGCTTTGCTCACGTTGGGGGCAAACACTTCCAAAAGAGCGACGCCTGGATTGTATGTGTCGGGATACCATGACGCATAGCATCCGGTGGCCTCGCGTATGGCTTCGGCTGTGGCCCGAATCGGCGTGGGGTCGCCCATGGCAAAGAACAGCACTACCTCGATGTAGGCCGACTGCGGAAGCTCAGAGTGCAGGCAAAACCGCTTAAGGTCGCACATGGTGCGCTCGGCAACGAATTTCTGCTCCAATGCCGTCAGCGACTCTGCCTCATTGAACACTACAATTTTATTGTCGCCTAGCGGCAGCGTGTACACGAAAGGCGCCACGCCCATGCTGCGGCAGATTTCTATTATCTTTGTCGCGTCGCCGGGCTGATGGTAGTTCACCGACAGATATTTGCGCTCGGTGGGATGCCATATGGCAGCGCCCGTCATCACCACGCCGGGCGTTTGCGGGTGGGCGTCCTTAAGGATTAGCTCGACGGTGGCCGGCGTGCGCGCCGTGACAAAAGTAATCAGCGCGCCTCGCTGCTGCAGAGCAGCGAAGGCGCGCGATGTTGGGGCCGAAAGCCGAGCCGAGTTGTTTAAAAGCGTGCCATCCAGGTCGGAGGCATACAAAGTGATGGGACAATTTCTTTGCTCCATGCTCAAAGGTGGCGGTGAGTTTTCTTACTTGCCGGCCTGTACTTTAGAGCGCTCGAGGTATTTGCGCATGTCGACGCTGCGTTCGCTCAGCGACTGCAAATATTTGGGATATTCGTTTTTGATTGTGCTGTAGCATTTGTATTCGTCGTCGAAGTGTCCTTGCTGACGATAAATGTTGGCTTGCTTCACGAGTATGAAGGGAGCTATGTGAGGATTCTTGTCGGCGGCGTCGTATGCTTTCTTGAAGGAAGCGAGAGCCTTGTCGTATTCGTTGAGGTTGACGTAGCAGTCGCCCAGGAGCGATAGGCGTCCGGCCTCAATGATGCTGCTCTTGCTGCTTGCATTGCTCAGGTCAGCGATAGCCTCTTGGTATTTGCCTTCGCGGTAGAGGATGATGCCTGCGTTGATGCCTGCGCGGTTGCCGCTCTTGTATCCCATTTGTGCGGCTTGCTGGTAGTAAGCCAAAGCGATAGAGTCGTTAACCTCGGTGTCGGCGAGGGCGATCATCTCATCAGCCTTCTTTGCGCCCGACATGGCCACGAAATACCAGATAAGGCCCACTACGCATAGCGCGGCCACAATGATGCTTGCCCAGATTAGTTTGCTTTTGTGGGCTTTTACTTTCGAGAGTACGTCCTGTTGAGCTTGCTCGTCAACGAGGGGTGCTTTGTTTGTATCCATTTTATATTATGAGAAATGTTTTTTACTAATATGTGACTTATCAAGGCGCAAAGTTACACAAAATAAATCACTTCACCAAAATTATTTTGTGGGTAGTAGGGCTGTCGGGCCACGCTTGCGCGGGCGCGATGCAAAGCAAAGGCGGGCAGCCTTTCGGCGCTCGCCTTTGCAATGTAGGATTATGGTATGCTGATAGGATTAGTCGATTGTCTCGTCGGCAGGGTATCCGCCCATCTCGCGGATGGCGTTCTTGAGCATCACGTACTGCTGGAAGAGGTGATTTACAGGCACTTCACCCTTGGTGTAGTCGTGCATTGGGCTCTTCAGGAAGAAGCTGAGGAAGCGCTGTATGCCGTAGCGGCCGGCGCGAGCAGCGAGGTCGCTGAGCAGCACGAGGTCGAGGCAAAGAGGAGCGGCGAGGATAGAGTCGCGGCAGAGGAAGTTGATCTTGATCTGCATCGGGTAGTTCATCCAGCCGAAGATGTCGATGTTGTCCCATCCCTCCTTGTTGTCGTTGCGCGGAGGATAGTAGTTGATGCGCACCTTGTGGTAGTATCCATTGTGGTCGTTGCCTTCGCCGCCGCAGTTCACGCCGTAGAGGTCGGGTTGATTTTCGGGCACGAGGATCGACTCAAGGGTAGAGAGTTTGCTCACCTCTTTTGTGCGGAAGTTGGCGGGCTCGTCGAGCACGAGGCCGTCGCGGTTGCCGAGAATGTTGGTGGAGAACCATCCGTTCAGGCCGAGGCAGCGTGTGCCGATGATGGGAGCGAAGCCCGACTTAACGAGGGTTTGGCCGGTCTTGAAGTCCTTGCCTGCGATGGGCATCTTGGTTTTCTCAGAAAGCTCCCACATGGCGGGGATGTCGACTGTGGTGTTGGGTGCGCCCATGATGAAGGGAACGCCTTCGCTAAGTGCAGCGTAAGCATAGCACATAGAGGGAGCGATGTGCTCCTTGTCGTCAACCTTCATGGCAGCTTCCAGGGCAGCGAGCGTGCCGTGCACTTGCTCGTCAACCGGAACGTAAACCTCAGTAGAAGCGGCCCAGAGCACTACCACGCGGTCTACGCCCTTCTCCTTCTTGAAGTCGCGGATGTCTTGGCGCAGCTGCTCCATCATTTCCCAGCGGGTCTTGCCCTTCATGATGTTATCGCCGTCGAGGCGCTTAGCGTAGTTGTGGTCGAAAGCAGCCTTCAATGGCACGATCTTCTCGAGCTCATCCTTCACGGGCTCGATGTCCTTCTCTTTGAGCACCTCGGCGTGCATGGCCGATTCGTAGGCGTTAGCAGGGTAAACGTCCCAAGCTCCGAACACGATGTCGTTGAGGTCGGCTATGGGCACGATGTCTCTGTATTTGAGGTATTTTTTGTCAGCGCCTTGTCCAACGCGGATTTTGTCGTATTGAGTCATTGAGCCGACGGGTTTGGCCAAGCCTTTGCGGGCCATGAGAACGCCGGTCATGAAAGTGGTGGCGACGGCACCGAGACCGACAACCATAACACCAAGCTTACCATTGGCTGGTTTAACTGTAGGATTGCTCATTTTAGAATAATAATTTTTTGTGTTGTTTTATGTCGATTCTGATTGGTATTAGCCTATTCAGGGGGTGATCCTTACAAGTTTTTACGTTTTCTGCGCCAAAATTACGCATAATGTTTCAATTGTAAAAAAATCTTTTATTTAATGTAAACTAAAAAATACTAAAATACATTAATTTTAGAAGTATAAATATAAAGTATGCAAATTATCGACCAATTGTCGATTATAAGTGTTAATGAGATTTAAAAGACTATGCAGAAGCTCGCACATAAATATAATAGGCGAGTGAGCTAAAATGTGATTTTGCGTTATATGCCTCGGCTGCCCTTACGTGGGCGGCGTCGGGCATAGGGTATTCACGGCGTTCGGGAAGGCCGAACACGCTGTCGGGCAGCTCTTCCTTTTCTTCGTATGATAGTCTGTCGCTTTCCATAGCATGGGGTTTTAGTAGGGTTGATGTATACAGAATTGTTCATTATTACTAACAGCCCAGCCGCGCTATAGTTTGCTCTATGATTCCGGATTGAGCCTTGCGATGTATTCGTTGAAGGCTTGCCGGTAGGAGTCGGACACGGGTATTGCGCGGTCGCCCACTATTATATGGTTGCGCTCGATAATGCTGATGCGCGAGGTGTTGACGATGAACGAGCGATGCACGCGCATGAACTGGTCAGGCGGGAGCGCTTGCTCCACAGATTTCATCGACATCAGTGTCAGTATGGGCTTTGGCTGCCCGGCCACGAAGATTTTTATATAGTCCTTTAGGCCTTCAATTATCATGATGTCGTTGATGCGTATCTGCAGCAGGCGGTATTCGCTTTTCACCAGCAGGAATTCTTGCTTGGGTGCGGTTGGCGCTTTAGGGGCGGCTGCGTTGAGCGACTTTGCGGCGCGGTCCACTGCAGCCAGGAATTCGTCGTAGCTGACGGGCTTTAGCAGATAGTCGACGGCGTTGACCTTGAAGCCTTGCACGGCATATTGGTCGTAGGCTGTAGTGAATATGATGCGACAGCTCGACGGAATTATTTTGGCGAATTCCATGCCGTTGATTTGCGGCATCTCAATATCGAGGAATACGAGGTCGATGTTGCCGTCGAGTATGTCGCGCACGGCATCGGAGGCCGACTGGTAGGTGCCTTGCAGCGCGAGCGATGGGGTTTTTTCTACATACGACGATATGAGTTTGCCGGCCAATGGCTCGTCGTCGATGACGCAGCAGCGTATGGTATTCATGAGAGCAGGGGGTTGTGGGGTTGAGGATTGATGGTGAGCGTTGCTTTGTACACGTCGCCCTGCACCGCAGTCATGAGCGATGCGTTGTCGCCGTAGATTAGTTGCAGGCGGCGGCGCAGGTTTGATATGCCGATGCCTCCGTCGGGCCGGGGCTCCGATTCCGTACGGTTGGTGAAGTGGTTGCATGTGCTGCACACCACCGAGCCGTCGGGGTTGCTGTGTATGCTGATTTCGATTTTGTGGTTGTGGTTGCCGGTGTTGCCGTGCTTGAATGCGTTTTCGATGAGGGTGATAAAGATGAGCGGAGGCACCATGGCCGGGGTGGGCGACTGTTCGCTGAAGTCGTAGCTTACGCGCCCGGAGCCCAGGCGCATCTCCATCAGGGAGATGTAATTGCGTGCAAACTCGATTTCCTTCGACAGTTCCACTTGCTGGGGATTCTCATACAGCACGTATCGCAGCAGCGTCGACAGTTGGTGCACAGCGTGCTGAGCATTGTCGGGGCTCACTTGTATCAGCGCATAGATAGTGTTGAGCGAATTGAACAGGAAATGCGGGTTGAGTTGGCTTTTTAGGCTTTCGAGCTCCTCAGCGCGCTGCGAGGCGAGCATGTCCTGATGGCGTTGGGATATTGCGGCCCAGTTCTCGCTCAGCTTCAGTGCCACTGCCAAGGCAATGCTCATCACCAGCATTCCGGCGTCGCGCAGCCAGAACGAAGCGTTGCGCATGAATTCCAGCAGCCGGCTGTATTCCGGCGGACGCCTTTTGCCGTTGTGCCTGCCCATGGCTTGCAGCGATTCGCTGGCCATGTTTTGCACCAAGTAGAGCAAAAGCATAGCCACGATGATGATTACCACATTGTAGCCAATGAACCACAACACTTTTCTTTTCTCCAGGGTCAGCACCCGGGGCATGATGAAGAAATAGTTGAGGTAGAAGACGGCGGCGAACATTGCCGGCTTGAAGTACATGCAGAATGTCATCTGCGGCGTGGTCTTCCAGTGGGGCTGAGTGTAAGAAAATAAAAACTCGGGAAGCACGAAGAGTATGGCCACGACGATGATGTGGGTGAAGAATCTCATCCACTCGCCACGGTCGATATTCTTAAATATTGTGGTCATAATGCGGCAAAGGTAAGCGCACGGCTCCATGCCGACAAGCGTGTATATACGATTGCCAAAATATTATCGACCAATTGTGTCGTCGGCGAGCCGGCGGCGCAGGTATTCCACGATTATTTCCACGATGTCGTCCATCGGCAGGCGCGACGTGTTGAGGCATAGGTCGTAGCTAGCGGCGTGTCCCCAGCGCTTGTCGGTGTAGAAGTTGTAGAAATTGGCGCGCAGCTTGTTGGTGCGCTCTGCCATCTTGCGAGCCTTTTCGGGGTTGACACAATCGTTGCGTTCCACGATGCGTTTCACGCAGTCGGCCATGTCGGCGTGCAGGAAAATGTTGATTGCGCGAGGGTTGTCGCGCAGCACGTAGTCGGCCGTGCGGCCAACGATTACGCACGAAGCCGAGGCTGCCGTCTTCGCTATGAAGTCGCTTTGTATTTTATATAGCGAGTCGTCGCTGATAGTGCTGCTGCCATACCAGGGCATGTTGTTCACTCCAAATCCGTATGGGAGAAGCGAGCCGGTGCTGAACGAGGGCATGCGCTCGTCGTTCTTGTCGAATAGTTCCTGGCTGATTCCGCTTTCCTGGGCGGCTTTCAGCAGCAGCTCCTTGTCGTAGAAGTCGATGCCGAGACGGTCGGCGAGCATGCGGCCCAGGTGTCGTCCGCCACTGCCGAATTGGCGCCCTACAGTGATTACGAAAGGCGCCGGGGCTTTTTTTTCAGTGGTTTCTTTTCCCATTTGTTTACGTTTTTTATAGTGAGGAAAATGATTTTAAGGTCGAGGGCGAAGCTCCAGTTGCTTACGTACCAATTGTCGAGCCTAACGCGCCTCTGCATTTCGGCGGCATTGTATACGCTGCCTCGGCTTCCCTGCACCTGCGCCCAGCCGGTGATTCCCGGCTTCACGAGCTGACGGCGCTCGAAGTCGTCGACCAAAGCGCTGTATTGCCGCGTCATCGACAGCATGTGAGGCCTGGGCCCTACGATCGACATGTCGCCACGCAGCACGTTGAAGCATTGAGGCAGTTCGTCGATGCCTGTGAGCCTTAGCCAGCGGCCTATGCGGGTGATTCGTGGGTCGGAGGGCTGGGCGGCCAGTTCGTTGGCCTGGTCGTTGGGAGTCATCGTGCGAAACTTCCAGCATTTAAACGTACGGCCGTCGAGTCCTGTTCGCTCTTGGGTGAAAAAAACGGGGCCCTTGGATGTCGCTTTGATGGCTAAGGCAGTGGGTATGGCCCACACGGGCGACAGCAACGCGACAATTGACGATAAAGCGAAGTCGAAACTTCGCTTTATGCATCTGTTTGCCATACTGTCGAGCGGATGCCGGTGCTGCGCCTTGGCGCAGACGTGATTGTCGGCATGCCCGGCCGATTTATTGTAGTTTGCTGTCAATCAACGATATTTTGTTTTCGATAGAGCCGATGTCCTCTTTCAGGCGCTCGATTTTGTTGTGGAACTCTTGCACCATGCTCTGTCCCGACTTCGACTTTGAGGTCAAGAAGCCGAGGTTGTTTTCGTAGGTGCGTATTTCGATGCGGCGGCTTTCGAGTGCGCGCATCAGGCGCTCGCGTTCGCGAGCCAGCTTGCCCTGGTCGCCTTCGATGGAGGCGAGGTTGGTTTCAAACTTCTCCATGCGCGCTTGGTTGTCGCGCACGTTGAGCGAGCGGCGCAGAGTGTTTACGGCAGCGCGGTAAGCGTCGTTCACCTTGTCCTTGTCGCGGAATGGCACGTGGCCGATTTTCTGCCATTGGCCCTGCAGCTGGCGCAACTTGTCGGCGGCGTCGGCGCTGGGCGCTTCTTGAGCGAGGGCCTCGAGCTGAGCCACCACTTCGCGCTTTGCTTTCAGGTTGGCCTGCTCGGCGATGCGCTGTCCGCTTGTGGCCTCTTTCTTTTTGTCGAAGAAATAGTCGCAAGCGCTCAGGAAGCGCTTCCACACCGAGTCGCTGTGCTTCTTGGGCACCGAGCCGATGGTTTTCCACTCCTTCTGCATAGCCACGAATTCATCGGTGGCCTTGCGCCATTCGGTGCTGTCCTTCAGAGCCTCGGCGCGCTCGGCAAGCGCTATCTTTTTGGCGAGGTTTTGCTGGTATTCTTCTTTCACGCCCTTGAAGTAAGCGCCTTTGGCGGCGAAGAATTCGTCGCAGCGCTGGCGGAATCTCGTGAAGAGGGCGTTGTTGGTTTTGCGGGGCGCAAGGCCTATAGCCTTCCAGCGGCTTTGCAGGTCGATTATTTTGGCGGTGGTTTCGTTCCATGCTGCAAACGAGTTGAGGCCTGAGAAGTCGATTGCCTCCAATTCCTCGCAGAGAGCAGTCTTTGCTGCTTCGTTCTCGGCCTCGCGCGCTTTGCGCTCTTCAAAGAAAGCCTGGTATTTTTTGTTGATTGCAGCCGAGGCATCCTTGAACTTCTGCCATATTTCCTCGCGTAGGTCTTTTGCCACGGGGCCGATTTGACGCCATTTGTCGTGGAGCTCCTGCAGGCGGCGGAATGCCACAATCACGTCGGTTTCGTTGTCGAGGGCTGTAGCTTCTTCGATAAGCAGAATCTTCGAGTCGAGGTTCTTCTTGAAGTCGTAGTCGCGCAGCTCTTTGTTTATCTTCAGGTTGTCGCTGTATTTTTCGCGAGCTTCCTGGAATTTTTTCCACACGCTGGTTTCCTCGGTGGGAGGCACTTCGCCGATGGCGTTGAATTTGTCCTGCAGTTCGCGGTAAAGCGGGAAGGTGCGGTTCACGTTGTCGGTGTCGAGGGCGAGGTCGTTGATTTGCTTTATTATTTCCTGCTTGGCGCTGAGGTTGGCGGCGCGCTGAGCCTCCATTTCGTTGGTCCACGCATTCTTTTTGTCGCGTATTTTAGCGATGGTTTCGTTGAATTCGTCCTCTTGGGGGCATTTTGGCTCCACGAAGTCGTCGGGGGCGTTTCCGGCTTCGGCCCATTGGGTGCGTGCCTGCTCTATTTCGTCCTTATGGAGTGCGGCCCACTGCATGCGCAGTCGCGCCACCTGTTCGCGCGAAATATCGGCGCCGTCTTTTTCGAGCAGGTCTTTTGCTTTCAGCAGCAGTGCTTCGAGCGTCTGCTCCTCTTCGGCGGCAGCAGTGGCGTTTTGTTTTTCTTCAACAGCCTGGGTCATTTCAGCCTCAACAGTGGCCAGCGGATTTTCTTCGTTGGCGGTGGGCTCGGTGGTCTGGATGTTTTCCTCGTTGGCCTTGCTGAGCTCGGCAGAGGAGTGGTCGCACATTTCCATAATGATTGAATTTAATAAGTTGACATGGTACGCAGCGCACAGAGGCGCACGGGGTTCGTTGCACTAAATGTATTTTAGCGTCCAAATTTAGAGAAAAAAAATGAAATGACAATGAAAATGACAAAAAAAAAGGAAATTAGGGCGTTATGATGGCGAAAAATACCCTTTTCAGGCGTTGAAATCGCCTTTTTCCATCATAGCGCGCAGCGTGCGGCACATGCTTTCGTGGCGGCTGAGCATGTAGATCAGCAGCGCGTTGCCCACGGTAATCTCCGCCACGAAGTAGATCCAGGGCATTCCCGCCAATACGGCGGCAAATAGCACGAACGAACGCCAATTGAACGTGAGAATGTTGGTGTATTTCATCAGCGGCAGGCTCATGCGGCGCAGCGTGCGACGGAAGCTCAGCGGCGGGTTGCCGTCGGGGTAGCGAGCGTCGATGGCCTGCAGCAGTCGCTGCATGGCTGGCGTGAAGGCTGCTTGCTGCATGGTGTAGGCCAGGTAGCCCTTCATGCCCAGCTTTGCCCAGAAATTGCCCTTCCACGTAAGCGAGCGGTATTTGCGCTCGAGCTCGTGCACATCCTCGAGCTCGGCCAGGCAGTTGCCCGAGAGCGACGACAGGTGGAATTGCCGGTAATAATCGGCGGCCTGGGCCTGCTTGATGTGGCATAAGCCGGCCAGGGCGGCCAGCGCCCATATGCACCAGTGATGCTCCGAGAAAAAGGGCGACGTGTGCGCCTCGCGCAGGCAGAATGCGATGTATATCGACAGAAACCAGAAGTCGCCGGCCATGCCGTCGAGTATTCGGCCCAGGCGCGAGTACTGGTGCGTGAGTCGCGCCAGCTGGCCGTCGGCGCTGTCGAGCGTGTTGGCGCACACGAGCAGCACTATGCCGGCTATGTTCGCCAATAGGATAGGGGGGTAGAACAGCGCTCCGGCTCCGATGCCGAGCACCAGCGACAATATCGTGAGGAAATTAGGTGAGATGCCCAATGCTGCCGATGCTTTGGCTACGACAAAGCCAATAGGGCGGTAGAAGGCCAGGTCGATGTGCTCCTCCGTGTCCGACGATTTGAGCGATTGCCTGTACTGCTGCCTCCACGTCTCGATGCGCGATATGTGGTTGCCTGTGGTCATTGCATTGGATTTATCGGCAAAAGTATTAAAAAAATCACATGTCGCAAGCTCGATATGAAATTTTTAACATATCGGGCTGCATCGCTCGATTTTACAGAGGTTTCACGAGGCTGTCGATGGCAGGATTTTAAACTTTTTAGGGCATAAGCACTCTAAGTAGGATAACATGTGCGACGAGATAATCGTTATTTTGTTACACATATATTGAATGCACCAAACGAATAAAGCAATGACACGTACAATTATTAGATATATCCGACACGTTTTCATAATGGCCATGCTGCTGGGGCTATCATGCCTGGCGGCCGGCGCCACGGAATTCCACGACGAGCACCTCACCTACAAGGTCACCTACAAATGGGGCCTAATACACAAGCATGCCGGCAACATCACCATCACCATGCACAACGTCGATGGGGAATACGTCGCCGAGCTTAGCGGCGGCACGCTGCCCTGGGCCGACAAATTCTACCGTGTGCGCGACACGCTGCGCAGCACGGTGCTGATCGACGGATTCAAGCCGCAGCGCTACGACCTGGTGGCTCACGAAGGCAAGGACTACAAGCACGATGCCATAGTGTATTCTTATTCGGGCGACGAAGTGACCGGCAACATCAAGCGCTACAAGACCACCGACGGCAGGCTGAAGCGCGACGAAGAGCGCAAGCTCGAGAGCAGCGGCACCGTGGTGGACATGCTGTCGGCGCTCTATTACATGCGCCAGCTGCCCTACGACTCCTGGAAGCCGGGGCACAGCGTCGACGTGGTCATTTTCTCGGGAAAGCAGAAAGAGAATCTCAACATCAAATACCGGGGCATTTACACCACCGAGGTTGAGGGCGTAACGTATCATTGCTTCCGCATCGTGTTCACGTTCACGAGCGACGGCAAGAAGAAGACGAGCGACGACATAAATGCGTGGATTGACACCAAGACGCTTGTGCCCGTGCGCATTGAGGGCAGCCTGCCCTTGGGCAGCGTGCGCTGCTACCTCACAAGCGCCAAGTAGCGGCGAGCACGCCGGCGGCTACTTCAGCAACTCGAAATTGTCAACGTAAATCTCCGTTACGTAATGCTTTATGGTGTTGCGGTCCTCCCACACGCGTGTGCGCAGCTTGCCCTCCACCAGCATGCGCGTGCCCTTGCGTATGTATTTTTCTGCCATCTCGGCGGCCCTGTCGTACATCACAATGTTGTGCCATTCTGTGCGCTCGGGCACATCCTCGCCCATGGCGTTGCGCCGTGGCGGCTCGGTTGTGGCCAGCGAGAAGCTTGCCACGGGGCGCTTGCCTATGTATCTGATTTCGGGGTCGCGGCCCACGTATCCCAGCAGTAGTGCTTTGTTCATATTGATAGAGCTATAAGGTGACATGCCTCATGGTCAGCGCAGATAGCGCGGAGCCGGCAAGAATACGCCGAACGGTATGCCGCAGTTCCAGTTGCGGGCCGGCGACGAAGCGTAGTTGCCATAAGCCGCAATAGTGGCAAAGGGCAGTTTATAACAAACGTCAAATTCGACGAAATATTGTGGATGGTTGAGCCATCCCTTGGCATACTTGGCCTCGCCATTCTCGCCCTCTGCGATTTTGCGCGCCGGAAGGAAGCAATACGACGATAGCCTGAAGGAAATCTGCGAAATATAGTGATAGATTGGAGTGAGGCCTACGGCTACGAACGAGTTGGCGCGGAATGCGGCATTGAACGGTTGGCGCCGGTGTCGGCTGCTATGGTGTCGGCGCGTTCTGCTCCCCGTGAGCTGAATGCGCACAGCAAGGCTATGATTATGGCGAAATAGTGAGGATTCCTCATGTCTACATAAATAAATAGTTCGGTGTTACATATCATAACACCTCCGCCGCCGCTTTTGTTGTAGGATATTTTCTACCGTGATGTTTGGTTTTAAGAGGGTTATTTACTAACTTTGCAAAAAAAAGGAGAAATGTCTCAAACACCATTGATTTTAGTGACAAACGACGACGGCGTGACGGCTCCGGGCCTGCGCAGCCTCGTCGACTGCCTGCAAGGGCTGGGACAGATTGTGGTGGTGGCTCCCGACCAGCCACAGTCGGGCAAGTCGTCGGCCATAACCGTGGGCGACCCCCTGCATGTCACCGAGCACCCCGACTACAACGGCGCTCGCGTGCTGTCGGTGTCGGGCACGCCGGTCGACTGCGTGAAGCTCGCCCTGCACACAATCCTGCCTCGCCGCCCCAATGTCGTGTTCGCTGGCATCAACCACGGCAGCAACTCCGGCACGGCCATCACCTATTCAGGCACGATGGGCGCGGTGCTTGAGGGATGCATGGCAGGCGTGCCTTCGGTGGGCTTTTCGCTGATGCACCATTCGCTCAAGGCCGACTTCTCGCTCAGCGCAGCCTTCGTCACCGACATCGCTGCCAATGTGGTGAGCAAGGGGCTGCCCCATTGGGTGTGCCTCAACGTCAACATCCCGGCGCGTGTCGAGCCGGTGGGCGTGCGCGTGTGCCGCGCCGCCAAGGGCCATTGGAGCGAGGAATACACTCGCTACCTCGACCCGCAAGGCAACCCCTTCTACTGGCTCACGGGGCGCTTCGTCAATACTGAGCCGGAGGCCACCGACACCGACGAGTACTGGTTGGGCAAAAATTACATATCAGTGGTGCCCGCCTCGCCCGACCAGACAGCCGAGGAGTGCATAGCGCCCATGGGCGGCGAATTCAATCGCGGCTGACGCATTTCATGAATACAAAAAGCAAACATACCATATGCAAGAGAAAATCATAATACTTGACTTCGGCTCGCAGACCACACAGCTTATAGGCCGTCGCGTGCGCGAGCTCAACATGTATTGCGAGATTGTGCCCTACAATAAGTTTCCCCACGACGATCCCTCGGTGATAGGCGTGATATTGTCGGGCAGCCCATTCTCAGTCTACGATGACAAGGCCTTCAAAATCACTCTCGACGGCCTGCGCGGCAAATATCCCCTGCTGGGCATTTGCTATGGCGCGCAGCTCATGGCATATATCAACGGCGGCAGCGTAGAGCCGGCCGGCAGCCGCGAATACGGACGCGCCCACCTGTCGAGCATCGACGGCGGCGACCCTCTCATGAAGGACATCGCAGTGGGCGCGCAGGTGTGGATGAGCCACGGCGACACCATCACCTCGCTTCCCCAAAATTTCCATATCATAGCCAGCACCGACAAGGTGCCTGTGGCTGCCTACCGCGCCGACGGCGAGCAGCTGTGGGGCGTGCAGTTCCACCCCGAGGTTTACCACTCGGAGTGCGGAACGCAGATTCTGCGCAACTTCGTGGTTGACATCTGCGGCGGCAAGCAGGACTGGAGCGCCGCATCGTTCATCGAAACCACTGTGGCGCAGCTCAAGGAGCAGCTTGGCGACGACAAGGTGGTGCTTGGCCTCAGCGGCGGCGTCGACTCGTCGGTGGCAGCAGTGCTCCTCAACAAGGCAATCGGCAGCAACCTCACTTGCATATTCGTCGACCACGGAATGCTGCGCAAGAACGAGTTTCGCGATGTGATGCGCGATTACCAGGGCCTTGGCCTCAACGTGATAGGCGTAGACGCAAGCAAGAAATTCTTCAGCGAGCTGGCCGGAGTCACCGAGCCGGAGCGCAAGCGCAAGATCATAGGCAAGGGCTTCATCGACGTGTTCGACGAGGAGGCCCACAAGCTCAAGGACGTGAAGTGGCTTGCCCAAGGCACCATCTATCCCGACTGCATAGAGTCGCTGTCGATCACCGGCACCACCATCAAGAGCCACCACAACGTGGGCGGCCTGCCCGAGAAGATGAACCTGAAGCTGTGCGAGCCGCTGCGCTTGCTGTTCAAGGACGAAGTGCGCGCCGTAGGCCGCGAATTGGGCATGCCCGACCGCTTGATAAAGCGCCATCCCTTCCCGGGCCCCGGCTTGGCCGTGCGCATCCTTGGCGACATCACCCCCGAGAAGGTGGCCACGCTGCAGGAGGCCGACCACATTTTCATACAAGGTCTGCGCGACTGGAATCTCTACGACCAGGTGTGGCAAGCCGGCGTGATACTGCTGCCGGTGCAGAGCGTGGGCGTAATGGGCGACGAGCGCACCTATGAGCGCGCCGTGGCGCTTCGTGCCGTCACCAGCACCGATGCCATGACCGCCGACTGGGCGCATCTCCCCTACGAGTTCTTGGCAAAGGTGAGCACCGACATCATCAACAAGGTGAAGGGCGTCAACCGCGTGTGCTACGACATCTCCTCAAAACCCCCATCCACTATCGAATGGGAATAACCTATAAAAGACGATAATGGGAAAAATAATAGCTATAGCCAACCAAAAGGGAGGTGTGGGCAAGACGACTACGGCCATCAACTTGGCTGCCAGCCTGGCAGCCGAGGGCAAGAAGGTGCTCCTCGTCGACGCTGACCCGCAGGCCAACTCTACCTCGGGATATGGCATTGACCCGCGCTCCATGACGTCGTCGATCTACGAGTGCCTGGCCGACGGCTACCCCGTGGACGGCGCCCAAGTGCCCACTTGCGTCGAAGGCCTCGAGCTTCTCGGCTCGCGCATCGACCTGGCCGGCGCCGAAATCGAGCTCATCAGCAAACCCGACCGCGAAAACGTAATGGCCGGGCTCCTCGCTCCCGTCAAGAACAAATACGACTACATACTCATCGACTGCTCGCCGTCGCTTGGGCTAATCACCGTCAACGCCCTCACCGCCGCCGACTCGGTGATCATACCCGTGCAGGCTGAATACTTCGCGCTCGAGGGAATCAGCAAGTTGCTCAACACCATACGCATACTCAAGACGCGCCTCAACCCTGCGCTCGAAATCGAGGGCTTCCTGCTCACCATGTACGATGCGCGCCTGCGCCTTGCCAACCAGATTTACGAAGAGCTCAAGGGCCACTTCGGCTCAATGGTGTTCGGCACGGTGATTCCGCGCAACATACGCCTGAGCGAGGCTCCCAGCCACGGATTGCCCGCCTTGCTCTACGACCCCGACAGCCGAGGAGCCACCAGCCACGTGATGCTGGCCAAGGAACTGATAGCAAAACACCGCGCAGCGGAAAAAAAGAAAACCGTCTGAACTATGTCAACGCCAAAACGCAACGCATTAGGACGCGGCCTCGACGCTCTGATTTCAATGGACGATACCCCGGCACGCGGGTCGTCGGCAATCAGCGACATCGAGCTTAGCCGCATTACGCCCAATCCCGAGCAGCCGCGCACGCTCTTCGACGAGGACACCCTCGACGAGCTGGCTGCCTCGATACGCGAGCTCGGCATCATACAGCCGCTGTCGCTGCGCAAAATGGGCCCCGACAGCTACCAAATCATAGCCGGTGAGCGGCGTTTCCGCGCCGCGCAGCGTGCCGGCCTCACTCGCGTGCCGGCCTACATACGCACAGCCAACGACGCCGAGCTCACAGAGATGGCCCTCATCGAGAACATACAGCGCGAGGACCTCAACGCCATCGAAATAGCCTTGGCGTTCAAGAAACTGATGGACCAATACAGCCTCACTCAGGAAAAGCTGAGCGAGCGCATAGGCAAGAAGCGCGCCACCATAGCCAACTTCCTGCGTCTGCTCAAGCTGCCCGCCGAGGTGCAGCTGGGACTGCGCGACCGCCGCGTCGACATGGGCCACGCCCGCGCATTGCTCACCATAGAGCAGCCTGCCCTGCAGCTTAAGCTCTACGACGAAATCCTGAAGCATGGCTTGTCGGTGCGCAAGGTGGAGCAGCTGGCCAAGGCCTACCAGAAGGGTGAAATTCCCCCCGAGCCGGCTCCCGCGTCGGGACGCGGCTCCCTCTCGCGCGACTTCGATATCCTGCGCCGTCACCTGAGCACCGCCTTCAACACGAAGGTGCAATTTTCGTGCGACAAGCAGGGCAAGGGCAAAATCACCTTTCCCTTCAAGAACGACGAAGAGCTTGAGCGCCTGATTACGATATTTGACAATTTGCACAATGCTTGACCTGCGCGTAAAGATATTGATAGCCGTCGCTTTAGTGGCATTGGGCGTGCGCGCTGCCGTAGAGGAGCCCGACACGGTGCCTCTGCCGCTGCCCATGCAGATTCCCGTGTCGGAGCGCCAATACGACGCACCCGACGCCGAAGCGGTGGTCGACCAATTCAACACCGACGACAACCGCTTCAACATAATGGGCTCCGACACCATACCCATTGTGGCCCCTTACGACAAATTCGCCGGCTACAACGACTGGGAGGAGCGCGACTATGAATTCAACCCCGACCCCAACCGCGCCGTGTGGATGTCGGCTCTGCTGCCAGGCTTGGGCCAGGTGTACAATCGCCGCTACTGGAAACTCCCCATCGTGGTGGGCGGCTACTTGGGCCTCGCTTACGCTACGTCGTGGAACAACACCATGCTCACCGACTACACTCGCGCCTACCGCGACATCATGGACAGCGACCCCGGCACGAATTCCTACATGAACTTCTTCCCTCCCACCGTCAAGGAGAGTGACCTCGACAAGACGTGGCTAACCAACATACTGAAGTCGCGCCGCGACTATTTCCGCCGCAACCGCGACCTGTGCATCATCTGCATGGTAGGCGTCTACTTCCTCGCCATGGTAGATGCTTACGTTGATGCCTCGCTTGCGCATTTCGACATATCTCCCGACCTTACGATGGACGTGACGCCGGCCGTGTTCCAAGACGGCCGCAACCGGCTGCCCTCGGTGGGCATGCTCTGGTCGTTTAACTTCTAAAAAAAACTCTTTTCATACCAATCATGAATCATGTATATATCATAGCGCTCATGGCTGCGGCCGCCTGCCTGCCGGCAGCCGCGCAGGAGCCGAGCGACACTATCACCGACAACAATATCGTATTCCCGCCTTCATTCTCGGTGCAGACTGAGGATCTGCAGCAAAACTGGTATCTGAAGCGATATGCCGCGCTCGAAGACAAGGCAAAGCGCCGCACCGGCCGCGAAGCCTCTGACGAGGTGTACAAAGAGCGCCTGCAGGCCTTGCCCAACATAATTGAGATGCCCTACAACCAGGTGGTGAAGGCCTACATCGAGATGTACGCCAACCGCAAGCCTGAACTTGTAGAGAAGATGCTGGGCATGAGCCTCTACTACATGCCCATATTCGAGGAGGCCGTGGAGAAATACCAGGCACCCACCGAGCTGAAATACCTGCCCGTGATTGAGTCGGCGCTCGACCCTAACGCCGTGTCGAAGGCCGGAGCGTGCGGCCTGTGGCAGTTCATGTCGAGCACCGCCACCGGCGAGGGCCTTGAGGTGAACTCGCTCGTCGACGAGCGCCGCGACCCCATCCTCTCGTCGGAGCGCGCAGTGCAGTATCTGCAGAAGCTATATAATATGTATGGCGACTGGACGCTGGCCATCGCCGCCTACAACTGCGGCCCGAGCAACGTGAACAAGGCCATCCAGCGCGCCGGAGGCTCGAAGGACTATTGGGTGATTTATCCCTTCCTGCCCCAGGAAACTCGCGGCTACGTGCCGGCCTTCATCGCCGCCAACTACATCATGAACTACTACCCTGAGCACGGCATCTCGCATGCGCTGGCGCGCAAGCCCATCGTCACCGACACTGTGCATGTGAGCAAGCGCGTGCACTTCCAGCAGATTTCCGATGTGCTCGACATCCCCATGGAGGAGCTGCGCATACTCAATCCGCAATACCGCGCCGACATCATCCCCGGCAACATTCGCCCTTATCCGCTGATTCTGCCATCGATGCAGGCCTACTGCTACGTAGCCAACGAGGATTCGATTATCGCCCACGACCGCACCAAATACTTCGGCCGCGAAGAGGTGACGCCCAACGACGGCTCAGTGCGCGCCGGCTCGGGAGGCGTGGAGGACCTGGTGGTGAAGAAGCACACCGTGCAGAACGGCGAGACGCTGAAAACCATCGCCAAGAAGTACGGCGTGACGGTTGAGAGCATCCGCAATGCCAACAACCTGTCTTCGACTAAGGTGAAGCGTGGCACTGTGCTCACCATAAATACATACGTGAGCCGAACCGACACAACAGTCACGCCGGCTGCCGCATCTGCATCCGGAGCGGCTGCTGCCAAGGCTCCGGCTGCCAAGCCTGCAGCCAACAAGGCTCCGGCCAAGAAGGCAACCACCACCTACCACACCGTGAAGTCGGGCGAATCGCTCGGCAAAATCGCCAGGCGCTACGGCATCACCGTGAAGGCTCTGATGAACGCCAACAACCTGAAGAGCACTACCATCCATCCCAAGCAAAAACTTAAAATTCCATCAAAATAAGTCCTGTCCATGAAAAAAGAAAATCTACCCGGCGAGAACATATCGCCTGCCGAGGTTGACCCCTTTGTGCTTCCCGAAAACGCCTTCCGCGAGCTCGGAGCCGATGAGGAGTACACCCCGGTGATGAAGCCCGGCCACGACTATCCCGAAGTCACACCCTACTCGGTGACAATGGGCTTGATTTTGGCTGTAATATTCAGCGCGGCCGCCGCCTACCTCGGCTTGAAGGTGGGCCAGGTGTTCGAGGCCGCCATCCCCATCGCCATCATCGCCGTCGGCCTTAGCAACGCTCTCAAGAAGAGCCATTCGCTGGGCCAGAATGTGATTATACAGTCGATAGGCGCATGCTCGGGCGTGATTGTGGCCGGCGCCATCTTCACGCTCCCGGCCCTGTACATCCTCCAGGCCACGCATCCCGAAATCACGGTCAACTTCCTGCAGATATTCCTTAGTTCGCTCTTCGGCGGCGTTTTAGGCATCCTCTTCTTCATTCCTTTCCGCAAATATTTCGTGAAGGACATGCACGGCAAGTACCCCTTCCCGGAGGCCACTGCCACTGCGCAGGTGCTAATTAGCGGCAATGCCAAAGGCTCTGATGCCGGCGGCCAGGCCAAGCTTCTCGTTGTGGCTTCGATCATCGGCGGCGTATACGACTATATAGTGGCTACGTTCGGCTGGTGGTCGGAGGTGATCACCACTCAGGTTTACAGCTGGGGCTCGATGCTTGCCGACAAGGCAAAGTTCGTGCTGTCGTGCAATACGTCGGCTGCCGTCCTTGGCCTTGGCTACATCATCGGCCTTAAGTACGCGTTCATCATCTTCGCCGGCTCTATCTTCGTGTGGTGGGTGATGGTGCCGCTATTCGGCGCTTACGGCGCGCCTGAAATCCAGGCCATGTCGGCGCAAGCCATATTCAGCAACTACGCCCGCATGATGGGCATCGGCGGCATCGCCATGGCCGGCATCATCGGCATCATCAAGTCGTGGCCCATCATACGCCAGGCCGTGGGATTGGCCGGCAAGGAGTTCAAAGGCTCGGCCGGCAAGCAGGCTGCCGTGCGCTGGCAGCGCGACATCTCGATGAAGCACATCACCTATTTCATCGTCATCGCCTTGGCCGCTGTGCTCGCATTCTTCTGGTTTGGCGTAATCCACACCTTCTGGCAGGCGCTCATCGCATGGATTGTGGTCACTGTCATCGCCTTCCTGTTCACCACCGTGGCAGCCAATGCCATCGCCATCGTGGGCAGCAACCCCGTGAGCGGCATGACGCTCATGACCCTTATCATAGCATCGGCCATCTTCGTTGCCATTGGGCTCAACGGCGTGAGCGGCATCGTGGCTTCGATGGTGCTCGGCGGCGTTGTCTGCACGGCCCTGTCGATGGCCGGCGGCTTTGTCACCGACCTGAAGGTGGGCTACTGGCTGGGCTCTACTCCGCGCAAGCAGGAGTCGTGGAAATTCCTCGGCACGCTCGTGTCGGCTGCCACCGTGGGCGCTGTCATCATGATGCTCAACAGCGTGTACGGCTTCACCGGCGACGGCTCCCTGGCCGCTCCCCAAGCCAATGCCATGGCCAAGGTAATCGAGCCTATGATGACTGGAGGCGCCACCCCATGGACGCTCTACATCGTGGGCGCTATCCTCGCCATCATCCTCAACTGGCTGGGCGTGCCTGCCTTGCCGTTCTGCCTGGGCATGTTCCTGCCGCTCTACCTCAACACCCCCGTGCTCGTGGGCGGCCTCGTGGCTTGGCTTGTCAACCATAGCACCAAGGATCCCGAGCTGGCCAAGGCCCGCAACGACCGTGGCACGCTCATTTCGTCGGGCCTGATTGCCGGCGGCGCCCTCTTCGGCGTGTTTGCTGCCATCACCATCATGTGCGGCAAGTCGGCTCCCACCAACAACGACGAGTTCGTGCCACAGATTATCGGCGTAGTGGCCTACATCGCCATCATTGCTTACCTGTATTTCGGCTCTCTGCGTGCGAAGCGCAATAAATAAGGAAATTCTGCGACTGGCGTTCCCCGCCATCGTGTCAAACATCACAACGCCCCTCTTAGGACTGGTCGACACCGCAATCCCCGGCCACATGGGAGGGGCGGTGTACGTTGGCGCCATTGCTGTGGCTCGCCTTCATCACCTATCTTGCCCGGCGCGGCATCATCGAGACGCTGCTCTGCCGATTCAAAATATCGTGTAGGCGATGCGGAAATTCAGTGCCGGGTACACCTTGAACGTCTTCATCAGGCTCACGTAGTCGCCCACCTTGCCGTTGATGTTGTCAACGTCCTTGGCCAGGTCCACGCCTTCGTGGGTGTAGATGCGCGGCGTGCCGCCCCAGAAGAGGCATCCGGCGTCGAAGCCTATGGTGAGACGGCCGTCCTTGGTGACAGCGCCGTTGTAGCCTACGCCAAGGTATGGCTTGAACCTATTCACGTAGACGCGTGTGCGCACCACGCCGTCGCTGCCCGGCTCCATGATGTAGGGAGTGCCGTCGGCGAAATCGCCCACATGCACGCCAATGCGGCCGTAGTTCTCAAATTTGTCGCGCATCTGGTCGCCCATGTCGGGGTCGATGTAGTTGTCGCCGAATATCGGCTCGTCCATGTATCTCTCGTTCACGAAATAGTCGTACATGCCGTTGAATTGTCCGATGGCGAGCATCGAGGTCATTTCCTCCATGGTGTTGGCAGCCGTGGCGATGCGGCGCGAGCCCCAGTAGAAGCCGGCGGTGAGGTGCCAGTGGCGGTTTTCCACCCAGGGGTATACGTCAACGAGCACCTTGGCGTTGGCCATCGTGCCCTTGCCGTGCATCTCCACTTCCTGGTCCACCTCAAAGCCCGAAATCTGGTACATTACTTTCTGCAGGGTTGAGAAGTCGGTTTGCGCTAAGCCATTGTCGCGGTAGCTGGCGATGTCGAACGACATCGGCACCGCGAAGCGTGGCATGAATTCCACGCCGGCTCTTATGCGCAGATATTTTGTGCAGGGCATGGCTGCCTCTATTCCGAGTCCGGTGGAGCCTATGGTGGCTCCCACCTCAAGATGGTTGAACATCATTTTGCCGCTGTTGTCGGCCACTTGCGCCGGAGAGTTGATCGCCGCCAAGGCGACGAAGGCTAATGCAAGTTTTTTCATAGTGTGTATTCGCTTGTTTGTGTTGTTTTGTGATGGCTTCAGCGCCCTGAATTGGGCGTTGATTATCCGTTGCATTCAAAATTTTGACAAAATTAATAAAAAAATGTAGCAGATAAGTGCTATTTCATTTTTTTTTGTAACTTTGCCGAATGATTAGCCTAAAACTAAGTTTTTTTCAGATAAAATATATCGAATTAACTAAACAATTGTTAACCCTTAAGTGTTGAAGTTAATAACGAGCCATGTTATCTATTGTGAGTAGGTACACGGGATTTCATAGCCAAAACAAGTAGCTCGTCTTATCTATCAACCATAAAAAAACGTTCAACGAAAAAAAAGAAAACTATAAATCAACGCTCAACTACGAACCAATTAACTTAATAAACAAACATAATTAAAAAGAGATGAATCGAAAATTTATTAACGCGTTCTTTGCTGCTGCTCTTCTCCTGGGTGGCGCAACTGTCTTCAGCTCCTGCAAGGACACCAACGAAGATATGAACACACAATTAGAGGCCGACATCAACCGCAACGCGGCAGACCTTGCTAACCTGACAGCAAGAGTTGACGCTCTTAAATCATGCGACTGCACCGCTATCGAAGTCGACTTGTCTGAAATCGAAAACCGTTTGGATGGCCTTGACAGTGCAACTGACGAGCTGATTGAAGCCCTCAACGCAGAAATTACCGCACTCGAAAATAAGGCTGCCGTTAGCGTGACAAGCCTCTTGATTCAGGCTGTTGAGAATCCCGTATTTGGTTCGATTTCGCTCCCCCTCGACGTTAAGTCAAACATGCTCCTCACATACTATGGCGCTTTCGACGCTGAGTTCCCCAATGTCGGAACTTCTAAAAACGTCGGCGTAGCGCTCGAAAAGTCGGAAGTTACTCCTGAACAGATATCCGGCGAGGTAACAGCGCTCACCAAAGATGCTGACGGCAATGATGTTGAGAACTACCTCGGTACTGTATACACCACCATCAATCCTTCATCGGTTGACGTAAACAACGAAAATTTGTCGCTCTCCATCGTTAACAGCCAGGATGAGAACTATGGTGGAATCACACTGGAGAACACAGCAGCCAGCGAAAAGGTGCTTGAGTTTGGTCTCGGCAGCCGCGCCGACAATGGCTTCTATGAGTCAACTGCCGTAGCCGGTAACCTCGACGAAATCAAGGTTGACCTTTCCGGACTTGGCGAAGGCGTAAAGGAGCTCCTCTCCGACCGCTCACAGGCTGACGCAAAGGCTCTTCTTGAGCTCGTTGTCGCAAAGATTCGCGCTAACAAGTTCCCCGCACTCGGCATTAAGGCAGAATATAGCTGGGATGAGGTGAGCAACTTCACTATCACCAAGAATTCTGACAATGTTTGGACAGTTGACGAAGGCTACACTACTGAAAATAAGTCAGCCGCTACTTACTCGGAGTACGCTATCGCTGCCGCTGCCTTTAAGCCCCTTTCGTTTGAGTTCCTCCAGGGCAATAGCTTCGCTGTGCTCCCCACAATCCCCGACCTGGGTGACCTCGAACTCTCTAAGGAAGACTTTGATATTCATATAGAGGCTCCTGACAAGAGTAGCTTCACCGCAAATATTTCGTTCGGAGAAGATGGTGATGTGGTATTTACTGTTCCTGCTCAAACCATTGTAATCACAGGTGCAGATGGTAACCCGACAGGTGATGTGGTAACAGTTGAAGCAACAGAAATCACTGCAAAGGACTTGGAAGATCTTCAAGCAAAAATGCAAGAATCTTTGCAAGCATCAATGGATGGATCTTACAATGCAATTGTTGAGATGGTGAATAGCATCAACGAGCAGATTGACAATGTATTCAAGAAGGTTAACGACAAGATTGCTGCTGCATCTGACAAAGTACAGCCTTGGTTTGATCGCGCTAACGAAGTAATCAGCAAGGTTAATTCTCTCCTTGAGGATCCCAACAACTATCTGCAGGTATGCGCCCTCTACGAGAACGGCGAAAAGATTGGTCGCTTCTCCAACTCGAGCGCGGTTCCCACCTATTTCCCCGGCGGCGGTGCTTCTTCTCTGAGCACAATCCTCACCACCTATAACCTTGAAACAGTTGTTCCCGCTTACAAGAAATACTACGCAGTATACAAACTTAGCGACAATTCTGTAGTTGCAGCCAATATTATCCCCGGCACCCAGTCGCGCATCACTATCAGCGGTCTTGAGGACGGTGAAAAATACCAGCTCGTATATCAAGCACTCGACTACCACGGAATCACCTCAACTCAGAACTTCTACTTCCAAATTGGCGAATAATCCCGATAGCCTTGTATCATAACTCTTAAATTAATTTCACAATGAATATAAAGAAAACAATGTTGACCGCAGCGGTTGCAATGGGCTCTATCTGTGCGTTTGCCCAAAGTCCTGCTGTCATTACAGAATACGTTTTCAACCCACACTGGTACGTGCAAGGTCAAATTGGCGCCCAGGAGACTTTGGGTGAAGCCAGCTTCGGTGATTTGTTGTCGCCCAACGCACAGGTTGCAGCAGGTTATCAGTTCAACGAGCTCTTCGGCGCACGCCTGAACCTCAACTTCTGGCAGAGCAAAGCCGCTCAGACCTTCGAGCAGGAACAGTTCAAGTGGAAATGGAACTATGTAGCCCCCGTAGTTGACGTAACGTTCGACCTTTCTAACTTCGTCCTCGGCTACAAACCCGAGCGTCTCTGCGACGTTAACATCTTCGCCGGTATCGGCGCTAACTTCGCATTCAGCAACGATGAGGCACAGAAGGCAAACACCGCCATCCTTGCTCTCGCCAACGAAGGCCTTACCAGCAGCCAGACAATGTCGGGTCCCGCACTCCGCAAACTTTGGGACGGCACAACCACACGCTTCGTGTTCCAACTCGGCGCCGCTCTCGACTTCAGGGTGGCTGAGAACCTGAAGGTGGGTCTTGAGTTCAACGCAAACACTCTCGCCGACGGCTACAACAGCAAGAAGGCTAACAACAGCGACTGGTACTTCAACCTCCTCGCCGGCGTTAAGTACACCTTCGGCCCCACATACAGCAAGCGCGAAGTCGCTATTGTTGAGCAGGCCGCTCCCGTCGAGCCAGAGCAGGTTATCGTTGAGAAGATCGTAGAGAAGCCCGTCACAGTTGAGGTTGAGAAGGTTCAGCCTATGACCCGCGACGTATTCTTCACCATCAACAACACCAAGATTAGCCTCTGGGAAATGCAGAAGGTTGAGGAAATCGCCAACTACCTGAAGGAGCGTCCCAACGCAAAGGTTCAGATCATCGGTTACGCCGACAAGGGCACCGGCACGCTCGCCATTAACCTGCGCCTTGCTAAGCAGCGCGCTGAGGTTGTCGCCAATACTCTCCAGAATCAGTTTGGCATCGCTGCCGACCGCATCAGCTGGGCCAGCATGGGCGAAAGCGAAGAGCAGCCCTTCAATATCAACGAGCTCAACCGCGTGGCTATCTGCGTGGCAGAGTAAAAACGATTCACCCGTAAATTCACGATTAAGGCTTGTCGGCAACGGCAGGCCTTTTTCGTGATATTTTCGTAGCACCACACAATAAACCTTTGCGCGCCTTCGTTATCTAAACTTATGTTTGCCGCTTGCGCGGCCGCATGGTTACACTTCGCTAAAAACAATGCAACAACCTATATGAAGAAAATTTTAACTCTGCTCCTTTCGATTGCGGCTCTTCATGCCTCGGCTGCTTTGCCCGAGGACGGATACTACCGCGTGCAGAACTACAAAACTGACCGCTACGCTTATCTCACCGACAATCGCGGCACCTTCAACTACCTCACAACCTCGGCCGACCTGGATGCCATACAGCTGTGGAAGGGTTTCGACAAGGCAATATCCGACGCATCCACCATATTATATATCGACCATATCAGTGGCAGCCAATACGACCTGAAGGGCCAGGGCTGCGGAGTGTATTCGATGATGGGAGAATACGTCAACATACGCGAAACGTCGGACATGGAGGGCAACCCCGTGTATTGCTATGCCACCGTGAGCGGCGTCACGCGCTACTTGGGCGATGCTGAGTCGACGAACAAAGATAAGGGCAGCATGAGCGATGGCGCATCGGGTGACTATCGTCTGTGGCGTTTGTTGCCGGTTGACGACGAGAATGAGACGTGCTTCGGCGTGCAATCTACCGTTGATGCCGGCGGCGAGTACTGGGCTCCCTTCTATGCGTCGTTCCCCTTTGCCATTGCCGACGGCATGGAGGCATACATCGTGAAGACGGTTGATGCCGAGCATGCAGCCGTGGTGATAGAGCCGATCGAGGGAGGCCTCGTGCCTGCTTCGACTCCCGTGTTGATCAAGTGCGTGTCGAATCAGCCTCTCGACAACAAGCTCGACGTGGGCGCTACTGCGCCAGCCGTAAGCGGCAACAAGATGAAGGGCGTATATTTCTGCAACACGTCGTATGTGCACAATAATGTATTAGAGTACGACTCCACCACTATGCGCGTGCTTTGCGCCAACGCCGACGGCAAGCTGGTGTTTGGCACGGATGCATCTTTGAAGAATATCCCGGCCAACACCGCCTATCTGCCGGTGTCCACCGGCACGTCGACGGAGCTATTGGTGCTTACCGAAGCTGAATATCAGGAGTACATCAAGTCGAGCGCGCTTGAGGATGTTATTGGCGAGCACAGCGGGCCCTTCGACGTATACAACCTTAGCGGCATGCGCGTGCGCACGCAGGTTACGAGCATCGACGACCTCCCTGCCGGCATATACATTGCCAATGGCAAGAAAGTGATTAAGCGATAATAAAAACATATCACGAAATATATGACGTTTGGTTGAAAATCGTTACCTTTGCACTTGATTTTTGTAACGAATTATTATGTCAGCAGACAAAGGTGCATTTTCATCGCGCTTGGGCGTAATAGCCGCCACAGTGGGCTCGGCAATCGGCCTGGGCAATATTTGGCGCTTTCCGGGCGAGGCGCAAGCCAACGGCGGCGCCGCTTTCCTATTCATATATATAATCTGCGTGTTCTTGCTTGGCATCCCCGTGATGCTTGCTGAGCTGTCGCTTGGCCGTGCCGGCCGCAGCGACTCTGTTGGCAATTTCAAGAACCTCACTCCTAACAATAAGTGGTGGCTGGCGGGCATCATCGGTTTGCTCGCCTCCTATCTTATTTTGTCGTTCTACATGGTTGTGGCCGGCTGGACCATCGAGTACCTCTTCGGCTCGCTCAGCGGCGACCTCTACAATGGCTACGTTGCCTCGAACCTCGAGGCGGAGCGCACGTTCTTCTCGGCCAAGATGAGCGATTATGTGGCGTCGACGTGGAATCCGCTGATATGGACCTACGTGATGATCGCGCTCAACCTCGGCGTGCTGCTTTTGGGCGTGCGCAAGGGAATCGAGAAGGTGTCGAATGTGCTGATGCCGCTGATGTTTGTGCTCATGCTCATATTCTGTGTGGCCTCGCTGTCGCTGCCTGGCGCCGGCGAGGGCGTATCGTTCTTCCTTCGCCCTGATTTCAGCAAAATCGACATCAACGTTATCATCAACGCCTTGGGCCAGTCTTTCTTCTCGCTGAGCCTTGGCATGGGCATATTGGTTACTTATGCGGCTTACTACCCCAAGGAAACCAACCTTACGTCGACGGCAGTTTCGGTGTCGCTGTGCGACTTCCTCATGGCGTTCCTCATGGGCATGATCATCTTCCCGGCTGTGCGCAGCTTCGGCATCGGCCAGAGCGTGGAGGAGATTGAGGGCACCACGCTTGTGTTTGTCACCCTCCCGGAGATTTTCGCGCACATGGGCGCCGAGCGTCTGTGGTCGTCGCTCTTCTTCCTGCTGCTTGCCGTGGCGGCCATCACCAGCACCATATCGATAGCCGAGGTGTCGGTGGCGTTTGTGCGCGACCGCCTCAACATGAGCCGCAAGAAGGCGTGCCTGCTTGTGATGGCTCCTATCATCGTCACTTCCACGCTGTGCTCGCTGAGCCTGGGCTCTGCGCCGTGGCTGAGCATTGGCGGCATGCCGGTGTTTGACTTCCTCGATGTGGCCACCACCAACCTGCTGCTGCCGCTTAGCGCATTCTGCATATGCATCTATGTTGGGTGGGTGCTTCCGCGCACATTCATCAGCGACCAGCTGAGCAATTTCGGCGCGCTCCCGGCCAAGGCCGCTCCGCTGATAGCTGCCCTCATCCGCTACGTCTGCCCCCTCCTCATCGCCATCATCTTGATAATGAAGTTGGTGCAGTGAATTTCATGTCATGATTAACCATGAAATAAATAGCAGTGAATCATGATTAACCATGAAAAATAGCGACTCCTAATTATGAATTATGAATCAAGAATTATGATTTAAAAAGGAATGCGTTCGCAATTTGTAACAAAAACCGGTGTGATAGCGGCCACAGTGGGATCCGCTGTCGGCCTGGGCAACATATGGCGCTTTCCCTACGAAGCCGGCATGCACGGCGGCGGCGCCTTCCTCCTCGTGTACATCATCTGCGTGTTCGCCCTTGGCGTGCCCGTGCTCGTGGCTGAGTTCGTGCTTGGCCGCGCCTCGCGCGGCAACGGAGTGCTCGCCTACCGCAAGCTGGCTCCGCGCTCGCCCCTGCGCATCAGCGCCTACATGGGCATATTGTCCTCGATCATGATATTGAGCTTCTACTCGGTGGTGGCCGGCTGGATTATTGAATACCTCTACCAGTCGGTGCTCGACCTGTTCAGCGCTGAGGCAGGCACTGCCTATTCCGAGCGTTTCGACACGTTTATCGCCAATCCCGTGCGGTCGCTGGCGTGGACAGTGATTTTTCTTTTGTTCAACTTCATGGTGTTACGGCGCGGCATCGAGAAGGGCATCGAGCGCGTGAGCAACGTGCTGATGCCTGTGCTCTTCGCGATGTTGATTATGTTCTGCGTCAACTCGCTCATGCAGAGCCGCGCCGCTGAAGGCGTGGCCTTCCTGCTCAAGCCCGACTTCAGCAAGCTCACGCCCAGCGTGTGCATTGGCGCCATGGGCCAAGCCTTCTTCTCGCTCAGCCTGGGCCTGACGTGCATGCTCACCTATGCGTCGTATTTCAGCGACAGCACGCGCCTTACGCGCAGCGCCACCATCACGGCGGTGCTCGACCTGTTGGTGGCCCTTCTTTCCGGCCTTATCATCTTCCCGGCTGTGTTCTCCTATGGGTTCCAGCCTGAGGCCGGTCCCAAGCTCGTGTTTGAGATTCTGCCGTCGATATTCGCGCAGATGCCGGGCGGAGGTTTCTGGGCTGTGGCGTTCTTTGCCCTGCTCTTCTTCGCATCGCTCACGTCAACCATCTCGATGAGCGAGATTTCAATCACCTATTTAGTGGAGGAGCACAGCATGAAGCGTCGCACCGCGTGCTTGCTCAACACGGGCATTGCCATGGTGTTCGGCAGCCTGTGCGCGTTGTCGTTTGGCGTGCTCGGCGACGTGAAGATTTTCGGCATGACGATATTTGACCTGTTCGACTATGTGTCGAGCAACCTGCTGCTGCCCATCGGAGGCATTATGCTGAGCGTGACGGCGGGGTGGGTGATCGACAAGAAGGTGCTACGCGAGCAGCTCACCAACAACGGCACCATCAGCAACATGTGGATAGGCGCGTTGCGCTTCTGCATGCGGTTCGTCGCCCCCATCGGCATAGCCGTGGTGTTTATCTATTCCTTCCTGTAACTTCGTCAAACAATTTGTTAAATTTAGTGGTTTTTTAATAAATGGCTTTGTCATATTGGAAAAATTGACTAATTTTGAAACTCTGTGATGCACAAAGGCGCGACATGCTGCCCTCATCGCTCACGTAAATAATTGACTTGATGAATACTCACCCTGAAATTCACAATACTAAGGCGTCCGACGCAGAAGTGATGCAGTCGATGCGCGATATACTGCAGGCCGAGAGCAAGGCCATTGAGATGATTCCAGTCACCGACGCGTATCCACGCGCCGTCGACATCATCATCGACCGCGTGCACCGCTTGGGCGGCAAGCTCGTTTCCTCGGGCATGGGCAAAGCCGGCCAGATTGCCATGAACATTGCCACCACCTTTGCGTCCACCGGCACCCCGGCCATCACGCTCCACCCAAGCGAGGCCCAGCACGGCGACCTCGGCGTGCTGCAGCCCAACGACGTGCTGCTGCTGATATCCAATTCCGGCAAAACCCGCGAAATACTCGAGCTCATAGCCTTGGCGCACGGCTTGTATGCCTCTCTGCCCATCATCGTGATCACCGGCAACCCCGACAGCCCCGTGGCCAGGCATGCCGACGTGGTGCTCGCCACCGGCAATTCGCCGGAGGTGTGCCCCCTCGGGCTCACGCCCACCACGTCTACCACCATGATGACCGTGATCGGCGACGTGCTGGTGGTGAACACGATGCGCCGCACGGGCTTCACACGCGAGGACTATGCGAAGCGCCACCACGGAGGCTACCTCGGAGTGGTGAGCCGTGGCGAAATCAAATAAAAATCCAATCATACATGTCAACAACAAAGCAACACCTGCCACAGAACGGCGCTCCGCACATCGACGACGCCAATGTGGCAATAGTGGCGGCCGAATGGAACGCCCACCTCAATGATGCAATGGCCGAGGCTGCCGCCAAGGTGCTGAAGAGCCATGGCGCTGATTGCCAAGTGTTCCATGTGCCCGGCGCAGTGGAGCTCACGTTCGCCGCTTCACAGCTGATCGAGGCCTCGATATTCGATGCCATTATCGTATTCGGCACCGTGATACGCGGAGGCACGCCGCATTTCGACTATGTGTGCCAAAGCGTGACGCAAGGCATCACCTCGCTCAATTCTGATAGCGACACGCCGGTGATATTCGGCGTGCTCACCGTCGACAAAGAAAAAGATGCCACCGACCGCGTCGATGGCACCGCAGGGGATAAGGGCTCGGAATGCGCCGAGGCTGCGCTGAAGATGATTCAGTTCAGGCGCCTGGCCATGTCGCTCTGAGTCCCTGCTTATTTCTTGTATTCCTTTATAAAACACTCGGAAGCATTGATGGTTCAACTCGCGCCATTTTCTGTTTAATGGATCGAAAACAAGCAATTATATGAAGTCAATCTCAATGCCAATGGCGTGGGCGCGTTTTCGTCGCGCATTGCGCGCAAGGAGGGCGTGGAGCGCCTCGATGCCGACAAGGCGCTGGCCATAGGCCGCCAGCCGCGCATCGTAGCCGACCGTTGGCAGCTGCTCGTGTCGTTGCCATGGGATATTTTAGGCATAAAGCCCGACTTTCACCGCCCGGAATGCTTCGGCGAGCTCATCTTGCAATAATATTGAGCCTCTAAGATCAAATAATAAAAAGCGTGCGCCGCGCAATTCGCTAATAATGAGCGATGCAACAGAATTTAGCGCATTGTTCGTGAAAATAAGGGC
>CAZORI010000023.1:0-33765 GCA_964582335.1 uncultured Bacteroides sp.
TCAACCGATATATCCGCAGTTACGGTTTTATGGCCCAGCTTCTGACCTATTGCGACCCGGAGCTCGAAAAGGAATATATTTTCATGCGAGCCCTATATCCACGCCTTCAATACACAAAGGAGACTCTTCCCATGGAAATTCTCGACCGCGTGGACCTCAACAAACTCCGCTTGCAGATGGTGATGGACGGCACCATTGAACTTGAAGCAGAGGATGCCGAGTTGCAATCATCGCGTATCGGTGATGTGAAAGCGCCGGCTGAAGATGAGAAGAGAACTTTGCGTGAAATCCTCGACATTGTCAATGAGCCATACCGCGGTTTTCTCGAAGACCACGACATCGTGTTGCGTCCGCTCAACCATCGGATGCTGACCGACCCAAGCATCAACGAGGCTGTGCGGTCAGGGAACTCGTATGGAGTGCTGCGCGAGCTGTTCTCTGAAAGGGCGCAAGATCTTGTCCTCGACATGAGCGGCAAGGGCATAGATGTCTATGAGGAGTTTATGAACGACACGCCATTTGCACGCGAATATATACGCAATATACTCGACATGGCGTTGCGCAATAATCAGCAGAGTAGCATAGAACTCGACCTGCACCGTCTGTCGGAGAAAATTGTTGAGGAAATTCGCTCTGAATTTGCAGAACTGGCTCAGACATCGCGTCGGTTGGACGAAGTTGCCGAGTATCTCATAAATATCATCCAGAAGAAAACCAAACCCGGACTCGATGGAGCTAATGACCTACTCATAAATTCTCTCAATCATCTTCTCTGCAATGAACGGTTGACCGAGCTTGACCGTCGCGCTCACTTCAACACACTCGTAGGTAAATTCGAGTCATTCCTGAAGAAACTGTATTACCTCATCAACAACCAGGAGTTGACAACCCGCGAAGGAGCGGCTGACAGAACACGGTTCGCTGACTGTATCCTCGGTCATGAATCCCTACGCAGATTGAAGCATACTACCGACCCAAGATATTTCCGATTCCGGGACTATCTTGAAAAGGTGCGTGCATGGCGCAACGATGAAGCGCATAGTGCTCCGGAGTTTAACGATGAAGAGCTGAAATTGGCAGTGCATATCCTTGTGACCATGTACGCCTACGTCACAGCCCGTAGCATCACCGACCTCGAAATGAACGGCTTCTAAATTTATCAAATTAGTTGCTTAATTCTTGATTTTTTATGGCTAACTTTGCGAAAGGAAAATTTATGGCCCGCTAAAATCATTTATTATGGATATGAAAGATCAACTAATCGACCGCCTGCTCGACCTGGCTTTTGCCG
The DNA here is from genome assembly GCA_964582335.1 of uncultured Bacteroides sp. Taxonomy (GTDB): domain Bacteria; phylum Bacteroidota; class Bacteroidia; order Bacteroidales; family Muribaculaceae; genus CAG-873. Next base: position 1,292 of record CAZORI010000023.1, read on the forward strand.
AGGACATCGGCGACGGCGACCACACCACGCTCAGCACAATCCCGGCAAGCGAATATGGCGCACAGCAACTAATCGTAAAGGAAGAAGGCATACTCGCCGGAGTGGAAATAGCACGCAAGGTGTTTGAGAAATTCGACCCCGACCTGGAAATGTCTGTGTTGATCGACGACGGCGCTCACGTGAAGCCTGGCGACATCGCTTTCGTCGTGAAAGGCCCCGTGCGCTCGCTTCTCCAGACTGAGCGAATAATGCTCAACATAATGCAGCGCATGAGCGGAATAGCCACCACCACCGCTAAATACCAAGCCGAGCTGAAGGGCCTGCACACACGCGTGCTCGACACACGCAAAACCACCCCCGGCATGCGCCTGCTCGAAAAGGAGGCCGTGCGCATTGGCGGAGGCACCAATCACCGCATAGGCCTTTTCGACATGATCCTGATCAAGGACAACCACGTCGACTTCGCCGGTGGCATCCCACAGGCAGTGGCTTCTGTACGCGAATACCTGAAGCGCAACCACAAAAACCTGAAAATAGAGCAAGAAGTGCGCAACATAGAAGAAATTAAGCAAGCCGTCGAGGCCGGCGTGGACCGCATAATGCTCGACAACTTCACGCCCGAGCGCACAAAAGAGGCCGTGAAAATCATTCGCAGCCTCAACCCCGCCATAGAAATCGAATCGTCGGGAGGAATCACCCTGCAGAATCTGCGCCAATACGGCGAATGCGGCGTCGACTTCATATCTGTCGGTGCTCTCACCCACTCGGTGAAAGGACTCGACATGAGCTTCAAGGCCGTAAAGGAATGAAGATAGCAGTAGTCGCCGTCGGCAAAATAGCCTATGCGCCATTCAGCGAAGCAGCCGACCGCTACGCCGGCCGACTACCCCACTACGTTCCCTTCGAGCTCAAGGAGATACCCGACATAAAGAACACCAGGGCTCTTTCCTCCGACCAGCAAAAATCGCAGGAAGGAGCGGTGATAATGAACAGCCTCGCGCCCTCCGACTGTGTTGTCATCATGGACGAGCGAGGCCGGGAATACACCTCGCGCGAGTTTGCCGCATTCATCTCCGACAAGATGGCGAATCTGCCCGGACGGCTCGTGTTCGTCATCGGCGGCCCCTACGGATTCAGCCCGGAAGTGTACGCCCGAGCCAACTGCAAGATATCGCTCGGCAAGATGACCCTGCCGCACGAGCTCGCCCGAGTGGTGCTTCTCGAACAGCTCTACCGCGCCATGGCCATCATGAGAGGAGAGCCCTACCACCACGACTAACCGGCATTGCAGCGCCACCAACCCTACACCGATATGGCTGACAACTATTTAGAGCGCCAACGAGAAGATTACGAGAAGGACAAGCAGGCCAAGGCCAGGAAAAGAGCCGCCGAATGGAAAAAGCGGCTCGCCGCATATGCCGCTGCCCAGAAAGCTGACAATAAGGATAGCGACAAATCCTGACATAATGCGCAAGCAATGATATGCCTACCATGATACCGCATGTAATAGAACTGCCTACCATACACGATGTGCGCGGCAACCTGTGCGTGGCGCAAAGCGACCCCTCTTTCCCGTTTGGGATTAAGCGATGCTACTGGATTTGCGACGTGCCGTCGGGCGCCGAGCGAGGCGGCCACGCCCACATTGCCACGCAGGAGTTGCTCGTGGCCGCATCGGGCAGTTTTGTCGTGAATCTTGACGATGGATGCGACAAGGTGTCGGTTACGCTCAGCCGTCCCACCCAAGGCCTGCTCATCCCGCACGGCATATGGCGCACCATCGACAGCTTTTCAGGCGGCGCAGTTTGCCTGGTCATGGCATCTGATTTATTCTCGGAAGAAGACTACATACGCGATTACGACGATTTCATCCAATATAAGTCGGGCAACCCCCAACGCCTTATCCCCTTCCTTGACCTCGCGGCCACCAACGCCCCCTACTCCTCCCTGCTGAAATCAGCAGCCGCCAGAGTAATCGACAGCGGGCAATACATAGGCGGGGCCGAAGTGGCGGCGTTTGAGAATTCACTTGCACGCGTCTGCCAAGTGCCCTATGCCGTGGGCGTGAGCAACGGTCTCGACGCTTTGCGGCTGATTCTAAGAGCATACATGGCACTTGGCCGCCTTCGCTCAGGCGACGAAGTGATCGTGCCGTCAAATACCTACATCGCCTCTGTGCTGGCCATCACCGATTCGGGCCTTAAGCCTAACTTTGTCGACCCAGACCCTCTCACATACAATATTACTGGCGAAAGCGTGGCGCATGCAATCACAGCGCGCACTCGCGCCATCATGCCTGTGCACCTCTACGGACGCATCGCATGGGACCACGCAATGGCCGCCACTGCACAAAGCCACGACCTGATCACAATCGAGGACAACGCGCAAGCCATAGGCGCAGAGAGCGCAGACCCAGGCCTATTTGGCACGCACGCCTCGGGCAGCCTTGGTCATGCCGCTGCCATAAGCTTCTACCCTACCAAAAACATCGGGGCGCTTGGCGATGCCGGCGCTGTGCTCACCCACGACGCCGCTCTTGCCCAAGCAGTGCGCGCCATAAGCAATTACGGCGCCGACACGCAATACCACAATATATATGCCGGCCTCAACTGCCGCCTCGACCCGATGCAGGCAGCCATGCTAAGCGCCAAGCTGCCCTTCCTAAGCCACGAAATAGCCCATCGCCGGCGCATCGCCAATATCTACCTCGCCAAAATCAAGAATCCCCGCGTCGCCCTCCCCACGAGGGCAATGCAGGAATCCGTGTGGCACCAATTCGTGGTGAGAGTGGGCCAACGCGTGTCTTTCATAGAGTATCTTAAAATGCATGGAATAAATACGGCTATCCACTACCCTACGCCACCGCACAGGCAACCTTGCTACGCTCAATTCGCCAGGCTCAACTTGCCCATCGCCGACATGCTCGCACGCGAGGTGGTGAGCCTGCCCATCAACAGCGCCGTGAGCGAAGCTGACGCATGCGCGATAGCCGAAATCGTGAATTCTTACGAGAATCGATAGCAGGCGGTCTGTGTCCACCCTTGCGACATATTGCGCAGGTTGATAGTGATGAGCCCGAAGCACGAACCTATCTCCTGACGCACTCGCCTCAGCAGCTCCGACATCGACATTACGCCACAGATGCGCATATTGATAATTTCACGACCCATCATTGTAGCACGAGCAAATATCACATCGTTTAATTCTATCTTTTTCATAATTCTGTATATCTTATTATTTACATTGCAAATTTAGCCCTGAACGTGCGCAACAACTATGCCCATATCTTCAAAAAGACGTTAAATCGCGATTGACTGCCCCTTTTTATTTGGCCTTTTTATTTGGCAACTTTTCTTTTTGTGGTTTGAGGAATAATCATTAATTTTGCGATATGATGCGACTAAAATTAACCACTATAATATTGCTTGCCTTTTTATTAGGCACACCCTTAGGCATTCGGGCCCAAATCAACACCGACCAAATGCTTCGCGTGGGGCAAAACGCGCTCTATTTCGAGGACTATGTGCTCTCGATACAATACTTCAACCAGGTGATACAAGCAAAGCCCTACCTTGCCACCCCGTATCTGATGAGGTCGATAGCAAAGCTCAACCTCGACGACTACAACGGCGCCGAGGCTGATGCCAGCAAGGCCCTGCAGCTCAATGAATTCCTCACTGACGCATGGGAAGTGAGAGGCGTGGCAAGGCAAAACCTCGGCCGCAACAGCGAGGCTGTGGACGACTACACCGAAGCGCTGAAGCTGCTGCCGCGCAACCGCCAGATAATGTTCAACCGCTCGCTTGCCCTACACGACATGAAGCAATACGAGCAAGCCGACTCTGCTTTTGAAGAGCTGCTGAAATACTACCCTAACTTCGACAACGGATACATTGGCCGAGCAAAGCTGAGGCTGGAGCAAGCCGACACTATAGGGGCGCAAGCCGACATAGAGATGGCGCTCAGCATCAACCAAAATGCCTTGAACGCTTATCTGCTGAGGGCTGCCATCAACATCGACAAGCAAAAAAACTACGACCAAGCGCTGGCCGACATGAACCAGGCCATCAAGCTCGAGCCACGAATCGCCGGCCTTTACATCAACCGCGCCTACCTGCGCTACTCCACCGACGACTACTTCGGCGCCATGGCCGACTTCGACTATGCACTTGAACTGGAGCCCCTCAATCAGACTGCGCTCTTCAACCGCAGCCTGCTGCTGATGGAAGTGGGCGACAACGACCGCGCCCTTAAGGACCTGTCGATGATACTGCAGCTCGACCCCGACAACTACCGCGCCCGATACAACCGCGCTGTGGTGTACGGAGCAAAGCACGACTATCCCGAAGCCATCGCCGACGTGCAGAAGGTGATCGACCGCTTCCCCGACTTCTCAAGCGCCTACTACATGCTCAGCGAATTCGAACGCGAGCAAGGACAGCTGCAGAAAGCAAAAAGCAACAACGACAAAGCCTGGGCTCTGGCTAAGGCTGCCGTGAACTCAGAAAAGGAGACCGACTCCACACCAGAAGAACTTACGCCGGAGGCCGCCTCGCGCAAATTCAACACGCTGCTCACAATAACCAACGAAACCAACATACGCGAGGAATACAACAACCAAGCAATACGCGGACGCGTACAGGATCGCGACCTCTCCATCGAAATCGAACCGTTGATTGAGATATCCTACTACTCCTCGCCAACAGAGCTTAAGCAAGACACCTACTACTTCAAGGAAGTGGAGGACATCAACAACACCCGCATGCTGCGATACGTGATGAAGGTGGTGCCTAATCCGCCGTCGCTCAACGACCCCGATATGATCCAAAAGCACTTCTCGTCGGTTGAATATTTCGACTCGTACCTCGCAACGCACCAGCCGCGAACAATCGACTACCTGGGACGCGCCATGGACTTCATAACACTCAAAAACTACCCCGCTGCCATCGCCGACCTCGACCGAGCTGCCGATCTCAGCCCCGACCACGCCGTGGCATACTTCCTGCGAGGACAGGCAAGAGTGCATCTGGCGCATAGCCAAGACTTAAAGGGCGAAGCACCGGCAATGCCCGGGCAGAGCGTCGACAACAAGCGCATGGCTCTGACCCAAGCGCTCGACGATTTCAACAAGGCAATCGAGCTGTCGCCCCGCACTGCCGTCGCTTGGTTCGACAAGGGCATCGTGCTCTACGAGCTCGGCGACCTCACTTCTGCCCTATCCTCTTTCACACGCGCAATCGAGCTGCAGGAGGCTCTCGGCGAAGCCTACTACAACAGAGGATACATCTACCTTAAGCTCGGCAACCAAAAAGCCGGCATCGCCGACCTGAGCAAAGCCGGCGAGCTCGGAATAGTATCGGCCTACAACCTCATAAAACGAATTTCAAGAACCTTGTAATAACAATACTCAACATGCTCACCCAACAAGACTTAAGCTTCATGGCCGAAAAAGGAATATCCATGGAGAAGCTCAACGAACAACTCTCGCGTTTCAAAACAGGTTTCCCATACTTAAAGCTGCTCGCGTCGGCCAAAGCCGGTGAGGGCATACTTGTGCCCGACGAGCAAGGGCAAGAGGCTGCCATAGCACGATGGAACCAGTATCTGGCCGACGGCGGCAACGTGTGCAAATTCGTGCCCGCATCGGGAGCCGCCTCCCGCATGTTCAAGGCCCTTTTCGCTTTCGTCAATGGTGAGGACAACGCACCCAAGCCTGGCAGCGACGTCGACAAGCTTATTGCCAACATCGCTAAGGCTCCATTCTACGACGAGCTAAACCAAGCTCTCAAAAAGCTGCATGGCAAGAATGCCGACCAACTCATAGCCGAGGGGCGATACAAGGATGTCATCGGCGGCATTATCCTGCCCGAAGGCCTCAACTACGGCGCGCTCCCGAAAGCAATGCTATCATTCCACCGCTATGCCGACGGCTCCGTGCGCACCCCGCTTGAAGAGCAATTGATGGAAGGCGCGCAGACAGCTGCCGTCAACGGCCTCGCGAAACTGCACTTCACCGTATCGGCCAACCACCAGCACTTATTCGACGACAAACTGGCCACGGCTGTGCCTGCATTCGAAAAGGCAACCGGCGTGAAATACGACGTGACCACATCGCAGCAAAAGCCATCAACCGACACAGTGGCCGCCACACAGGACAACGAGCCTTTCCGCGACAAGGACGGCAAGATCGTGTTCCGACCCGGAGGCCATGGCGCGCTGATTGAAAACCTCAACGACATCGACTCTACTGTGGTATTCATCAAGAACATCGACAACGTAGTGCCCGACTCGCAGCGAGCCGCAACCATACAGAGCAAAAAAGTGCTTGCCGGCACCCTGATGCTCGCCCACGACTTGGTGGACAAATACTTGCGCCTGCTCAAAAGCGGAAAATACACTGAGGACGACCTGAAGGAGATATGCAAATTCCTCTCCGACACCTTCTCGATTCACGCCGATCAGTTTGTGCAGCTGAAGGGTGCCGAATTGGCTGCTTTCCTGATTGGAAAGCTCAACCGCCCGATGCGCGCATGCGGAATGGTGCGCAACGAAGGCGAGCCCGGTGGCGGCCCATTCATCGCCTACAACCCCGACGGCACCGCATCACCTCAGATTCTTGAGTCATCGCAAATCGACACCTCAGTGCCGGAGTACGCCAACATCATGTCGCAAGCCACACACTTCAATCCGGTGGATTTGGTGTGCTACATTCGCGACATCGACGGCAACAAATTCAATCTGCCCAACTATGTCGACCCCGACACCGGCTTCATCAGCTCGAAATCGCTCGATGGCCGCGAACTGCGCGCTCTCGAATTGCCCGGCCTGTGGAACGGCGCAATGAGCGACTGGCTCACAATTTTCGTTGAGGTGCCAAGCTCAAGCTTCAATCCCGTCAAGACTGTAAACGACCTGCTGCGTCCTGCGCACCAGGCATAATCGAAATCAAAACCTTTGAGGGTGTACTTCGCTGCACCCTCTCTCTTTTCATTCTCTTATGGCTTATACCTACGACGAGGCGTATGAGGCCTCTCTGAAATATTTCGACGGCGACCAGCTCGCCGCACGTGTCTGGGTGAGCAAATATGCCTTGAAGGACTCCTACGGAAATTTCTACGAACTCACGCCCCACGACATGCATCTGCGCATAGCGCGCGAAATATCTCGCATTGAATCAAAATATCCCAACCCAATGTCGGAAGCCGACGTGATGGATTTGATAGCCGACTTCCGCTATGTAGTGCCCCAAGGCAGCCCAATGAGCGGCATAGGGAATCACTATCAAGTGGGGTCGCTGTCAAATTGCTTCGTTATCGGCCTCGACGGGCATCCCGACTCCTACGGCGGCATCATACACATCGACGAAGAGCAAGTGCAGCTGATGAAGCGACGCGGAGGCGTAGGGCACGACCTTAGCCATATCAGGCCAAAAGGAATGCCGGTGAACAATTCTGCCCTGACATCAACCGGACTTGTGCCATTCATGGAGCGATACTCCAACTCCACGCGCGAAGTGGCGCAAGACGGCCGACGCGGCGCGCTGATGATGACAGTGTCGATCAAGCATCCCGATTCTGAGGCATTCATCGATGCAAAGATGGAGGAAGGGCGAGTCACCGGCGCGAATGTGTCGGTAAGAATCACCGACGATTTCATGCAGGCTGCCGAGTCGGGCCAGCCCTTCATGCAACAGTATCCCGTCGGCGATGCCGACCCCAAAGTGACAAAAGAAATCGACGCGAAATCGCTTTGGAACAAAATAATACACAATGCATGGAAATCGGCCGAGCCCGGCGTACTGTTCTGGGACACCATCATCCGAGAGTCGGTGCCCGACTGCTATGCTCACTTAGGGTTTGAAACCATCTCGACAAACCCTTGCGGCGAGATTCCCCTTTGCCCCTACGACAGCTGCCGACTGCTGGCCATCAACCTCTACAGCTACGTCGTAAATCCGTTCGCCAAAGATGCCTACTTCGATTTCGACAAATTCGCCGCCCATGTGGCTAAGGCACAGCGCATTATGGACGATATCATCGACCTCGAAATGGAGAAAATCGATGTAATCCTCCAGAAAATCGAAGCCGACCCGGAGCCCGGCGAAGTGAAAAGCGTGGAAAAGCACCTTTGGGAAAAAATTCGCTCCAAGACTCTGAAGGGACGACGCACAGGCGTGGGCACAACCGCCGAAGGCGACATGATTGCCGCCCTCGGGTTGAAGTACGGTACTCCCGAGGCAACCGAATTCTCCGTAAGCGTGCACCGCGCATTAGCGTTGGCTGCCTACCGCTCGTCGGTGCAGCTGGCCAAGGAGCGCGGAGCGTTTGAAATCTTCGACGCCAAGCTTGAGGAAGCCAACCCATTCATAGCGCGCATTCGCGAAGCGGAGCCGGAGCTTTACCAGGCAATGCTAAAATACGGACGACGCAACATAGCATGCCTCACAATTGCTCCCACCGGCACCACCAGCATTATGACACGCACCACATCGGGAATAGAGCCAGTGTTTCGCCCCGTGTACAAGCGTCGACGCAAGGTGAACCCCTCCGATGTTGACGTCACAATCGACTTTGTTAGCGACAACGGCGACGCATTCGAAGAATTCATGGTGTATCACCCCAAATTCCTCGAATGGATGCGCATCAAAAATATACCCCTCAAGGACAAATACACCCAGGAGGAAATAGACGCCCTCGTGGCGCGCTCGCCTTATGCCGGAGCCACCGCCAACGAAATCGACTGGCTCGAAAAGGTGAGGATGCAAGGAGCTGTGCAGAAATGGGTCGACCACTCAATATCCGTCACCATCAACCTGCCCAACGACGTTACGGAAGAGACTGTGGGAAAGCTCTACATGGAGGCATGGAAGGTCGGTTGCAAAGGCTGCACTGTCTATCGCGACGGCTCTCGCGACAACATCCTCGTTTCTCTTGAAAACGCCAAGGACGACACTCATTCAGTGCCTCACGTCACAAAGCGTCCTATCGAGCTCGAAGCAGACGTTGTGCGTTTCCAGAACAACAAGGAAAAATGGATCGCCTTCGTCGGACTTATCGACGGCGCCCCCTACGAGATATTCACTGGCTTGGCCGACGACGAGGACGGAATATTCTGTCCCAAGTCGGTGACTCACGGCAAAATCATAAAGGCTGTTGACCCCGACGGCAACAAACGCTACGACTTCCAATTCATCAACAAGCGCGGATACAAGACCACCATCGAAGGCCTTTCCTACAAGTTCAACCCCGAATACTGGAACTATGCCAAACTAATTTCCGGAGTGCTACGCTACGGCATGCCAATCGATAAAGTGATAAAGATGGTCGACGGCCTGGAATTGGACAGCCAGTCGATCAACACGTGGAAGATGGGCGTGGAGCGCGCGCTGAAAAAATACGTGCCCAACGGCACAAAAGCCAGCGGCCAAATATGCCCCAAATGCGGCAATCCCACGCTCATCTACCAAGAGGGTTGCCTGATATGCACATCATGCGGCACCAGCAAATGCGGCTGACATAAACTATTGCATCGTTTTCATTGCTATTATTTAGATACAGACTACCCTCATAATACCTATATGAAAGTAAAATTCAATGTAAACTATCGTACGAACTGGGGCGAAGCCATATACATCAGCGGCGAATGCCCGGCTCTTGGCGAATTTGACGATGCAAAGGCCGTAAAGATGAATTTGCAGGGCGCCGAACAGTGGGTGGCAGAGATTGACATACCCGACCATGAGCGCAAGTTCCATTATCGCTATCTTCTTAAGCGCGAAGACAATTCCGTGCTCCGCCGAGAATGGGGGCATCCCCATGCTCTGCCCAACACCGACGCCGAGCTTTGCCTGGTGCACGACCGCTGGCAGGACCAGCCTTGGGACAAGCCCTACTACTCTTCGGCTTTCACTAAATGCATAAACCACCGCGAGCATCGCGACGCAGAAGTGTCGATGCAGCAAGGCAAAATCACCGTACAGGTGGCTGCGCCTATGGTAAGCCCCGACCATGCTTTGGCAATATCCGGAGGCTCTGAGGCGCTTGGCAATTGGCAGCCCGCCAAGGCTGTGCGCATGAGCGACGCGCTCTTCCCCCTATGGACTGCCACAATCGACGCAGCCGACGACCTCGAGCCTGGCTCGGAATTCAAGTTCCTGATTGTCGACAAAGCCACTGGCGAAGTGGTGTCGTGGGAGGGCGGCTCAAACCGACGCTTCGACATCGCTCCCGTTAAGGACGCTGCCACTCTCTCGGCCGGAATGCGCTTCATCAATATGCAGACTCCTTGGAAAGGGGCCGGCGTGGCCATCCCGGTGTTCTCCCTCCGCAGCGAGCAAGATTTCGGCGTTGGCGATTTCTACGACTTGATGCCGCTTATCGACTGGGCAGCATCCACCGGCCAGAACTTCGTGCAGATTTTGCCTATCAACGACACCACAATGACGGGCACCTGGACCGACTCATATCCATACAACGCCAATTCCACCTTCGCGCTGCATCCGCAATATCTGCGCCTCAGCGAGATGGGCACGCTCAACGATGCCGAGCGACGCAACTATTACGAAAACTTAGCGCACGAACTCAACACGCTCAAAGTGGTTGATTACGAGCGAGTGAACAATGCCAAGCGAGCCTATGCCAAGGAATTGTTCCAGCAAGACGGCGATGCCGTGGCGGCAAGCCCCGAATTCCAAGAATTCGTGAAGCGCAACGGCGAATGGCTTACGCCTTACGCAGCATTCTGCGTATTGCGCGACCGCAACAACACTGCCGAGTTTGACAAATGGGGAGAATATGCAAAATACGACCCCGACAAAATCGCCGACTTTGTGGAGCACAACAGCTCGTACATCAATTTTGAATACTACCTGCAGTACTTCCTCGACAAGCAGATGCGACACGTGCGCGACTACGCCCACGCGCATGGCATAGCCATCAAGGGCGATATCCCCATCGGCATCTCGCGCACCTCGGTCGATGCATGGATGTATCCGCAGCTATTCTACCTCGACAGCCAGGCCGGAGCGCCACCCGATGATTTCTCGGTGCTTGGCCAGAACTGGGGCTTCCCCACTTACAACTGGGAAGAGATGAGCCGCGACAACTTTGCATGGTGGAAGGCTCGCTTCCGCAAGATGAGCGAATACTTCGATGCCTACCGCATCGACCACGTGCTCGGATTTTTCCGAATATGGCAAATTCCAATGGATGCAATCCACGGCTTGCTCGGACATTTCTATCCTTCGCTGTCGTTCAGCGCCGATGAGCTTAGAGACAACTATGATTTCTGGATTGATGTCGACCTGTACACCACTCCCTACATCACGGACTATTTCCTTGGCGATTTCTTCGGCGAATACACCGATGAGGCACGCGAGCGCTTCCTCACATCGGTAGGCTACGGACGCTACAAGCTGAAGCCCGAATTCGACACTCAGCGCAAGGTGGCGCAATACTTCGACGCTCTGGAGAAAGATGAAAAGAACACACGCCTATGCAACGGCTTGCTCGGCTTAATCGACGACGTATTGTTCATAAAGGACCGCGAGCGCGAAGGCCACTTCTTCCCGAGAGTGTCGGCACAGTTCACCTATGTCTACCGATCGCTCACCGATTACGAGCGTTGGTGCTTCGACCGCCTTTACAACGATTATTTCTACCACCGCAACAACGATTACTGGTATGAAAAGGCCATGTGGAAGCTTCCTCCGCTAATCGACTCTACCGACATGCTCACATGCGCCGAGGACCTGGGCATGATTCCCGACTGCGTGCCCGCCGTGATGGACGCTCTCGAAATCCTAACTCTCGAGATACAGCGCATGCCTAAGGATCCGCGCACGCCATTCGGCGACACTTGGCACTACCCATACTACTCTGTGTGCACCACGTCGACTCACGACATGAGCGGCATACGCGGATGGTGGGAAGAGGACCGACAGAAGACACAGGAATTCTACAACCATGTGCTCAACGAAGGTGGCCCGGCTCCGTACTTCGCCGAGCCGTGGATATGCGAGAAAATCGTGCGCCTGCATCTGCAGTCGCCATCAATGCTCTGCATCTTGCCGCTGCAGGACTGGCTTTCAATCAATGGCGAACTTCGCCGCGAAAACCCGCAGGAAGAGCAAATCAACGTGCCTGCAAACCCACGCCACTATTGGCGCTACCGCATGCACATCACGCTTGAGAACCTGCTTTCGCAGCACGCCTTCAACAACATGCTCACCGATATGATCAAGAGCACAGGCCGATAACCTCAGCCCTGGCATAAACAATCAGCGTGGACATGCAGCCGTCGAGGCAAAGCATGTCCACGCTGATTGCTTTAATCATCAACTCAGAAACTGATGCGATGCATGAAAAGCAATATTATCGATGTCACGGCACATGCCACAAGGCACACAAACACAAAGCGTTCGGGCCACGTAAGCATTCTGCCCACTGCATGGCTGCCGTTTTGCTCACTGCGAGTCTCTACGTAATAGAATGTTCCGGCCAAGTAGAAAAGCGATGTCATCAATAGCAAGTCGAGGCCTCCGGCGTACATGAACCAAAGGCAAAATACCGTGCAGACTATGCCAAGCAAGCGCTTAGGCCAAATCCGTGCTTTATCATCTACATGCAGATACCTTTTGGCGTTATAAGTTGCTTTCCACAGATACAACCCGCAAAACATATATGCAGGAAGCACCATCATCGACGTAATCTGCGCTGCAGCAAGATACACCGACTCGGCAAACACCACAAATGTTATGAAAATCTGCATAATCACGCTCGACATCAATAGGCTCACTATGGGCACCCCCTGCCGATTTGTGCGCAGAAAGCGCTTGGGCAGCATGCCTATCTTCGCAGCCTCGTAGGGCACTTGGGCGCATATCAGCGACCATGCCACCGAGCCTCCAAGCAATGCCACTATCACCGACACCACAACAAAAATATAAGCCCACTCGCCAGAGCATAGCCTCAGCACGTAGGCAAGCGACGGATTCTGCAGAGCGGCCAATTGAGGCTGCAGCAATATGCCATAGCACATCACCGATATCACAAAATACAAGCCCCATGCACAGATGAAGCCTATTATGCCGGCACGGCCTACGTCGCGCTTGCGCTTAGCCCTGGCCGACATTATCATGGCTCCCTCTATGCCCAAGAAGCACCATATGGTGACGAGCATAGTGCTCTTCACCTGATATCCGAAACCTTCAAGATTCTGCGACGCGCCGATTAGGCTCGACATGAATGTGGCGTTACTGAAAAATATCGCCAACACCACCACTATGAATATCAGGCAGGCGAATTTCAGGATTGTTATCACCGTGTTGATTACAGAGGCAGTGTTGATGCCCGCCGACACTATGGCAAACATCGACCATATGAACACTGAGCAAAAGCCAATCGTGTACCAGCCATGCTGCAGCAGTGGAGGGAAAAATGCTCCGAATGCGTCGTTGAGCATCACTGCGTAGGTGGCATTGCCGAATGCTGTGCATAGCCAATAGCCCCATGCCATGTTAAATCCCGCGTACTTGCCGAATCCTGCCTGGGCATACTGGTAAATGCCTGCATCCAAGTCGGGACGCGTGTCGGCCAAGACATTGAATACAAGCACAAGCGACACTATGCCCACAGCTGTGATGAGCCACGACACAATCACCGCTCCGAGGCCGGCCTCGGCAGCCATGTTTTGCGCTATGTTGAATATGCCGCTGCCTATCATGGTGCCAAACACTATGGCCACCAAGCCAAGCAGACTGAGTTTCTTGGGTTGTGTCATTATTCAAAAAAATGGTGAGCAAGCCTCGCGAGCCGCCCACCTTTTTATTATGGATTCTTGCGATTACATGTTCATGCCACCATCCACATGGATAACTTGGCCGGTGACGTAGCCCGACATGTCGGACGCGAGGAAGGTGGCCACGTTGGCGATATCCTCCACCTTGCCACCCCTGCGCAGAGGTATCCTCTTTGCCCACTCGGCGCGCACCTCTTCGGGCAGAGCAGCGGTCATGGCTGTCTCGATGAAGCCGGGAGCAATGGCGTTGGCGCGTATGCCACGCGAGCCTACCTCCTGGGCAATGCTCTTGGCCAATGCGATGAGGCCAGCCTTTGAGGCTGCGTAGTTGGCTTGGCCGGCGTTGCCGTGCACGCCTACCACCGATGCCATGTTGATGATTGAGCCGCCGCGCTGGCGCATCATGATAGGAAGCACTGCATTGATGAAGTTGAAGGCGCTCTTCAAGTTCACTGCAATCACAGCATCCCAGTCGCTCTCGGTCATGCGCAGCATCAGGCGATCCTTAGTGATTCCGGCATTGTTGACGAGGATGTCGATGCGGCCGAAATCCTTCACTACTTCTGCCACCACGGCCTGAGTTTCATCAAAATTAGCGGCATTCGATGCGTAGCCCTTTGCCTTCACGCCCAGGGCAGCTATCTCTTCTTCGGTCTGCTTGCCATTTTCGTTGATTTCGATGTCGGTGAATGCGATGTTTGCTCCTTCCGATGCGAATTTGAGCGCCAAAGCCTTGCCAATGCCACGAGCGGCACCGGTGATCAGGGCGGTTTTTCCTTCTAACAGTTTCATTTTATATTCGATGTTAATGATAATATTCGGTTTATCTGCTGCAAAATTACAAAAAAATAATTAATTATTTGACAGAAATCACCACCAATCACCACATATGTCAGTGCATGGATTAAATTTATCGCATTATTACATATCGTTACTGTTGAATTTATGACAAATAATGGCTAAATTTGTGAAAATTTTCATTTTTGTCACTAATCGGTCCATTAGTTTCCAATTCAAATAACTTTTTATGAACCAATTTATCATTTTAGCCGCAGCGGCCGGGATGACGTTACTTTCAAGCTGCTCCCACAAAGAGCAACCGACCACCGTCACTTGGCAAATGCTGCAAAACAACGGGGAAAACTACACTCAGCGCCTTATCATCGAAGGCGACATGAGTTTCGACAAACTTGGTTTCAACAGATTTGCAAGCAAAATGACGCCGGCAAATCCGCTCGACACCATCACAGAGATCGTACCCGGCTATTACACTCTGTCGTCTTCACGTTTCGCCCAGGGAAAAGACACTATCGTAGTTGACATCATCACGCCCGGACAAATGCGCTACCGCGCTTATGCGATGGACGGTTTTCACCGCATCGAGCACGACGGCGCCACATCGCCCGTCGTGTACAATCGCTTGCCTTTGACCGAGAAAGAGCAATGGGCCACCGACCGTCGCGATGAAATGCCTTATGGCGACGTAATCTACGACCGCAACGAGGAAATATACACCGACATCGCTCCCGGCGTATACGATGTAGTGCCTAGCTACAAGCACGTAACCGTCAAGGACGGCACCAGCATCACTCCCCTCGCCTTCTCATGGCACCAGATCAAGAACGACAATCCCGAGTATTACAAAATTACGGTGCGCAACGACAGCCTTATCATAGGCGCCACCGATGAGCGCCATGCAAAAGTGGCTCAATACGCCTTTGAAGAGGCCATAGCCAACCACGCCGCAGAAATTCCCAACGTGGAGATTGTGGACTATCCCGACCTGCCCTACCGCGCCATCATGCTCGACATCTCGCGCAACTACCAGACACCCGAGGCAATGAAGCACTTCATCGACCTCATGGCCCAATATCGCCTCAACACGCTGCATTTCCACCTGCTCGACGACGAGGCTTGGCGCTTGGAGATAAAGCAGCTGCCCGAGCTAACCGAAGTGGGCGCTCGCAGAGGCTACACCACTGACGAAAGCGAATTCATGGCCCAAATCTTCAGCGGCGACGGCAATCCCAATACCCTTGGCTCCACCAGCAACGGTTACTTCACACGCGAGGATTACATCGACTTCATCAAATACGCCTACAATCGCGGCATCGACGTGATTCCTGAAATCGAATCGCCCGGACACGCCCGCGCTGCTGTGAAGGCTATGGAGAAGCGCTACCGCACCACCGGCGACGATTCGTATCGACTGAGAGAAGACGGCGACACCTCGAAATACACCAGCGCCCAGGCTTTCCACGACAATGTAATGAACCCGGCGCTTGAAGGCCCCTACAAATTCATGGATACAGTGATTGGCGAGATACAGTCGATGTACACCGACGCCGGCGTGCCGCTGAAGTCAATCCACATTGGCGGCGATGAGGTGGCCAACGGCGCCTGGAGCGGCTCACCCTCTGCCCAAAAATTCATGGCTGACAACAATATAAAGAGCCAAACCGAACTGCACGGATATTTCGTGAATCGCGTGATGAACATTATGCGAGAAAAGGGCATAAAGGTGAGCGGTTGGCAAGAAATTGCGATCGGACACGACGACAAGTACAACAAGCAGGTGTCACCGGAAGTATACAGCGTAAATTGCTGGAGCACTGCCGGCAACAAGAGCACCATCCCTGTGCAATCGGTGCAAAATGGCTTCAACACCATTCTTTCCAACGTAGAGCGCTTCTATCTCGACATGATGTACAATTCGCACCCCGAAGAGCTCGGCTTGTGCTGGGGCGGCTTCGTCGATGAGTTCACATCGCTCAATGGATATCCCGCCGTGCTTTGCCCTGTCAAGCCTAACCAGAAGGACAAAATCTATGGCATATCCGGACAATTGTTCGCAGAGACAATTCGCAATCCTGAGATGGTAGAATACCAATTGCTGCCCAAGATGCTTGGCCTCACCGAGCGCGCATGGAACAACGACACCACCTACACCGATCAGCAATTCAACGCAATTATCGGCGCGAAGGAGATGCCACGCTGGGCTTCCGATGGCGTCAACTTCCACCTGCGCCAACCCGGCATAAAAGTTGCCGACGGGAAGGCCAGCATGAATTCGCCTTATCCTGGAGCAGAGATACGCTACACCACCGACGGCACTGAACCAAACGCACAGTCGGCCCTCTACACCGAGCCTATCGACGTGAAGGACGACGCCGACATCCGCGCACGCCTATATTACAACGGCAAAGAGTCGCTTACCACCTACTCGCGTCGCTGACTATAAATTCCTATAGCGCAATAAATAAAAGAGGCAACCTATTGCGGCTGCCTCTTTTATTTATTGCATGTATTCGATTAGTGCTTTGCCTTCACAGCGCTCTTCTCTGCCTCAAGGCATTTCACGTATTCAGCTATGTATTGGTTGAAGCCTTCCACATCGGCTGCATCGGGAGCAATTGTTTCGCCCTTGCAGTTGTTGAACACTTTGTAGTCGAGATACTGCGGCAGCGTCAGGCCCTCTGCGTTGTTAACGACATATGCGGCCAGAACAGCAATGCCCCATGCTCCGCCTTCGCCAGCCGTTTCCATCACAGTTATAGGCGAATTGATTGCTGCGGCAAGCACACGCTGGCCTACGCCTGGTGTCTTAAACAAGCCGCCATGTCCGGTGATGCGATCCACATTCACCTTTTCATCATTGAAAAGCACATCATTGCCGATTTTCAGCACGGCCACCGAAGCATACAGGTGAGCGCGCATCAGATTGGCAAGATTGAATTTGTCGGCAGCCGAACGCATTACAAGCGGACATCCCTCAACAAGGCCCATTACGGGCTCGCCTGAAATGAAATTGTAAGCCATCACTCCGCCACAGTCAGGGCTGCCTGTCATTGCATGATTGTACAGCATTCCGTACAAGTCGTTCATATCCACGGGCTGGCCGGTGAGCGTGAGGAATTCCTTGAACAATCCCACCCATGCATTCAAGTCGGAGGTGCAATTGTTGCAATGCACCATAGCCACCGGCTTGCCGTCGGGGGTAGTGACAATGTCTATTGCTTCGTAAGGCTTGGACAGATCATGTTCAAGCACAATCATCGAGAACGATGATGTGCCGGCCGACACATTGCCTGTGCGCGGGCTTACAGCATTCGTAGCCACCATGCCAGTGCCGGCGTCGCCTTCCGGCGGGCAGAACACAGCGCCTCCTTGCAAGTGGCCCGACACATCGAGAAGCTTGGCTCCGGCCTCTGTGAGCGTGCCTGCGTTCTTTCCGGCGGGAATGCTCTTGGGCAGAATGTCGATAAGACGCCATTCGTAGCCCTTGCGTGCCACTATCGCGTCGAAAATTTCCACCATCTGAGCATTGTAGTCCTGTGTAGCAGGGTCGACGGGCATAATGCCAGAGGCATCGCCTACGCCAAGCACCTTTTCTCCGGTCAATTTCCAATGCACATAGCCTGCAAGCGTGGTGAGGAAGTCGATGTCCTTGACATGCTCTTCATTGTTGAGCATGGCTTGATAAAGGTGCGACAGGCTCCAGCGCATGGGCATGTTGAACATGAAAAGCTCCGACAACTCGGCAGCAGCAGGTCCGGTGTTGGTGTTGCGCCAAGTGCGGAATGGAACGAGGATGTTGCCGTCCTTGTCAAACGGCATGTATCCGTGCATCATGGCGCTGATGCCGATAGCTGCAAGATGCTCAATCTCTACGTCGTATTTGGCAAGCACGTCTTTGCGCAGGTTGGAGTATGCATCCTGCAAGCCATACCATACGGCCTCCGTACTATACGTCCAGATTCCGTTGACAAGCTGATTCTCCCATTGGTGCGACCCTTGCGCTATGGGCGTATTGTCCTCGCCGATGAGCACTGCTTTGATACGGGTAGAGCCAAACTCGATGCCGAGTATGGCTTTACCTTCTTCTATTGTTTGCTTAGGCGTCATTTCGATGTCTTATTGAGCAAATAATACACGTCGTTGTAGCGAAGTTCCTTCTTGAACTCTTGCATCGTGGTATCCTTGTTGATGTGCACCATTTCGATGCCTGCCATCTCGGCATAGTCCTCCCAGTATTCTGGGGTGAGGTCATATGAGAAGCAGCTGTGGTGTGTTCCGCCAGCCATGATCCACGCGCCTGCGCCAACCTCAAAGTTGGGCATCGGTATCCACAGAGCTGTGGCTACGGGAAGCTTAGGCATTTCCTTCGGACGGATGCACTTCACATCGTTGACAATGAGGCGGAAACGATTGCCCATGTCAACAACGGTGGCAGTGATGCCATTCTGAGGCTTCGATGTGAACACGAGGCGTGCTGTCTGTGCCTTGCGAATGCCAATGCCAAGGAAGTGAACCTCCAGCTTCGGCTTCTTCTCGGCGATAAGCGGGCAAACCTCAAGCATGTGCGACTGCAGCAACGAACTTTCTGCTCCCTTGAAGTTGATTGTATAATCCTCGAGGAATGAGCAACCGCCCTCCAAGCCTTGATTCATTACCCACAATGTGCGGTAGAGAGCAGCCGACTTCCAGTCGCCCTCTGCGCCGAAGCCATAACCCTCAGCCATAAGGCGCTGCGAAGCGAGGCCGGGTATTTGGTCGAAGCCTACGAAATTGGGATCGTTGATGTCGTCGGTGCCAAGGTCGTCGAAGTTGGTGGTGAAGCCCTTTGCGCCCTTGGCGGTGAGGCATGCGCGCAGAGCAAGCTCTGCCTTAGCAGCATTCCTTACCGACTTGTATCCTTCCGTCGACTTGTCTTCAAGGCTCTTGTCATGGTCGTAGAGCTGGAAGTATTCAGCCACGAGAGCATCCACTGCGCTGTCTTCAACCTTTTTGTAGTATTCCATCAGCGCGCTCACGGGGCAGTAGTCAACATGGTAGCCAAGCTGCATCTCGGCAGCTACCTTGTCGCCGTCGGTAACGGCCACATTGTTCATCTGATCGCCAAAGCGTATGATGAGCATGTCCTGAGCGTCGGCCCAAGCAGCGGCAACGCGGCTCCACACAGCGATTTTTTTCTGCGTGTCTTCATCCTTCCAGTAGCCTACAACCACTTTCCTGCGGATGTTGAGACGTGCGCAAATGTGACCGAACTCACGATCGCCATGAGCCGACTGGTTGAGGTTCATGAAATCCATGTCGATTGTCTTCCATGGAATTTCGGCATTGTATTGCGTGTGGAAGTGCAGCAAAGGCTTGCTGAGCTGCTGCAGGCCATGAATCCACATCTTTGCAGGCGAGAATGTGTGCATCCAAGTGATGATGCCCACGCACTTTGCGTCGTTGTTGGCAGCCTTCATCACAGCCTCAACTTCCTTCGACGAGTTAGCTGTGCCCTTGTATACTATCTTGATGGGGAGATTGCCCGAATTGTTGAGTCCGTCGACCATTTCCTTTGAATGAGAGTCAACGGCTACGACAGCGTCGCCACCATAGAGAAGCTGGGCTCCGGTCACCCACCACAATTCGAGATTTTCAAAATTTTTCATAACTATATATTTTTGTGTTTTGATTATAATGCTTGATCTAATATTCCTTTAATTGCGTCGAGCGCCTATTCATTTTTTCTTCTGTCCGTAATAGGCGTTGGGGCCGTGCTTGCGGCTGAAGTGCTTTTCGATCAGCAGTGGATTCATGGTAAGCTCGGGGTTGACACTGTAGGCGATGAACGCCATCTTGGCCACCTGCTCCATCACAACGGCGTTGTGCACTGCATCGTGAGGGTCTTTGCCCCAGGCAAACGGGCCGTGGTTCTTCACGAGCACGCCGGGAGTGTGTACGGGATTCATGCCCTCAAAGCGCTTGATTATTACGTTGCCGGTCTCGAGCTCGTATGCGCCCTTCACTTCGGCTTCGGTCATATCGGCAGTGCAAGGAATGTCGTTGTGGAAATAGTCGGCGTGAGTGGTGCCGATATTGGGAATGTCCTTGCCTGCTTGGGCCCATGCGGTAGCATACGTCGAGTGAGTGTGCACTACGCCGCCTATTTCGGGGAAAGCCTTGTAAAGGGCCAAATGCGTAGGCGTGTCTGACGATGGGCGCAAGTCGCCCTCCACAACATTGCCGTCGAGGTCGACAACCACCATGTCGTCGACCTTCATTGTGTCGTAGTCGACGCCGCTTGGCTTAATCACGACAAGGCCGGTTGCACGATCGATGCCGCTAACGTTGCCCCAAGTGAAAATCACCAGTCCGTGCTTCACCAAGTCGAGGTTGGCGCGGAACACCTTTTCCTTCAATTCTTCTAACATAGTATTTGAAGTTTTATCATTTAAAAATAAAAGCGGAAAGGAAGCTATTTGGAACAACTCCTAAATAACGGTGAAACGTGGAAAAAGCTTGCTTCCCTCCCGCCCATATTGTCGATTACCAGAAATAGTAATAGAATGCAGCTGTAATGCCGAGGATAATGATCGAGTTGATGATATCCCAGCAATTCCAGCTTGCGCGTGTGGCTGCGCGCTGCTCCGGTGTGGATGTGCCGAACACAAGGCCCTGGATCTCGTCCTCGGGCTTGGGCTTGGTGAAGAGGCTGACAATGATGACAACTGCCAAGCAGAACACGAGCATCCAGCCGCAGAAGAAGAGCCAGTTGTAGTCGTAGAACAGAGTCTGCATCATGCTGCCACCGCCTACGCCCTGCTCAAGGCCGCATACGCCGCCGTAGTAAACCTTAGCGCCAAGGCGAATCATGCCGATAACCAAGCCGGCAATCAGGCCCCACATACCGCCAAGCGGGGTGGCTCGCTTCCAGCATATACCCATAAGGAAGGCTGCTGCAATGCCAGGAGCGAGCACCGACTGCACGTCCTGCAGATACAGGTAGAGCACATCGCCAACCGAGCGCATCACAGGAATCCAGAGGATGCCAAGGAGCACAATCACTACTGTGGCAGCCTGGCCGATCTTAACCACCTTCTTGGGGTCGGTCTTCGGGCGGAAGCGCTGGTAGAAGTCGATTGTGAAGAGGGCTGCCGACGAGTTGAACAGTGAAGCGAGCGAGCTCATCAGCGCTGCGAGGATACCGCACACGATGAGGCCCTTCACGCCGGCAGGAAGCAGCTTGGCTACCAAGGTGGGGAAGGCAGCATCGGTGATGGCTTTGCCGGTTGCGGGGTCGAGAGGCAGGAAGCTGCCCATCTTCTGGTGCAATGCGAATGCAATCATGCCCGGGATAAGGAACAAGAATACGGGCAACAGCTTCAGGTAAGCGCCGAAGATGGTACCGCGACGCGCTTCCTTCTCATTCTTGCCGGAAAGCACGCGCTGCACGATGAACTGGTCGGTACACCAGTACCAGAAACCGATGACAGCCGAACCAATGAGGGCGCCGAGCCACGGATACTGCACGTCGTTGTTCGAGCGAATCAGGTTCACCATGGTGTCGCCATACTCGTTAACCTCAACGGCCGAACATATTCTCATCATTTCATCCCAGCCGCCGAGCTCTTTGAGGCCGAGCACAAGGATGATGAGCGAGCCAAGCAGCAAGATAGGAGTCTGAAGCACCGATGTGTAGAGCACCGACTTCATGCCGCCGAATATAGTGTACAATGCTGTGATCACAACCAGGCCTACAGCAGCAATCCAGAAGAAGTCGATGCCCCAGATGCTGTCGATGCCAAATACCTGCTGGAACACGAGGCCGCCGGCATAAACGGTAACGGCCACCTTGGTGAGCACGTAAGAAATCAATGAAATCACTGAAAGGATGGTGCGCGATGCGCCATTGTAGCGACGCTCCAAGAATTCAGGCATTGTGATTACCATAGAGCGAGTGTAGAAGGGAACGAATACCCAGCCAAGAAGCAGAATCATCCATCCTTGTATTTCCCAGTGGGCCATAGCCATGCCCGAAGATGCTCCGGAGCCGGCCAGGCCAATCAGGTGCTCTGATCCGATGTTGGATGCGAAGATAGATGCGCCGATTGCGATCCATGTCGCGTCCTTGCCGCCGAGGAAGTAGTCCTCGGCATTACCTTGTTTCTGACGCATTACCCATACGATAATGCCGATGAGAGCCACGCAGAATAACGCGATGACAATCCAGTCTAATAGTGCCATGTAATAATTAATTGGTATTAACGATTTAAGACTTTGTTGAAACGTTGCCGGAAAGCAATGCCGGCTATGGCCTTTGAGGTCTCAAATCTTCTTATATAAATATTGTGTACTTTATTTCTCTACTCCAAACTGGAAAACGCAATGGCTCGTGTAGGTTTCGCCGGGATGCAGGACAGCGCTGGGCCATTCAGGCTTGTTGGGGGTGTCGGGGTATTTCTGCGTCTCCAGGCAGATGCCGGTGCGTTGGTTGTAGGTGATGTCGTTCTTGCCGGTGACGGTGCCGTCGAGGAAGTTGCCGGTGTAGATTTGTATGCCGGGCTCGTCGGTGTAGACGGTGAGCGTGATGCCGGTGACGGGCGACATCAGCTTCACGGCTTCCTTAGTGTCATCGCCCTCAGTGTCGAGCACCCAGTTGTGGTCGAAGCCGTTGCCGTATTTCAGCTGCTGGTTCTCTGCAGTGATGACGTCGCCAATCACCTTAGGCTCGGTGAAGTCAAACGGCGTCTCCGTAACGGTGGCAATTTCGCCTGTTGTCATGTAGGTGGAGTCAACTGGCGTGTACTGCGACGCGTTGGCCTGCAGCACGCAGTTGGTGATGGGCATTGTGGGGTCGCCGTTGAGGTTGAAGTAGCTGTGATTGGTCATGTTGATCACAGTGGTCTTGTCGGTGGTGGCGCTGTAGTTGATGTCGATGGCGTTGTCGTCGGTAAGGGTGTATGTGACCTCAGCCGTCACGTTGCCGGGGAAATTGTTGTCGCCGTCGGGCGAGTTCATCACCAGTGTGATTGAGTTGCCGCTCGACTCTTTCACATCGTATACCTGGTATTGCCATCCGGTGGGACCGCCATGCAGGCAGTGGCCGAAATTGTTCTGCGGCAGCTGTATCGAGTCGCCGTCGAGCACAATTCTGCCCTGGTTGATGCGGTTGGCGTATCGGCCGATGGCAGCGCCGAAGTCGCTGGGCACGTTGCGGTAATCCTCAATGCTGTCGAAGCCGAGCACCACGTCTTTGAAATCTCCGTCGCGGTCGGGAGCCATGATCGAGACGATGCGTCCGCCAAAGTTAGTCACGCACACTTCCATGCCATTGCTATTGGTAAGCGTGTAGAGCGCAGTAGGCTTGCCGTTAACGTCGGCAACGAAGTTTTCGGGGTCAAGACCGCTTTTTGTCAAATGCTTTTCAGGAGCCGTCGAGCAAGCGCCCAAAGTGAGGGCCACTGCGGCAGCACAAAGCGAAGGCAATAAAATCTTCATTATTGATAGGTATAAATTTAAAGTAATAGTTTTTATGATTGCAAATATATCAAATATTTTTAATTATACAGTGAAAATATTGACTATATTTTGGGTAAATATATGCACGCAGCCGAAATTGCTTACAAATTGAACACTCTTTATGCATTTACACATCTTTTTTTTCTTAATTAACACCTCTGTACGAAAATTTATTGCTAACTTTGCACTCAATTTATACATATCAGACAATGTTGCATGATACATCGTCATTTTTGTCTTATTAAAACTGGTACGATTCCCTAAAGAATGAACAACAACAAAGAAGTGACAGTGGAGTTTGCCGCTCCCGAACACGCCACGCACGCCCAGCGCATTTGCGACCTCATTTATGAGTCGGCTCTGCAACGAGGCACGGGCATCGCTCGTCGTTCGCCTGAATACATCGCGGCGAAAATCAATGGCGGCAAAGCTGTTGTAGCTCTCGACGGAGAAAAGTTGGTGGGCTTCAGCTACATCGAATGCTGGGGCCATGGTGACTATGTGGCCACCTCTGGCCTTATTGTCGACCCTGAATACCGACGATCCGGGCTGGCGCACCGCATCAAGCAGAAAACATTCGAGCTTGCGCGCTTGCGCTTTCCTTTCGCGAAGATTTTCAGCATCACTACGTCGCTGCCGGTGATGAAACTTAATTCGCGCTTGGGTTACATTCCTGTCACCTTCTCTGAGCTCACGCAAGATGAAGAATTTTGGCAAGGATGCAAGGGATGCGTCAACTACGACATCCTGCAGCGCAACAATCGCAAAATGTGCCTATGCACAGGCATGCTATACGATCCGGCCAACGAAAACAAGGGAAAAAAGCCCGAGGCCAACCCTTATCTCATGCTAATTAAAAATCGTCTCAACAAAATCCTGCATCTAAAATGAAAGCAAACCAACCTAAGAAAGTAGTGCTCGCCTTCAGCGGCGGCCTTGATACATCATTCACCGTAAAATACCTCAGCCAAGACCTCGGCTACGAAGTGCACACCGCCATCGCCAACACCGGCGGCTTCTCGCCCGAAGAGCTGAAGGCAATCGAGGAGCGCGCTATCGCTCTCGGCGCAAAGTCGCACGCCACGCTCGACATCACTAAGGAATACTACGACAAGAGCATCCGCTACATGATAGCCGGCAACGTGCTGCGCAACGGCACCTACCCCATTAGCGTTTCCTCTGAGCGCATATTCCAGGCAATCGCCACCATCGAATACGCAAAAAAAATCGGCGCTGACGCCATTGCGCACGGTTCAACCGGTGCCGGCAACGACCAGGTGAGATTCGACCTCACATTCCAGATTCTCGCACCTGAAATCGAAATCATCACTCCTACACGCGACATGACGCTCACCCGCGAGTATGAAATCAACTACCTGAAGGAGCATGGCTACGAAGCCGACTTCAAGAAGATGGAATACTCTATCAACAAAGGCCTGTGGGGCACCAGCATCGGCGGAAAGGAGACACTGCACAGCGAGCAGACGCTCCCCGAGCATGCGTATCCATCGCAAGTGACCGAAACGGAACCGCAGTCGATGAAAATCACCTTTGAAAAGGGCGAAGTGGTGGCTGTCAACGGCAAGAAATACGACGACCGCATAGAGGCTATCCGCGCCATAGAGGCAATCGGCTCGAAATACGGAATTGGCCGCGACATGCACATCGGCGACACAATAATCGGCATCAAGGGACGAGTTGGATTCGAGGCCGCAGCTCCAATGCTCATCATCAACGCGCACAAGATGCTCGAAAAGCACACCCTCACCAAATGGCAGCAGTACTGGAAGGACCAAATCGGCACCTGGTATGGCATGTTCCTGCACGAGGCGCAGTATCTCGAGCCGGTGATGCGCGACATGGAGGCTTACCTCGAATCGTCGCAGCGCAACGTCTCCGGCACCGTGGAAGTGCTTCTGCGCCCCTACTGCTTCACCCTCATTGGCGTAGACTCGCCTTACGACCTGATGAAGACCGACTTCGGCGAATACGGCGAAGTGAACAAGGCATGGACTGCCGACGACGTGAAAGGTTTCACCAAGATTCTCGGCAACCAGATGAAGATATACTACAACGTGCAACAGCGCAACAGCACTAAAAAATGAAAATAGGCATAATCGGAGGCGCCGGCTACACAGCAGGCGAGCTCATTCGCCTACTTGTGCACCACCCACATGCCGAAATCGCTTGGGTGCACAGCACCAGCAACGCCGGCAATCCCGTGGCTACCGTGCACGACGGCTTGATAGGCGACACTGATTTGCGCTTCACCGACACAATCGACCTTGACGGCATCGACGCGCTGTTCCTTTGCTCGGCACATGGCAAAAGCCGCGAATTCTGGCAAGACCATACAGCCCCCGCGCACCTCAAAATCATTGATCTGGCTCAAGACTACCGCGACGAAAGCGACGGCTACGTCTACGGCTTGCCCGAAGCTAATCTCGCTCGCATAGCCGATGCCGCAAAAGTGGCCAATCCGGGCTGCTTCGCCACCGCGCTGCAATTGTCGCTATTGCCCTTGGCCAAAGCCGGCCTGCTCAACGTGCCAGTGCAGGTGACAGCCATCACTGGCTCCACCGGCGCAGGCGTAAAGCCCGGAAGCACAACGCATTTCAGTTGGCGCAACGACAACCTGTCGGTGTACAAGGCTTTTGAGCATCAGCACCTGGCCGAGATAAGGCGCACTCTGCAGTCGCTGCAGGGCGACGCTCCTATCGGCGACATCAACTTCGTGCCCATGCGCGGCGACTTCCCCAGGGGCATCTTTGCCGTTGTGCATCTGCAGTGCCCTCTGTCGGAAGAAGAAGCCTGCAAGCTGTACGAAGACTGCTACGCCGATGCGGCGTTCACGCACGCATGGCCTAAGCCTATCCACCTAAAGCAGGCGGTGAACACCAACAAAGCTATCCTCCACGTGGAGAAGCATGGCGGCAACCTGCTGATTACGTGCGCCATCGACAATCTGCTCAAAGGCGCGTCGGGCCAAGCTGTGCAGAATCTCAACATAATGTTCGGACTGCCCCAGGATTGCGGGCTGCAACTCAAACCATCAGCTTTCTGACAAATATGGAACTATTCGACGTATACTCTCTATATGACATCGAGCCTGTGCGCGGCAAAGGCAACTACGTATACACCGCCGACGGCACACCTTACCTCGACCTCTACGGCGGCCATGCCGTGATCTCTGTCGGACATTGCCATCCCGATTACGTGGCTCGCGTGGGCGAGCAGCTGGCAACTCTTGCGTTTTATTCCAACTCGGTGCACAACCATCTGCAGAACGATTTGGCAAAGCGCATCGGCAAGGCCACGGGCTACGACGATTACTCGCTCTTCCTATGCAATTCGGGCGCCGAGGCCAACGAAAACGCCCTTAAGCTCGCATCGTTCCACACCGGTCGCGCCAAGGCGCTCGCCTTCTCAAAGGCCTTCCACGGACGCACCTCGGGAGCCGTGGCCGCCACCGACAATCCAAGCATCCAAGCGCCGTTCAATCGCACCGACCATATTGAGTTTGTGCCTCTCAACGACATCGAAGCCGTGAGGGCAAAACTCGCCACTCGCGAATTCGCAGCCGTCATCATCGAAGGCATCCAAGGCGTAGCCGGAATTGTGATGCCCGACGATGAATTCCTGCGCCAAGTGCGCCAAGCGGCCACCGACACGGGCACAGTGCTGATTCTCGACGAGATTCAGTCGGGATATGGCCGCACGGGCAAATTCTTCGCTCACCAATACGCCGGCATCAAGCCCGACATCATCACGTGCGCCAAAGGCATCGCCAACGGTTTTCCAATGGGCGCCGTGCTCATTTCCCCGCAATTCGAGGCTAAAAAGGGCATGCTTGGCACCACATTCGGAGGCAACCACTTGGCTTGTGCGGCAGCCATCTCTGTTATCGACATCATCGAGCGCGAAAACCTTGTGGAGAATGCCCGCGAAGTGGGAGAATACCTCATTGAGAACCTAAAAAAGATACCCGAGCTGAAAGAAGTGCGCGGACGCGGACTCATGATCGGCATCGAAATCGAGGGGTCGGCTCCCGAACTGCGCCAACGCTTGCTATTCGATGAGCATGTATTCACCGGCGGCGCCGGACAGCACACCGTACGTTTGCTCCCGGCACTCACTATCACCAAGGCCGACGCTGACAAATTCCTCTCAAAACTCAAGCACCAATTGTCAAAATGAAAAAATTCACATCAGTCAACGATATAGGCGACCTGCAGGCTGCCATAAAGGAAGCCCTCGAAATAAAGCAAAACAAATTTGCCTACACCGAGCTGGGACGCAACCGCACCCTTTTGATGATATTCTTCAACTCAAGCCTGCGCACGCGCCTTAGCACGCAGAAAGCCGCCATGAACTTGGGCATGAACACTATGGTGCTCGACGTGAACCAAGGAGCATGGAAGCTCGAAACTGAGCGCGGCGTAATCATGGACGGCGACAAGGCAGAGCACCTGCTCGAAGCCATACCCGTGATGGGGTCGTACTGCGACATCATCGGCGTGCGCGCTTTCGCCGGCCTCAAAAACAAAGCTGAGGACTACGAGGAGCGCATCATCAACCAGTTCATCCAATACAGTGGCCGCCCCGTGTTCAGCATGGAGGCAGCCACCGGCCACCCCTTGCAGGCTTTTGCCGACATTATCACCATTGAGGAATACAAGAAGACACCGCGCCCCAAGGTGGTGCTGACATGGGCGCCCCACCCTCGCACTTTGCCGCAAGCCGTGCCCAACTCGTTTGCTCAATGGGCCAATGCAGCCGGTTACGACTTGGTTATCACTCATCCTCACGGATACGAACTTGCGCCTGAATTCGTGGGCAACGCCACCGTGGAATACGACCAGGACAAGGCGCTTGCCGGGGCCGACTTCGTTTACGCCAAGAACTGGTCGGCCTACGCCGACCCCCACTATGGCGAGATATTGTCGAAGGATCGCTCATGGACCATCGACGGCAAGAAGATGGCGCTTACCAACAACGCCTATTTCATGCACTGCTTGCCCGTGCGACGCAACATGATAGTCACCGACGATGTGATTGAGTCGCCTCAAAGCCTCGTCATCCCCGAGGCCGCCAACCGCGAGATTTCGGCCCAAACAGTGATTAAGCGAATGCTCGAATCTTTGTAGGCAATGGGTAAAATCACTGTTGTTAAAATTGGCGGCAACGTTGTGGACAACCGCGACGCGCTGGAGCAATTCGTAAAGGATTTCGCAGCGATGCCTGGCCACAAGATTCTCGTGCACGGCGGCGGCAAAGAGGCCACGCGCATGGCCGCTGCCATGGATGTGCCCACTAAGATGATTGAAGGACGCCGCGTCACCAGTCGCGAAATGCTCGATGTAGTGACCATGGTATACGCCGGCCTCATCAACAAGCGCATTGTGGCCATGCTGCAACAAGCCGGGTGCAATGCCCTTGGCCTGTGCGGAGCCGACGGAAAGGCCATAAGCGCAGTAAAGCGATCGCCCGTGCCTATCGACTACGGCTACGTGGGCGACATCCCCAGCGACGGAGTAAATGCCAATGTGCTCGACACTTTGCTCTCTGCCGGCATCGTGCCGGTGGTGTGCGCAATCACATACGACGGGGAAGGCGGCTTGCTCAACAGCAACGCCGACGGCGTGGCTTCTGCTGTGGCTCTTGGCGCATCGCGCATCATGCCCACCCACCTTGTATACTGCTTCGAGAAAGCCGGAGTGCTGGCAGATGTCAACGACGAATCCTCACTAATCGGCCATATCAACCGCGAAAATTTTATCGCGCTCAAGGAGCAAGGCATCATCGCCGATGGCATGATCCCTAAGATTGACAACGCTCTGAAGGCTGTCGACAAAGGCGTGTCGTCGGTAATCATAAAGAGCGCCTCCAACCTCAACAACAGCATTGGCACAACCATTTGCGAATAAACTACCACCCTCTCCGATGGATAATCACTCGCTCGACCAACTGACGCATCAAGCCGTGGAATTGCTGCAAAAGCTCATAGCCACGCCCAGCGTATCGCGCAACGAAGCAGCGGCCTCCGAAATAGTTTGCCAATGCCTCCGCGCACATGGAGCCGACCCAAGGCAAGTGGGCTTCAACATCTACGCGCTGGCGCAACCCTACGATGCCTCAAAGCCTACGCTTATGCTGAATTCGCACGTCGACACGGTGGCGCCGGTGGCATCCTACACTCGCGACCCGTTTCAGCCTTCTATTGAGGGTGATCACCTTTACGGACTTGGCAGCAACGATGCCGGAGCCTCGCTCGTGTCGCTCATCACCGTGTTTGAGCATTTTCGCGAGGCCAAACTCCGCTTCAACCTCTTGCTTGCCGTAAGCGCGGAGGAAGAAGTGAGCGGAAAGAACGGCATGTGCCGATTGTTGCCTCAACTGCAAAGCGAAGGCATTTGCATCGACATGGGCATTGTGGGAGAGCCTACCGGCATGAACCCGGCTATTGGCGAGCGCGGACTCGTGGTGCTCGAC
Organism: uncultured Bacteroides sp.; assembly: GCA_964582335.1. Lineage (GTDB taxonomy): Bacteria > Bacteroidota > Bacteroidia > Bacteroidales > Muribaculaceae > CAG-873. The sequence continues at coordinate 31,874 of CAZORI010000023.1, forward strand.
TGCATAGCTCACGGCAAAGCCGGACACGCAGCCCGCAATGAAGGCGTGAATGCCCTTTACATTGCCCTTGACGACATCGATGCGCTGCGCCGGTTCGAATTTCCTAAATGCTCGTCCACGCTCGGGCCCATCAAGGTGACCGCCACCATGATTGAGTGCGGCAAAGCGCATAACGTAGTGCCCGACACGTGCAAATTCGTCGTGGACATGCGCACCACTGATGCCTACACCAACGAAGAAGCAGTGGCGATGCTGCAGCCCATCGTCAAGAGCACCGTCACGCCTCGCTCAACGCATCTGCGAGCATCGGCAATCGACGCAAAGCATCCTCTCGTAGAGGCGGCTGTGGCAGCCGGAGGCATGCCATTCGTGTCGCCCACAATGTCCGACCAAGCATGGATGCCATTCCCCACGCTCAAAATCGGCCCCGGCGAATCGTCGCGCAGCCACACTGCCGATGAATTCGTGCTGATTTCCGAGATTAAGCATGGAATCTCTACGTACATAAAAATCATAGAAAACTTAAGCATATGAAACTTTGGGACAAGGGCTTTGAGCCTGACAAAATGATTGAGGAATTCACCGTGGGCAATGACCGCGAGCTCGACCTACGCCTTGCAAAATACGATGTCGAGGGCTCGATTGCGCACATCACCATGCTTGAAAGCATCGGACTGCTCAAAAAAGACGAACTCGACGTACTGCTCAAAGCTTTGTATGAAATCAAGGACGATATCGAGAAAGGAAATTTCACGATAGAGCCTGGCGTGGAGGACGTGCACTCGCAAGTGGAATTCCTGCTCACTGAGCGCCTTGGCGACATTGGCAAGAAGATACATTCCGGTCGCTCGCGCAACGATCAAGTGCTGGTGGACCTGAAACTTTTTATGCGCGACGAACTAAAGCGAGTGGCTGAGCACGTGCAGCATCTGTGCGACCGACTTCTCGACCTCAGCGACAAGCACCGCGACAAGCTTATGCCCGGATACACCCACCTGCAAGTGGCCATGCCTTCTTCGTTTGGCCTATGGTTTGGCGCATATGCCGAATCGCTCGCCGACGACCTGCAGATGGTGCTTGCGGCATGGAAAATAGCCAACCAGAATCCGCTTGGCAGCGCCGCAGGCTATGGCAGCAGCTTCCCGCTCGACCGTGAGATGACCACGCGCCTGCTTGGCTTCCAGTCGCCTCACTACAACGTAGTTGCAGCCCAGATGAGCCGAGGCAAAACCGAGCGCGCAGCCGCCATGGCCATTGCCTCTGTGGCTTCAACAGTGGCGCGCATGGCAATGGACGTGTGCATGTGGATGTGCCAGAATTTCGCCTTCGTGAAGTTTCCCGACAACCTCACCACTGGCTCGAGCATAATGCCCCACAAGAAGAATCCCGACGTGTGGGAGATAATGCGCGGCAAATGCAATCGCCTGCAGTCGCTGCCCAACGAGGTGGCTCTCCTCACAGCCAACCTGCCCCTTGGCTACAACCGCGACCTGCAGTTACTAAAGGACATCACCTTCCCTGCCGCCGATCAGCTCGTGTCGTGCCTCGACATGGCCGACTATATGCTGCAGCACATGCAAGTGCGCGCCGACATTCTTGACAACAAAATCTACGACTACATATTCACCGTGGAGGACGTCAACCGCCTAGTGCTCGAGGGCATGCCTTTTCGCGATGCCTACCGCAAAATCGGCATGGAAGTGCAGCGCGGCACCTATCGCCCCACTCGCGAAGTGCACCACACTCATATCGGATCCATCGGCAACCTCTGCAACGACAAAATAGCTGCAAAGATCTCAGGCATAATGGCCGACTTCTCGTGAGCCTGCCGCAAACTGACAATCGAGTAGGAGGTAAACACTAATCGTAGGTGCTTATCTCCTACTTTCGTG
>CAZORI010000024.1:0-33694 GCA_964582335.1 uncultured Bacteroides sp.
ATAAATTTATCTCCGGCCTAGGCTATGATAGTACAATCGGCCATAAAACTCGGATGATATCGCATCAATTATTGCTGATTGTTGCACGTCATTGCATAATTCCTGAAGTTTAAGCAAAGAAGCAAGCGCACGAGCTGATTGCTCGGTAAGTTCTTCATCTGTAACAGTTCCATCCTCCATAATTGTCTTATATGAAGGATGCGTGTTTACAATGTCTGCAATGTTAATCAGACCATTTTCATCGAAAAGTCGTTTCATATTATGGTAGTTTATGGCCGCAATGAAGACAGAATTTCCATCCTTCTTCAATTGCCTTATGGCAATTGGGACAACTGTATTCATCATCAACGACGTTATTTTTAATATTCCTATATGCCGAGGTTTCTCCCCATCTCAAGATTTCTCGTACTCGAACGGCAGAGAAAGGATGATCAGTCCCCATTACTGCATAGGTTTGAAGAGCCTTGTTCCACATACCATCATTGCGGATTGCCTCATATGCATCGGCTTGCTTTACCCATTCGGTAATATTTACATTTTCGGTAATCGATTTTGGCCCACCTGCAAGACGTACCATAACTCGAGCAACGGTTTCCGGAGAGGTTACAATCGCTCCTGCGCGATCGCAAGACAACTCACTTTTACGTTGCCAATAAAGTATTGCATACTTGATTGGTACCGTAATCATTTCAAGCAATCCAAGAGCATCGGCCCCATTTAGGAGCAGATTCGCCATATTATGATAAAGCACATGGCGGTAAAGAATATGACCGCATTCATGTGCAATCACAGCGTCAATTTCTTCATCGCTCAACATCTCGACAAGGCCAGATGTCATAGTGATGAAGATTTTCGTGTCGCCAAACGTATATGCGTTTGGCATAGGATTCATTTCAAGGTAAAACTCAGGTTCTTGGATGCCGAGAGTTTTACATATAGGAGGAAGATGTCGATATAATTCGGGCAATTGTTTCTCTGAGAGTCTGATGTTAGATGCCATATTGGTGCCGTACATCAGTTTCTCATAACCAAGTGCATAGAATTTCTTTACGATAGTTGGAAAACCGGGAATGTTTTCCAACTGACGTAGAGCTGCCGCATCTTCAGGATGTATAAAGTCGGATGCTTTCATTATAAAGCGTCTATAATAACAAATGAGGCCCAATCCCGGAATGAAGGATATTTCGATTTTACTTCATTTATGGCTGATTGGTATGCTAATAATTTATTACTAGTTTCAATATAGTGCTTATAGAATGAGGACATCATCAATTGTGTTGGGCCATTATCTGGTATATCCCAAAGACTCATCATAATAGAATTAACACCTGCAAGTTTCAAACCACGTTGAAGTCCGAAGGCTCCGTCAGATGAGATATTAGAAAGACCTGAGCTACAAGCTGATAAGACGACAAGATCTGTTCCATGAAGATTCATGTTTGCTATTTCTGATGCGGTCAATTTCCCATTATCAAGAAAGTCTGGAATTTCGTCAATAGCTTCTAAAGAATTAACTCCAGCAAATACTAATCCACAATTATCCATTGCAGTGTTCGGATTATTTCCGAAATTTTGAAAATATCCGTGCGTAGCAATGTGTATAACTCTGTTTTTGGAGTTAGAGAGATTTTTGAAGGCAAGTTCAACACCTTGGTTGCCAATAATTGTGCTTACATTAGTACTTGACGGGATGTACTGAGAGATGGCGTTTACTTCAGATAGAGAACCTGGCAATAAATGAAATATACCGGTATGGTCGGTTTGGTACAAATCATTACAGATATTACCAATACTAATATTTAAGGATTTATCCCATTTTATTGTTTCATTAATAGTAGTTTCAAGACTTTGATTATAATTTAAACCACCAAAAAACACATAATCTGTAGAAGTGCAATCATGGTTGAACACTAATTCTCTTGTAGATGATAATCTAACTGGAGTAAGATTTCCAGGGAGATTTGGTGATGTGACGCAGAGTTCAATTGGGAAGTTGCAAATTTCACCACAGGGTGCAAAGAAAATCTTTGTGGTAGTAGGATATAATTTTAATATAGCCGACCAAAATACTTCGCCTAAAAGTTCTGGATTTTCTTTTTGAATCAAAAATTCACTAATTGAACAGATTGGAACATAAGTTGGGGCATACGGTTCATTCGATAATACTAATGCAGCATACGACGGAATATCATCAATTGAACATTCAAATAATTCTACTGCGATTTCATTATCTTTTAGAATTTTTTGAATATCATCAACTTCAACATCCATCCATTTTGCAAGATTATACTCACCTCCTTTTAACGTATTAAGTAACTCGTATTCCATAGATTCAATTTGTTTCTTTAATAGTTTGCAATTACCATTACTATAATCCGATCCATTTTTTTCCTTGTTATAAGTGGCTTTCAAAGCAACTAATCTGTCATATCGTTCTCTTACATTTATATCCTGTGTTGTAGTTAGATAATTATTGAAAGCATTATTGAAATTCAATTGAATACCTTTCGATTGAAGAAGTGCATTATACATATAATATGACATAGGCCCTGATCCGAAACAATCCGTAAAAAATGGTAAAAGCTCCAAATATATAGGGCCAAAATCATTTTTCCAATATTGCAGTCTCTCAGATTCAGTCATCAGAGGCATCTTATTTGCAATAATAGACTTAGTCGTAGATATAATGTTTCCAATGATATTGTAAATTTCAGTTGTAAATTGAGACTCGTTCTCAGGTGTCTCATCTTCGGCATTTGCAAGGGCTAATTGAAGAATTAATTCTGTATGGTATAATCCTAAGATTATTTCCGGATCGTTAATTTCGGTTTCAGAAAGTATTTCATAGATATTAACCATTTGATCAAGCGCATCAATTAATTTGGTGCTATCCTCTTGAATAGACATAAATGCATATGATGATACCAAACTGAACATTGCGCTTATCCCTAAAAAGTTTTTCTCTGCATTTTTCTCTTTTAGATATTTCAAGAACTGTTCTAGAGCATCAATGGTTTTAGGGTAATCATCAGCCATGTAATATGCATGCGCCAACATATAAAGGGAGAAATAGTAATAAGGACTATCTTGTAGACCGTTTTGGATGTATAAGTTGTGTACACTTTCGAATTCTTTTATCGCTAAATCTATACGATCCATCTCAGTATAGGTTTCGGCGAACACAGATTTAGTTAACAAATATTCGTAGGACTTGTAACTATTTTCAAAAGAAGAAAGAAAGTCAAGTGTCTCATTAAGATAACTTATGGTTGATTGGTAATCACAAGCAAATGATTTGAGCATTGCCAAGCAAAAAGGACAAAAAAATCTACAGTAACTATTGTTGGAAAGTATGTCTTTTGATTGCTCATACTCTCGCTCCAATAATTTACCAGTGTTATTAATCTCATCAAATGAATGAGTAAAATTCCCACTTGAAATCAATGAAATGTACCTTATGGTAAGTGAGAAGAGTCTTTCAGCGATTGAGTCGTTATTGATTTCAAAAGGCAATCCTTCATAACTGGCGGCATCAGAGAATAGATTATGAAAAATAGGGTTTTGTAATAATTCTTCAGTAACCTCTCTTATATCACAAGAAGTCGCCTGATTTTCAACATTGTTACCTTTAACATTAAGGAACAATGTTGAAAATAAAATGATTAATAAAATTTTAATTTTCATCGATTATACGGGGTAGTAATATAATATTTTCGATAACAGTTTCGTATGATGTGGTTTCGTTTGCAGAATCGAAGATCCCAATTTTGAGATTGAAAACCAATGGATAGATTCTATTAGTTGGAAATAAAAGTTCTTTTGGGAAGGAAAAAGAACGTCCATTGTCGAATGAAGGTAGTTCTACTTCGTGCGATATGTTATATCCATCGATAATATCTATTGCGAATCGACGATTTTTATTTTTATCAAACAACGATGTAACTGTAATACTGTCTCTCCACAAGAAAACTGGAGTAATATAGTCACGTAAAAATTTAATCTGAGCGTTTTCATCACCTCGTGTAACTGCATGTGCAGAAGAGGTAAAGTACTCACCCACGTTATGACATTTTCTATCTCTATAGTCTCTGCCGGATATGGTATATGAATTCCGTTTCTTACTGAGATTAAATACGTCAATCACATTATCTCGTGAGAGATTGAGAGACGCAGAAGATGTGAAACGGTCATGTTCCGCAAGAACTTTCCCATTGTAAATGATGGGAGGTCCAAGCACCTCAGAAACTTCATATTCATCGGCCTTGCAAATGAAGACAGAGAGTAGGGTGATGACAATAAATAAATAGTTCTTCATTTTTGATTATTTCTTTTTAGTTTTAATCATTTAATGAATTTTATTATCCAGTGAGTTATGCCTATTACAATACCAGTAAAAAGTATGTCATAGGCTTGCCCGGTCAATAAATATATTAAAGCGCAAAGCACTATTAATAGTAGAGTATAATATGTGGAGAGGAGTGCAATTGGAACTATTTCTTTAGAAATTTTTCCATTTGCTTTAATTTGTTGTTCGGTGAGAGAAATCGAAGTATCGTATTTTTTGTGTAATAAGTTATCAGATATTATGAAGAAAATTATGTACAAAAGTAAAAGAAGATAATAAGGTATTTGATGAGCATTGTCATATAAGGATGTCAGAACATTTAAGTTAATAAGCGGTCCTGGAATTTGACCAACGTATGTCATATGCTTATCAAACTCGGCAAAGTCTCCAATAACGACCATGCGGTCTCTAAAAAAATCAGCAGCAGTCTCATTATCATATTTTTTAAAAAATCTGTCACTTAAATTGTAATATTTTTCTTGGTCAATAGGATTTGAGATGTCGTTAGAAAATTGACTTCTTACAATTAGAGTATAATCTGGATATATAGCTCTACGCGCAAGATGCCAACCCTCATAGTAAAATGGACCAAAATGTTTTATAGACCTACCTGTTAAATCCGTGAATGCCTTATAAGGGAACGATGCTTCGCCCTTATAAAACAATGGGAATTTAACACAGTCTGAGTTCAATATAGAAGTTCTATACGATGGTGCATAACATTTATCTACTATGCGTTTGTCAATTGGCATTGAGTCTACCTTGCCAACAACAATATCCCTCATAGTAGCAATAGTTGAAAACAATGAATCATCATATTCTGTATGGTATTTTGTTGTAAGGTTAACATCAAGCATGATATACTTATAATTATCATGCCGCTTTAACATGTTAAGGAACCTAAGTAATTTAGACCTGTCAGTGATATTTATGTCACCGGTTTTTCTACCATAAGAATCTACAATATCTACAAGCATATTTGAATAGCTTGTATTTATGAGTAGGATAGAGTCAGGAACTTCAGAATTAGAATCATCAGAGAAAAATTGGTATTGTGTAGCTTTAATCCACTTAAGAACTTCATTATCATCAACGATTGCTATGTCAAGATTAGTAAAAACATAAGATACAATAAGAAAAAATAAGGCCAATATCGATGTACCCCAATAACGTTTAGCCACATGGGAAAGGAATTTGGTAAATCTATGATATATAGAAATACATTTTGTTGTCAATTTATGTTTTTTATATGTATTCATGATTCTTCATATATTCCAACGATATGATTTATAGTGGTAAAATACGGGGTGAAGCGTTGTGGGCCTTTGCGCTCCAGTTCGTAGGCATCAGGGTCAATGCCGGGAACCGGGGAGAGACTGGCAATCTCGAAAGCGAGATAGAAGTCGCCGGAGGGTGAGAATCCCATTGCTTCGAGCGCGGTTTTTGGGAAGAACTTGGGGCCATCGCCTTTAAGACGGAGGAGCAGCCGCTCCGAGTCGTGATGAAGCAACAAGTATTTGGTCTTCTCAAAACCGCTGACGAGATTGATAGAGCCTTTGCCGAGCGCAGCCGGCACATAGTACAACTTCTGTTCTTTGATGAGCGGAAGTTGTTCGGTCTTATAGTAGCCTACAAGCACAAGGTCTTGGGAGGTTGGCTCAAATGTGCTTTCATACTGCAAGCCTTTCTGCGGTATCGCATCTTTGATGTGGTCGTAGGCTTGCTCCGTTTTGAGTATCTTGGTAAGAAACTCATAGAGCAGCGTACCCTCGTTGCGAGGGTCGCGAGCGTCCGGCAACAACGGGAACGCTCCGATGTTGACGGTCTCGATACTCTGGTAGAAATAGCGGCGGCGCACCGAGTCGTTGCTTCCACGACCGGGAAACAATATGTAACCACCAATGATTTCTTTAGCCGAGTGATGGGTCTTGTCGCTGCCGTAATAAATAGCATCGCGGTAGCGGTGCATCTGATTTATTGCGTCAGAGGGTGGCGTGTCAGCCCCCTTTGCAGCGTCAAGTTCCTCGCGGTCTTCCTGATTGAGTTTGTTATCGTCATTGAGGCGGTACTTCGCATCAAAAAGATATGTGAGTTCAAAACCGTCAGGTTTGACGATAGTCAGGACTATGTCGGGGCGGTTTTCAGTCGTAGCGGTGTGTATCTCGCCGGAGCGGCGGCTGTAGGTATGCTGATAATGCAGACGAACCTTTGAGCCATCTGCGCAATGATACACAACTGTATGCTCCTGGTTGTTGTCTTCAAACGGCTTTACCATCGGCATTGGCGATTCGGTGATTTCATCAGGGTTGGCGAAATCCAGACTGAGAATGTCGGCAACCATCTGTCGCATTTTCAGGAAGCACCAAAGTTCATAGAGTTCCCAAATGGGTCTGACTCCTATAGCGTTAGCTCCCTCAAAGAGTTCGATACCCTTTTGGAGCAGTAGCCAATGACGGTAGACCTGGGCATACCCGGTACGCTTCTGAAGCACCATGCTCTCCGAATGTAACGGTTCACCGCGAAGATTGCGGAGCAAAGGCGAGTTGCTGAGTTTGCGAAGTGAGGAAACGTGGCCATCAAGTTCGGCAAGCTCGCTGTCGGCGACCTTGTCGGCTTCTTTTGCCTTGGCGTTCTTCTTCTTGATTGTCTCTACAATCGAGTTCAACCTGCGACCGATACGGTCGAGGGTAAACTTTATGAAGCGATTCTCGCGAGTGTTGTGGGTATTGATAGTTTCCTCATGCCTGAAAAATTCCCGGTCAAGCCGATGTTCGGCTTCAACGGTTGCGAATTTTTCAGCCATCTTTGGAGTCCAACGTTTGATGCGGTCAGGTCGGCTGTAATGCACCTCTGTAGTCTGACGGAGGTGAGGTCGGTTCACTATGTACGTTATTGCCTTGACATATGCGGCAACAATATTGCGGAATATGGATAACCATATTACATCATTGTTGGAACGGCCTCCACGTTGAAGATTTTGCAACGTGAGGGTAAGATACTGAAATACAATCTCATTGTATTGAGCATTTATTTCAGCGAGGATGTGGTTATAGTCATCTTTCGTGTCGAGTTTCGGAGAAACGACACGAAACGAGAATGTATCGGTGCGGGGTGCTTTTCCGTCAGGTGTATATCTGAATGTCAGTTCAAAGATACCTGGCTCATTGAGAAATGACAATGGGGCGGTGAGCAGCCATCGGTTTTCACTGAGTTTTATAGAGGTGAAAAGCTCTGTCACCTCCTTCAGTTTGTGAAGGACGGTCGGTTCTTCGGCTACGTTGTCAAACTGAATGCTGACGTTATAGACGGCAGTCTCGTAGAAAACTGGCGGTTGGCCTTCCCAGGTTGATGCAACTTCATCGCTTACCGGCAAGAGTTGATGTTCTTCGGGCTTCCATAATTGAAGTTTGCCGGGAATAGAACTTCGATAGTCGCAGTAAGTCATAGCCGAGTCACTGGAGACACGGCTACGAAACCGCACCCAGTTAGCCGACATATCGGCGGCGGTGGAGGCGGTTATGGCGATGTTGCCATCTGCGCTATTGAAGTGAAGCACATCCATCTGTTACGGCCAGTAGCTTGTGAAATGGGCGCGTTCAAGTCGCTTCTGCATCTCCTCCACTTTCTTCGCGGCATTGGTATAATTGCCGGTGGCACAGAATGTGGCGAGGCTTGCGAGAGGCTTTTCGAGCAAATCCTCATCACCCTCGACACGCGGAAGCACTTTCATTATCAGTATTTGGTCGACAGAGTCGCGAAGAATATCATTCCAGTCGCGGCTCTTGTCCTCCAACCATAGTTCGTGGAAATAGAGCATCAGCTCGTTTTGCACACGATAGGCAATTTTGAACGGAGTATCGTTCAATGACTCATTGAGTTCGGTTAATACAGTTGCGACTTTAGATTTGAGTTCGGAGGTTTCTTGAGGGTCTTCTGCTTCGAGTTCAGCCACAACATCAGCGGCTTTTACGAGCGTAGGCAAGAAAAGCTCATGCGATGTTGGATTATCGGTATATTCAAGGTCGCGGGCATTGTTGAAGAAGTCCATGAACGGCTCGCCCTCGGGCAGGTTCATCTCGATGGTCATTGCGCGGTCAATCACCTTTCGCGAGAATTGGTGAGTTGTCTCATCCATATTGACTGTGCCTATCACAATCAGATTGGATGGTATGCGAAGACCATTCTTCTTCAACAAATCATAGACGGCTTCTTCGCTGCCATAACCCGGTTGTGGGTCGGAAGTAGCGGCATGATATACTACACCAGGCTCTTTAGGCTCGATGCCGAAAAGGTCATCTTTGAGTTGATTTTCGTACTTGACAAAAATCTCGGCAGGGATAAGAGCCTCGCTCGTTATCTTGCCGTCAACCACCTTTCGGCTTTCGAGTACGCTAAGGAACTCGGCAAAGTATTGCTCCACCGGGGCGAGGTTCATCTCGTCAAGGCAGACGAAGAACGGTACTTGTTGGTCTTCGAAGAGCATGGCTTTAGCGAGGAAGCGCACAAATGTGGTTGCCACATAGTGCGGATGCCCTATTTGACTCTCATAGCCCATCAACTCCGAGCTATCGTGCCAATTTGGTTTGACTTCCACAAGGCAGTAATTGCCGGGAGTGGTCTTGTCTTGACGAAGTCGGTTGTTGTCAGGACAACTATCGAAGGCCATCTGTTTCACGATGCGGCTTTTGCCGGTGCCTGAGATACCTGCAAGCAAAAGGAACGGCTTCGTCCGCATGGCTCGGAGATATTGAATATGGTCAGAAGCAGATGTTTTAGAGATAACTTCCAATGTGCGTTTCTTTTGCTCTTTGAGATTTGAGAAAAAGTCGCTGTAAGATAGTATTTCTAAATAATTGCGGAAATGCCGATTGGTTGACCAAATATAATATCGGTTGCCATCAGGTCCTTTTTCGTCATTGAGATATGACAAGGAGTTGTCAATTTTTATAACAGAGTCAATTACAGCATTGTATTGCTCAAAATTGACAATCTCAAAAATATCAGAAACACCCAATTCAAGTTTTTCCAATAACGGATTGATTGTACTTTCAAACCTATTTAGATAAAGTTTGAATTGTGCACCATGCTGATCTATAATTTCCCAATATCTCAGAAAACTCTCTCGGACTTTAGCAATTAGTTCCTCGCGAGGAAGAAGCGAATTGTTGTTTGAGTGAGATTTTGCCGGGGGTATGTCTGAACTATCTATTTCAGTAAGTTCCAATGTGGTTTTAGGATTCGATGGAATCCATACTAATGCAGTAGCAGTGCCTTTGCGAACAGTGTAAAATTCGCGAGTATGTGCGATAATAGTTTCAAGGACTGGTCTGAACGAACCTTTGTTATTGAGTAATCCACTCAGATTGAAAGGCTCGTTTTCATATATCTTGGGAGCAAGTTCTGCAAGATAAGTTGGTGCCCAAGATTTAGGCTCACCAGTTGGCGTTTCAGAATTAATACGTTCTCCGTCAATGTCAACATCAATGAACTTACATTCATCAGTGCCACGAACGTAATTAAGCTTAGAGTTCTTGGGTAACTCCGAAACAAGTTGTAAAAGATGTTTTAACTCCATGTTACCTGTTATTGATGTTGAGATAATCTATTATATTTTTAGCTATTCCTAATGAAGCCATGAATGGCACACCATTACCAATGGTTTTGAAAGCGTCAGTCAAAGTCATGGTGGTTGGCAGCTCAAATTCTTTTGGCAATGACTGGAGGGCGAGTGCTTCGGCAACTGAAATGCGACGAGGTTTGTATGGATGTATATGAACTTCGTTGTTACCATAGGCTACAGTTGGGGAATAGCGCCATCGATGCAGTCTCTTGTAGCATTTTTTTTCATCGTCACCTTCATCTTTAGATTGGAAACGATAAAGTCCAGCGCGGGGCTGAAAATACATATTGGCATTTGGGTGGTGAAGAACATCATTCTTCTCCCACCAATATTCAACCGTAAGTTCTTTAATTATGCCCTCAGGTGCTTCTGTTGGGACATCCTCTTGATATGGATTTTTTTTTGGCCACGGCAATGATAAGGCTTCACGAGAATACAGTTTGTTCTTATCCCAATCAAAATTTAATAACTGGGGTTCTTCGTATGGCAAATGAAGCTTATCGGCAACATCTTTTCTGAACCCGATGAGTATAATGCGGTCTCGGTCTTGCGGAGCACCAAATTCAATGGAATTAATTAATTGCTCCGTCATCACATATCCGGCATCAGCTAATTGAGATTTAAGATGCTCAAAGAATTCACGGTGTTTGGCGGTACGATATAGTCCCTTAACGTTCTCAAAAAGAAAAAAGTCAGGCAAAGTTTCGCATATCAGTGAAACATATGTGCCAGATAATTTGCCATTCTCACCCTCTTTGCCTCTATTTCTACCTGCTACAGAAAAATCAGGGCATGGAGGCCCTCCAATAATACCAGTGAGATGTTGTGACTTAGATTCTGAAACTTGTGATTTTAATTCATCAAGTTCAGCCGAGCCTATAATAGCCGTAATGTCTTCAACATGGTGGCCATATTTAGGCTCGACTATACCCATTTTACTTCTGGCAAACTTATATACGTCATTGAAAGCCTTATGAAACTCGTTAACATAGACTACTTCAAAAGCACCGGACAATTCAAAACCAAGGTCAAGGAATCCGGCACCTGAAAAAAACGAGAAAATATTTATCTTGTCTTTCATTGGCGAATATAAGCAAGAAACTTCCTTGTAGTGCTGACAGGCGACCAAGCCTTTTTACGACTACAAGGAAGTTCCTTTATATGTTGAATATAAGTAGTTACTTACATTGATTCTTTGCCGGAGCAAAGCGACATAAAGTCGATGAGGTCTTTGTCAGCGCAAGCGCGTATTAGATTGCAAAGTTACGAATTTTTCTTGGAATTTTCACTATGCAAACTCTGATAGTTAAGATAGTTGTCGACAATCATGACGTTTTTCTTGTGTAATTTTGAAGGTATTGGTCAACTAAACAAACATATCTTTACTAACTTCATCGCGCTACAAAATTAGTCATTTTACAAAGGACGACCAAATCATAAACAAATTTTTTCTGGTGACCCCAAAGTGCCCCGAAAGCTTGAAAAAAGATGTTTTCAAGGGTTCATTAGGTCGGGGTTGTAGTAGCTCATCACCTTGCGGGCAAGCTCAAGGGGTGTTCTGGCCGGAGATTGTGGATTAATCTGCACTGCATATTCGTAGTCGGTGATTGCTTTGCTTTTCTCGCCCAGACGCCAATACACCTGGCCGCGCATTAGCCGCCAATGGTCATTATCGGGCTCCTGGCGAATATTCTCTGAAAGGACATCTATCGTTTTTTCCCAGTCACACTCCAAAATTAAATTGGCTATTGTCTGTTTATCTATTGTAGGCATGAGCTTCGGGCTTTGGTTAAATTAATACGCATAAAAATTTATAAACAACCAAAATTACTAAAATTTCGGGACAACACAAAAAAAGCGCGCCAGCGGCTCCATATTTGTCGCTATGATATGCGGCTCCAATCGCCTTGACGCGCCATCGACAATTCCACGGCTCGGCGCAGCCTTGCATTGTCGGGATGCGTCAAGTCGGGATCTTGCTTCAGCAGCTTGTCGGCAGCATCTCGCGCCAACTGTATTATTTGACCATCGGTGGCCAGATTGGCAATCTTTAGTTCGAACGGCAACCCCGATTGCAGGGTGCCCTCGATGTCGCCCGGGCCTCGCATCTTCATGTCGGCCTCTGCTATAACGAAGCCGTCGGTGGTGCGCGTCATCAATTGCAGGCGCTCGCGCGTCTCCTTGGCAATCTTGTATTTCGTCATAAGCACGCAATAGCTTTGATCTGCTCCGCGTCCCACGCGCCCGCGAAGCTGATGCAGCTGCGACAACCCAAATCTCTCTGCATTCTCTATCACCATCACCGACGCATTAGGCACATTCACGCCAACCTCAATCACGGTAGTTGCCACCAAAATGTCTGCCTCGTGGCTTACGAACAGCCCCATCTGGTAATCCTTTTCAGCTGGCTTCATGCGTCCGTGCACAAACGCCACCTTGCGGCTCGGAAAAGTTTGGCATATCATCTCATAGCCTTCCTGCAGGCTGAGGAGGTCAAGCTTCTCGTTCTCTTCAATCAATGGGTAAACAATGTATATCTGACGCCCGAGCGACATCTGCTGGTGCATGAATTTGTACAAGCCCTCGCGTTGCTCATCGTAACGCATCACGGTAGTCACCGGCTTGCGACCAGGGGGCAGCTCGTCGATCACCGACACGTCGAGGTCGCCGTACACGGTCATCGCCAGAGTGCGCGGTATGGGCGTGGCCGTCATCACTAGCACATGTGGCGCCACATTGCCTTTGCTCCACATCTTAGCGCGCTGAGCCACGCCAAAACGATGCTGCTCATCGATTACGACGAATCCAAGATTGCGAAATTGCACATTGTCCTCGATCACAGCATGGGTGCCTATCAATATTTGCAAGGTGCCGTCGGCAAGCTGGCTGTGTATCACATCTCTCGCCTTTTTGCGTGTAGAGCCGGTAAGCAGCTTTACGTTTATGCCTATGGGCTCCACCATCTTGCTGATTGTCTCGTAGTGCTGTTGCGCTAATATTTCTGTCGGAGCCATCAAGCACGCTTGGGCGCCGTTGTCAAGAGCGATGAGCATGCATAGCAATGCTACCACAGTCTTGCCGCTGCCTACGTCGCCTTGCACCAGGCGATTCATCTGGCGGCCAGTGTCGACGTCGGCGCGTATCTCTTTTATCACCCTTTTCTGTGCGTTGGTGAGCGGAAATGGCAGGCAGCGGGCATAAAATTCGTTGAACCAGTGGCCAATGCGCGCAAACCTCAATCCTGCCAACTGGCTCTTGCGATGCATCGATCGCCTCAGCATATCGATCTGTATGTACAGGAGCTCGTCGAATTTAAGTCGCAGACGCGCCTGCTGCAGCTGCTCGTTGGTCTGAGGATTATGGATCACTCTTATCGCCTGGTCGAGACTCATGAGCCTAAACATCGAAGACACGCTTTGAGGCAATGTCTCGACAAATGGAGCGTGATTCGCCACCACCGCTTGTATCCAAGTGTAAATCATGCGCGACGTGATGCCTCGGTTGCGCAATTTTTCAGGCACGCTATAGATGCCCCTAAGGCTATGCTCCTTGTCGACAGCCTCTGTTGTGTCCACTTCGGGGTGTGCTATCGACCATCGCCCATTGAACCACTGCGGCTTGCCGAATATCACATATGTCTCACCCACTCGATAGGCAGTGCGCAACTGTTGCACACGATTGAACCACACGCATTCTACCGTACCATTGCCATCAGTGAACAAGGCTGTGAGGCGCGTTTTCCTCCCCTCGCCTTGCACGGTGAAGTTGATGAATCTACCTCGCAATAGCACCCAAGGCATGTCGCCTTGCAGTTGCTGTATGCTATAGGTGGTGCTACGATCGGCATAGCTGATGGGAAAATAATGCACCATGTCGAAGGCCGTGCGCCACCCCAACTCTGTTTCGAGCAACTTGGCGCGCTGCGGGCCTATGCCCTTTACGAATTTTATGTCGAGTCGGCGCAGTGATTCCATGTAGTGTCACTGGCGTATGCCCAAAAATATGGCGGCAACCTCAATATCGCGGGGATTCGTAATTTTTATATTCAACGGCGAGCCATCTACAAGCGCTGGCACACCGTATCCTGCGCATTCGTACACTGATGCGTCGTCGGTGTAATATGCCTGGAATGGGCGTCGGTACGCATCCATCAACTCCTTGGCGCGGAAAGCCTGCGGCGTCTGCACCGCTACCAGCGTGCTGCGGTCCACGGCATGAGATGCTCCTTCGGCATCGAGCTGGCGAAGCGAGTCGGTTACGGGCTGCACCGGTATAGACGCATGCGCCGACGCGAGAGCGTCAATTACGCGTTTCACCATGTCCTTGCTGACCACCGGTCGCACACCATCGTGCACAAGCACTATATCGTCGTCGGCCGGTGCAAGAGCATCCAAAGCATTCTTCACAGATTGCCAACGTGTGTCGCCACCTATCACAATTCGTGGCGACTCGAAACCGTATTGCTCGCACATCTTGCGCCAATAGTCGGCATAATCAGCATTCAGCACTATTGCCATGTTAGATTTTGGCAACGCGCGAGCCAGACGCTTCGCCGTGTGCATCAGCACCGGCTCATCGCCAAGCAGACAAAACTGCTTTGGGAGGTCGCCGCCGAAGCGGCTACCTTTCCCTGCAGCTACAATTATAACATGTTCCATTAATAAGCAAACATTGGATAATCCTTCATGGTGGCATTCACCTTCTCGCGCACGGATGCAATTACGCTCGGGTTCTCAGGATTGCTGAGCACGGTGTCGATCATCTCAACGATCTCGCCCATCAGCGGCTCCTTAGCGCCGCGAGTAGTGATTGCCGGTGTGCCGAGACGCACGCCCGAGGTCTGGAACGGCGAACGGCTGTCGAATGGCACCATGTTCTTGTTGGCAGTGATGTCGGCCTCCACGAGCACGCGCTCTGCCACCTTGCCGGTGAGATCGGGGAATTTAGTGCGCAGATCCACCAGGATACAGTGGTTGTCGGTGCCTCCGCTAATCACTTTGTAGCCCTTGTCGACCAAAGCCTGGGCCATGACCGCAGCGTTTTTCTTCACCTGCGTGGCGTATTCCTTCCAGCTAGGCTGCAGTATCTCGCCGAATGCCACAGCCTTGGCAGCGATAACATGCTCGAGCGGACCGCCTTGCACGCCGGGGAACACTGCCGAGTCGATAAGCTGCGACATCTTGCGTATTTGTCCCTTGGGATTGGTTTTGCCCCAAGGATTGTCGAAATCCTTGCCAAGCAATATGATGCCGCCGCGCGGGCCACGAAGGGTCTTGTGGGTAGTAGAGGTGACGATATGGGCGTACTTCAAGGGGTTGTCGAGGAGGCCTGCTGCAATAAGGCCAGCGGGGTGGGCCATGTCCACCATGAAGATGGCGCCGATTTCATCGGCAAGCTTGCGCATGCGCGCATAGTCCCATTCGCGGCTGTAGGCGCTGGCACCTCCGATAATCAATTTCGGACGCTCGCGCAGAGCCACTTCCTCCATCTGGTCGTAGTCGACAAGGCCTGTTTCGGCGCTTACGTTGTATTCGCATGCCTTGAACATCAGGCCTGAGAAGTTGACTGGGCTGCCGTGGCTGAGGTGTCCTCCATGGCTAAGGTTGAGGCCCATGAATTTGTCGCCCGGCTTAAGCGTGGCCATGAACACAGCCATGTTGGCTTGGGCGCCCGAGTGGGGCTGTACGTTGGCGTATTCTGCGCCAAATATCTCTTTCACTCGCTCGATTGCCAAGCTTTCCACTTCGTCCACTACCTGGCAGCCTCCATAATAGCGATGGCCGGGGTAGCCTTCGGCATACTTGTTGGTCAAGCAAGATCCCATTGCCTTCATCACTTCGTCGCTGACGAAATTTTCCGAAGCAATAAGCTCAATGCCTTTTTTCTGGCGTTGGCCTTCTCGCTCGATCATATCAAACACTACTTTGTCTTTCTCCATGATTATGTTTTTTAAGGTTATTATTCCTATTTTTCCTTCTGCACTGAGAATCCGAATTTGCCAAGCACGGGCCCCAACTCGTAGTAGAATCCGTGGCAATACGCCATTATCCCCGACGATGCAAGGTCGAAGCGGCCCGTCGACTCATCTATATAGCGGTCATCGGCCACTACGTTGAGCACATCTGCCATGAACATGTCGTGGCTGCCAAGCCGCATCACATCCTTTACGCGGCATTCTATGCACAGCGGCGACTCCTCTATCATGTAGCTTCCCACCTTCTGTCCCGGCAGGGGTGTTAGCCCGGTTTCCTTCCATTTGTCATAGTCTCGTCCGCTGCACACTCCGCACCAGTCGGTGGCGCGCGCCATTGCCGCAGTGGTGAGGCAGAGCGTGAATTCCCTTTCGCGCATCAGCATGTCGTAGCTGTGGCGCTCGGGTCTCACCGATATATATAGCATCGGCGGCATCGTGCATAGCGTGCCTGTCCACGCCACCGTAATCAGATTGCGGCTCTCGGGCGCGCTTCCCACGCTTACTAAGGCTGCTGGCACCGGATACACCATAGTGCCCGGCTTCCACGACACTTTCATAATATTTCAGCGTCTTTGCCAGCCACTGTGTGATTGCAATAGTGGCAGCGAATGACGGCCGGATCCTTGCTCACTACCTGGAATCGGGTGTGCATGGGCTCATTGTTGGTGATGCACTTAGGATTAGCGCATTTCACGATGCCTGTGATTACGTCGGGCAACTTCACCGAGCGCTTGTCCACCACATTGTACTCACGTATCACGTTAACTACAGCGGTGGGCGCTATAAGGGCGATGCGGTTGAGCGTGCCCTCGTCAAACTCCACATTGGCTACCTTAATTATGCCCTTTCGGCCCAGCTTGCCGCTCTCCAGGTTGTATCCTATGGTGACGCTGTGGTCAAGATGCTCCAAGCCTAATATGCGCACTGCAGCGAACAATGCCGACGATGGTATATGGTCAATTACTGTGCCGTTGCGCAAGGCTGCCACGGCCAATTCTTTCTTTCCGGTCATATCACGTTGCAATTATGATTTATTTTTTTGCTGCGTTCTCAAGGGGGTCGATGCCTAATGCTCGGCACAATATTGCCTGGCGAGCATATAGACCGTTGCGAGCCTGGTCGAAATAGTATGCCTTGGGGTTGTTGTCCACGTCGTAAGCAATCTCGTTGACGCGAGGCAGAGGATGCAGTATGCGCAAGTTGTCGCGCGAGCCCTCGAGCATGCTATTATTGAGCGTATACAGGTTTTTCACCTTTTCGTATTCCATGATGTCGCTGAAGCGCTCCCGCTGCACGCGTGTCATGTACAGTATATCGCTCTGGTTGATGATTTCGGGCGAGAAATCCGTGGTGATGGTGTATTTTATGCCATGATCGTCACAGAATTTCAGATATTCTTTAGGCATTTGCAGCTCGTTGCATGCCACAAAATTGAACGTAGGGTTGAAATAGCTCATTGCTTGCAGCAATGAATGCACCGTGCGTCCGTATTTCAGGTCGCCAACCATGGTGATTGTAAGGTCGGTGAGCTTGCCCTGGGTCTTGTATATGCTATAGAGGTCGAGCATCGTCTGCGATGGATGTTGATTGGCTCCGTCGCCTGCATTCACAACAGGCACGTCCGTTACCTCGCTCGCATAGCGGGCTGCGCCTTCCAGGAAATGTCGCATCACGATTATGTCGACGTAATTCGACACCATCTTTATGGTGTCGTGCAGCGTCTCGCCCTTCGACGAACTCGTGGTGGAAGCATCGGAAAAGCCTATCACGCGGCCTCCAAGACGGTTGACCGCCGTCTCAAAGCTTAGGCGCGTGCGTGTCGACGGCTCAAAGAAGAGCGTGGCCACTACTTTTCCGTCAAGGATTTTGCTATTGGGGTGTTCTTCGAAATATTCGGCCTGCCGCAATATGTGCAACAGCTCGCCTTTGCTGAGATCGGCTATCGATACAAGGCTATTCGCATTCATCATAGGTAATTTTTCACAAAAGTACATACAATTCCCCAACTACAATTGTTAAGAAAGGTTAAATTGCAACTTGCTTTATCTTCGGTAATCCAAAACCAAAAAGTTAGCCTTAACTTTGCACCATGAAACCATCATTAAAAGCAATATTACTTTGTGGCATAGCTGTGCTCAGCTGGAGCACGGTGGCCACAGCGTTCAAGGTGGCGCTCAGCGTAATGCCGGTGTATTCGATGGTGCTGATCGCATCAGCCACCGCCACTTTGATTTTCATCGCAGCTCTCACTCTAACAGGCAAATGGAATCGCCTGCGCGACATCGACCGCTCCACTGCCCCGGTGCTTGCATCCATGGGACTGATCAACCCCGTAGTGTATTATCTGGTGCTGTTCACTGCATACGACCATCTGCCGGCTCAGGTGGCTCAGCCCATCAACTATATTTGGCCCATCGCAGTGCTTGTGCTCTTGGCGGTGTTCAACCATGAGCCCATCCCTCCGCGCAAATACATAGGCATGGCCATGTCGCTTGCCGGCGTGGCGGCGATTTCTCTTGGAGGCAAGGGCATCACGGGCGAGATTTCGCCTCTGGGCATTGGCTTAAGCGCAATGAGCGCTGTGTTCTGGGCAGCCTACTGGATGCTGAGCAATCGCGCCAAAGGCAAGCTCGACCCTCTGGTGACCTATTTCTCGACCTTCGCCGTAGGCACCATAGTGCTTATAGCCGGCACGCCTATAGCCGGCTTCGAATGGCCTGCCACTGACGCCTTGTGCGCCGGCGCTTACATTGGCGCCTTCGAGATGGCAATCCCATTTATCTGCTTCGGCATAGCCCTAAACCTCACCGACAATCCGGCGCTAATCAACCAGATGTGCTACCTATCGCCTTTTCTGTCGCTATTCTTCATATCGGCCATCCTCGGCGAGCCGATTATGCCCACCACATACATTGGCCTGGCCATCATAGTGGCAGGACTATTCTACAACCAATACCTCGCCACGCCGAGGGCATCGGCAAAAGCCGGGCATTAGGGCGCCTCACCTCTCAACATGAAAATAATACATACTTCAGACTGGCATATCGGACGCGCCTTGCGCTCTTATTCGCGCGAAGATGACCATCGCCACTTCATAGCCCAACTGTGCGGCATAATGGCAGCCGAGCATCCCGACGCGCTGCTCGTTTCGGGCGACGTGTACGACAACCCAGTGCCTACAATTGCCGCACAGAATACGTTCGTGAAGTCGATGCTCCACCTGCACGCCGCATCGCCGCGCACGGCCATAATCGTTACCGGCGGCAACCACGACAGCGGCATACGCCTCGATGTGCATAGGCCTGTGTGGGAGGCCCACAATGTGACCATCATCGGCTCCGACACCCGGCCAGCCCCAGGCAACGACTTCGACCTCGGACAATTCATCGTTTCCTTGCCCGGAATCGGAATTGTAGCTGCCGTGCCATACTATCACCGATACAACTATCCCATATTGGACGACAATTGCCCGCGAGAGCACCGGCAAGCTGATTTTTTCAAAGCGCTTATGAACTATGTGGATAGCATCAATGCCGACGGGTTGCCAGTGATAGTGATGGCACACCTTACTGTAAGCGGCTGCGACGCTTCAAGCCATGAATCCATAACAATTGGAGGCGAGGACAGCATTCCGGCTCGATCTCTCGGTGATGGAGCCGATTATATCGCGCTCGGCCATATACACAAGCCCCAGTGGATCACAAGCGACTCTTCAATGGCGCGATATTGCGGCAGCCCCTACCCCATGACTTTCGCTGAGGATTACGAGCATTCGGTGACAATAATTGAGCTAAACAGGCATGGCGACAAGCCCCTGACCAAAGTTGTGCCATTGCACTCGCTTCACAGGCTGGTGACTCTGCCCGAGCAGCCTGGCACCATCGAAGATGCATTTTCAGCCCTTCAAAGCCTCGAGGCCGGCGAGCAAACATTCGTAAGGCTGCAAGTGCTAAGATCAGAAAAGCTGCCGGCCGATGCCGATATGCGAGCAAGCAAGGTTGCGGAAATGATGAATTACCGTTTCTGCAATTTTCTTGTGGTTGATGACCTGCCCGACGAGGAGACATCATCGCACAAAACAATGTCGCTCGAAGAAATCAACAAAACGAGCCCGCTGGAAATAGCAAAGCTATTCTATCAGAACACCATTTCAAAGGATATGCCCCAGGAATATATCGACATGCTCAGCGATTTAATCGCCGAGGTGGACCGCGCCATGCCAGACACTAAAGCTCAGCCATGAAAATACAGTCTCTTCACATCAAGAACATAGCCTCAATCGTAGAAGCTACCATCAACTTCGACAAGGGCATACTCGCAGCAGAGCCGATTTTCTTGATTTGCGGCGAAACCGGATCAGGCAAAACCACTATACTCAACGCCATCTGCCTTGCCCTATATAAAAAAGTGCCGTATTTCGACACTGTAGGCGATGACGAGAAGGGTCGCACGAATACGGCAAAAAGGAAAATCGTTGACGACTGGCTCGACAACGCCATCCAACTCGACCAGATAAAAAATCCAGAGCAATTGCTTCGCCGCGGCGCTAAGATTGGCGAGGCTTCCCTATCGTTCATCGGCAACGACGGCCACAGCTACACGGCAACATGGGAAGCGCATCCCAACCAGATGGACAAAACCAAAACAAAGTCGACCCATAGGCTGTACGACAACACTGCTAATATTACATATTCGGCCGTAAACGATATCAAGAAGGCGGTGGAGCAAGCTGTGGGACTCAATTTTGAGCAATTCTGCCGAACCACTATGCTGGCTCAGGGGCAGTTCTCAAAATTCATCTGCGCCAAGGATGACGAAAAAGAAGCCATACTTGAAAAACTGACTGCTACGGAGCGTTTCAGCGTTTATGGCGCGTCAATACATGAAAAATACATCCAGGTAAAGCGACAATATGACATCCTGGCTGCCGTAATCAACGAGACGCATTTGCTCTCTGATGATGAAATCGACAGCGCCAACAAGCACTTGAAACGCCTGAATGAGCAAATCGATGCCAACACTGCCGCCGGCAAATCAGCAAAAGCAAAAACAGACTGGCTCGACAGGCAAAGCGAACTGCATAAGTCGCAAGCCGCCGAGCTGACAAAAATAGAAGCCTTGCAAGCACAGCGCGTCACCCCGGAATTTGCAGCCCAGGCATCTCTTATTCGCGACTGGGATGCTACAGTGGCCGTACGCGCCGACATTGCAGTGCGTAGGAAAGAGCAACTCCTGCTCAATGCCGACAAGGAGAAATTGTCGAATTTGGGTGCAAAAGCAGTGCGCCTGCTCAATGGCGTGGAATGGATGAAACAGCATGGCGCCAGCCTGCAAAATCAAGCCGATGAATGCAGAAAGGCTGTGGACGCATTCAAGGATTACAAGCCAATGATTGACGACAGCGCCGCCCTGCTGCGCGAGCTCGACAATCTGTCAGAGCTGTTCAAGCTCCTGAAAGAGCAAGCATCCATATCTTCTCAACTCCAGAAAAAACTTGAGCATACATCCCTACTATACAAATGCCAAGAGGACGCTCGGCAAAAGGCGGCCGACAACGTAAAATCATGCAAGGAAAAGGAGGAGGAATCGGCTAAGAAGGCATCAGGCATCGACTTGACTGAATTTGACAGCAAAATCAAAGAAGTTGACGAAAAGAAAGCGCTGCTTCTGAATGCAAAAATGACATTGCAAGCATTCATCGACAACTCTAAAAAGGCAAAGGAAACACAAATCAAGTTGGATAATGCCGACAACGACATTACTGACTATAAAGACAGAATTAAAAAACTTTCCGACGCGATGCCCGCGCTCGATGCTGAGGCAACTAAGCTGAGGGGAGAATACCAAGGCAAGCTCGACCTAAAGAATGCCTTGACAAGCATACGCCTTAAATTCGCGGAAACTCACGAATGCCCCCTGTGCGGATCGGCAGTTGAGCATCTACACACCGACGACATGCTCGATGCAAGCATTGCTGAATCGCTCGACAAGTCAGAGAAGGCGCAGGCCGACGCCAACGCAGCAAAATCGGCCATAGCGCAATGCAAAGGCAATCTGAAAGCTCTCAAAGAAAGCTGCAAATCTCTTGAAAAGGAATTGAAAGAAACAAATCAACGGCGCAACGACGCTGAAGACCTGCTTGCTTCCAACTTCAAGGATTGCCCCCATACCTTACAAGAGATTGACGAGCAGTCAGCAACGACCGACCAACGCAGAAAAGAAATCGCCAGTCGACGCGAAAAGGCTTCTGCTGATATCGCTGCTCACAACGAAGCGATGAAACGCCTTGGCGAAGCCAACGATACCCTCCTGAAAGCAGAGAAGCAGGCGCAAAAAACATCGGAGGCAATCGCTAAGCAGAAAGCCGAGATAAAGGCGTCCGACGATGCCATAGAAGCCATTAAGCATGACATTTCGCGCATAAAGATGTATCTGCAAAAGTATTCTTGCGACGCATTCGCGGATATCAACACTATCAACGACTGCTCTCTTGCTAAGGAAACTGTCAACAAGAATGTCAGTGACTACAACAAGGCCGCAGCCGAAAAGGAGGGCATCGACACAAAGATAAAACTCAACGATGACGCTATAAGCAATTGCGAAGGCATGATGAGTCGCCTCCACAGATTCTTCCCCGACGCTCAGGCCAACGACTGCATTAAGGTCAAAGGCGTGGACAAGGCCCTCACCGACTTGCTGCAGGAGGCTGCCTCTTTACAAGGCTCGATGGAAACGACCAAGCGAAACATCACCGACGCACAGAGCCGCATCGATGAATATTTCCTCCGACCAGACTGCGTGGCCGCCCAACGCGTAGACGCACTCGCGGCAACCCCGGAAACAGACTATCTCGACGCCCGCAAAGCAGAGCAACAACTCTCCGATGCGGAAAACCGCTCTAAAGGCGCGCTTGAGCAATTGGGCAAGGACATCGCCGCGCACGACGCAAAGCGCCCGGAAATCACCGACGAGGACTCTCCCGAAGCTCTCGCAGAGAAAATAAAGGAAATCGAAACCGCTATCAATAGCGACCGCGAGAAAATGGCCGAAATAAAGCAAAGGCTGATGTCAGACAAGGAAACTCGCCAGCGCTTGCAAAGCCAAATCACGGAAAAGGACAAGATGGAGCTACTGCGTGACAAATGGCTTACGCTCGACCGCCTATACGGCGGCGAAAAGGGCGTGAACTTCCGCCGAATAGCGCAGATACACGTTCTGGCAAATCTGCTGCAGCGCGCCAACTATTTCATGCGCGACCTCGATGACAGATACCGGCTCACCTCTTCGGGAATGTCGCTCAACATCTACGTTACCGACCGCCACATCGATGCTGCTCCGCGAGCCGTGAATTCGCTTTCGGGAGGCGAGGGATTCCTTGCTTCGCTTGCCCTTGCATTGGCTTTGTCAACAATCAGCAAAGAGCGCATCGACATCGACATCCTGTTCATCGACGAAGGCTTTGGCACGCTCAGCCCTGGCCCGCTCGACAAAGCCATGAACACTCTGCGCAAGCTCAGCCATTCGGGCAACCGACGTGTGGGCATCATCAGCCACGTAGAAGCGCTCCGCTCAATCGTGCCCGCCAAGATTCAGCTCGAGCGCACCTCCGAATCCACAAGCCGACTCACCATCACCGACCACTGACCTCGATAATCCGGATGCCCCCTGCAGCAATATGGAAATAAAAAATATTAGCAATCCTACAGATTGAAAATGTTTGTGCATGTCGAGGATTTTTCGTAACTTTGTATGATAAACCATGCACAAATGAAAAAGACATACTTAATACTCTGTGTTTCTACAATATTGCTGTCGTGCACATCAGCTGTCACACCCAGTCGCACTGCTCCGGAAGGCACCCGTTTCAGCGACGTAATCACTCCTGAGGTGCCTCTGCAGTTCGACTTCTGCGGCGATGTCATCGACCTCGACCGCACCGACATGTGGGAGCGATTCGACCGCGAGCTCTCATCTGTTACATATACCCACGGCACCACCTTGCTCACTCTAAAGCGCGCCAACAAGCTTTTCCCCGAGATAGCCCCAATACTCAAAAGCAACAACATACCAGCCGACATTATATACCTGGCTTGTGTGGAGAGCAATCTCAACCCAAGGGCAGTGTCGCCGGCTAAAGCCGCCGGCCTGTGGCAGTTCATGCCCGAAACCGGCAAGCAATACGGCCTCGAAGTGAACGACGAAATCGACGAACGCTACCACCTGGAGAAAGCCACGGCTGCCGCTTGCCGCTATCTAAGGCAAGCCTACAACAAATATGGCAACTGGGAGTCGGTGATGGCTTCGTACAACGCCGGACAAGGACGCATCAGCCGCGAGCTCGACGCGCAACTGGCCAATTCATCGTTCGACCTCTACCTCAACGACGAGACGTCGCGCTACGTGTTCCGCATCATGGCCATGAAGGAAGTGCTGGAGCATCCGCGCGAATACGGATTCCTGCTCAATGCCGACCAACTGTATCAACCTGCCGAATACACCACTGTCACCATCGACGGCCCCGTGTCCGACTGGCCTGCGTGGGCCAAGGACAACGGCATAACTTACGCCCAGCTGAGAGAATACAACCCTTGGATTCGCGCGAAAAAACTCACAAATAAGACCGGTAAATCCTATCAAGTGCGCATACCCACTGCAAAATCACTCAAGCACTCTACGCAAGACATTCGCATTTATAACCCTAATTGGGTAGAGTGAGCAAAACCTATCAAATCTATGAACGACAATACACATACTACCGACATACTGCCGCGCCAAGACGAACTGATTGTGACCGGAGCGCGCGTGCACAACCTTAAGAACATCGACGTCAATATGCCGCACAATAGCCTGGTGGTTGTCACCGGCCTCAGCGGCAGCGGAAAGTCGTCGCTCGCCTTCGACACCATATTCGCCGAAGGGCAGCGACGCTACATCGAGACATTCTCGGCCTACGCCCGCAACATGCTTGGCAACCTCGAGCGCCCCGACGTCGACAATATCACTGGACTTAGCCCCGTTATCGCCATCGAGCAAAAGACAGTGAACCGAAACCCGCGAAGCACCATCGGCACCACCACTGAGATATACGACTTTCTGCGCCTGCTCTACGCACGCATCGGCAAAGCTCGCAGCTATCTGTCGGGACAGCCTATGGTGAAGTTCAGCGAGGACAAGATCGTGTCGATGATCCACGACCAATTCCCGGATCACAAGCTCTATATTCTGGCGCCGCTGGTGAAGAACCGCAAAGGCCACTACAAGGAGCTCTTCGAGTCGCTGCGTAAGAAAGGCTACCTGCACGTGCGCGTCGATGGCAAGATTCGAGAAATAGAATACGGCATGAAGCTCGACCGATACAAGAACCACTCTGTGGAGCTCGTAGTGGACCGATTTAAGGTGAACAGCGACCCCGCTGATGAGCGTCTGCGCGACTCGGTGCACAAGGCGCTCCAGGCCGGCGACAAGGAAATGACCGTGATTGATGCTGACGACAACGACCGCGTATACCAATTCTCGCTTCAGCTGATGGATCCCACCACCGGCTTGTCGTACCGCGAGCCTGCGCCGCACAATTTTTCGTTCAACTCTCCCCAAGGAGCCTGCCCGTGCTGCAAAGGCCTTGGCTACGTCGACATGGTCGACCGCGAAAAGGTAGTGCCAAAGCCCGAACTGTCGATACACAACGGCGGAATAGCCCCCTTGGGAAAATACCGCGACACACTCATTTTCTGGCAAATCGACTCGATATGCCAGCGACATGGATTCACGCTAAAGACACCGATAGCCCAGCTGAGCGAGGAGTGCATGCGCGACATTATGCATGGCACCAACGAACGCCTGAAGCTGCCCGACAGCAAATATGCTGCTTCTTCATATCTTAGCACATTCGAAGGCGTGGTGAAATATCTGGAGATGCAGCAGACCGACGACACCTCGGCCAGCGCCCAGAAATGGAGCGGACAATTCTTCTCGCGCGAAGTGTGCCCCGAATGCCACGGCGACCGCCTTAACCGCGAAGCGCTGAGCTTCTACATCGACGACAAAAACATAGCCGAGCTATCGCGCATGGACATCGGCCAGCTGCACCGCTGGTCGAGCGACATACTCGACAAGCTCTCGCCCACCGATCGCGTAATCGGCTCTGAGATAATGAAGGAAATCACCCACCGACTCAGCTTCCTTGTCGATGTGGGCCTGGAGTATCTGCAGCTCAACCGCGCATCGGCCACGCTTTCGGGCGGCGAGAGCCAGCGCATACGCCTCGCTACGCAGCTCGGCTCCGAACTCGTGAATGTGCTGTACATACTCGACGAACCAAGCATTGGCCTGCATCAGCGCGACAACCGTAGGCTCATCGACTCACTCAAGAAGCTGCGCGACGCGCAGAACTCAATCATAGTGGTGGAGCACGACAAAGACATTATGCTCGAAGCCGACTACGTGGTGGACATCGGCCCGGGCGCCGGCCGAAAAGGCGGCCAAGTGGTGTTTGAGGGCACGCCCAAAGAGATGACGGCCACCGACACGCTCACTGCGCAATACCTCAACGGAACCAGGCAAATAGCCGTGCCGGCAAAACGGCGCAAAGGTAACGGCTACTTCTTGCAGCTGAAAGGCTGCACAGGCCACAACCTGCGCAACGTCGACCTGCGGCTGCCCCTCGGTACGTTCTCATGCGTTGCGGGCGTGTCGGGAAGCGGCAAGTCGTCGCTCATCAACGGCACGCTGCAGCCAATTCTAAGCCAGCGCTTCTACCGTTCGAACCAAGAGCCTCTGCCCTACAGCGAAATCACCGGCATCGACAATATCGACAAGGTTGTCACCATCGACCAATCCCCTCTGGGACGCTCGCCGCGATCCAACCCGGCCACATACACCGGCGTGTTCACCGATATTCGCAACCTGTTCGTCAACCTGCCCGAAGCAAAGATTCGCGGATACAAGCCCGGTCGCTTCTCTTTCAACATATCAGGCGGCCGCTGCGAGGCATGCTCCGGCAATGGCTACCGCAGCATCGAGATGAACTTCCTGCCCGACGTGCTCGTGCCCTGCGAGGTGTGCGGAGGCAAAAGGTACAACCGAGAGACGCTCGAAGTGCGATTCAAGGGCAAGTCGATAGCCGACGTACTCGACATGACCATCAACCAAGCCGTGGAGTTTTTCTCGGCCGTCCCGTCAATCCTCAAGAAAATCAAGGTGCTTCAGGACATAGGCCTCGGCTACATCAAGCTCGGACAGCCGTCTTCGACGCTCTCTGGAGGCGAAAACCAGCGCGTGAAGCTCGCCACAGAGCTGGCTAAGAAGGACACCGGTCGCACCCTCTTTATCCTCGACGAGCCCACCACAGGCCTCCACTTCGAGGACATCAACACTCTGCTCGGCATACTCAATCGCCTGGTTGACAAGGGCAACACCGTGCTCGTAATCGAGCACAACCTCGACGTGCTGAAATGCGCCGACTACCTCATCGACATGGGACCAGGCGGAGGCCGCGACGGTGGCTGCATCATCACCACCGGCACCCCCGAGCAAGTGGCAAAGACATCGTCACCGACATCGGAATTCTTGCGCGAAGAGCTGGCTGGATCGACAAAATCAGCCTGATATACGCCGCATAATTTTATTTTTCTTTTTTACCATTTTTAGGAAAAAAATTTGTACCTTTGCGAGAATTTATCGAAGATAAAACTAATTGAAGAATAACAGATTTTTATGAATGTCATCAAAAAAACCATCGAGCTGCCCGACGGACGCCAGATTACTATCGAAACTGGCAAGTTGGCTAAGCAAGCCGATGGAGCGGTAGAGGTGCGCATGGGCGGCACCATGCTTCTGGCCACTGTGGTTTCGGCCAAGGAAGCAGGCGAAGGCGTTGATTTCATGCCTTTGCAAGTAGAATACAAAGAGAAATTCTCGGCTGCCGGCCGTTTCCCCGGCGGTTTTCTGAAGCGCGAGGGACGCGCCAGCGACTACGAAATTCTCACGGCTCGACTTGTCGACCGTGTGCTTCGCCCGCTTTTCCCCGACAATTACCATGCTGACACTTTCGTCAACATAACCATGTATTCAAGCGACGGCGTCGACATGCCCGACGCTCTGGCCGGTCTGGCCGCATCGGCTGCCCTCGCTGTGAGCGATATCCCCTTCAACGGCCCCATCGGCGAAGTGCGCGTGGCACGCATCGACGGCAAATTCGTCATCAACCCCACTTTCGAGCAACTGGAGAAAGCCGACATGGAGCTGATGGTCGGAGCCACCTACGACAACATCATGATGGTGGAAGGCGAGCTCGACGAAGCAAGCGAGCTCGACCTGCTCGAGGCTCTGAAGACAGCACATGCAGCCATCAAGACAATGTGCGTGGCTCAAAACGAACTCGCCGAGGCTGTGGGCAGCACCACCAAGCGCGAATACTGCCATGAAATCAACGACGAAGACCTCCGCAAAGACGTTCATGAAAAATGCTACGATAAGGCATATGCGATAGCCAAAGCCGGAAACGCCGACAAGCATTGGCGACAGGACAGCTTCGACGCTATCTGCCAGGAATACATCGATTCAATCCCCGAAGAGGAGCGCGAGGCAAAAGAGCCGCTCGTGAAGCGCTACTACCACGACGTGGAGCGCGAAGCCGTGCGCCGCTGCGTACTCGACGAGGGCGTGCGCCTCGATGGCCGCAAAACCACCGAGATTCGTCCCATCTGGTGCGAAACCGACTATCTGCCCGGGCCTCACGGATCAGCAGTGTTCACTCGCGGCGAGACCCAGGCGCTTGCCACAGTCACACTTGGCACAAAGCTCGACGAGAAAATTCTCGACGATGTGCTCAACCAAGGCACTGAGCGATTCTTGCTCCACTACAACTTCCCCCCCTTCTCTACAGGCGAAGCCAAGGCTGTTCGCGGCGTAGGACGCCGTGAAATAGGCCACGGCAACCTTGCTCACCGCGCATTGAAGCGCATGTTCCCCCAAGATTTCCCCTATGTATGCCGCATCGTAAGCGACATCCTCGAGTCGAACGGCTCGTCGTCGATGGCCACCGTATGCGCCGGCACGCTGTCGCTGCTCGACGCCGGCGTGAAGATGAAGAAGCCTGTAAGCGGCATTGCCATGGGCCTCATCACCGATGCCGACGGCAGCAAATATGCAGTGCTAAGCGACATCCTCGGCGACGAAGACCACCTGGGCGACATGGACTTCAAGGTCACCGGCACGCGCGATGGCATCACCGCCACACAGATGGACATCAAATGCGACGGCTTGTCGTATGAAATCCTCGAAAAGGCTCTCATGCAGGCTCGCGACGGCCGCATGCACATCCTCGACATCATCGAGCAGACCATCCCTGCTCCGCGCGAAGACTACAAGCCCCACGTGCCACGCATCGTCACCATGCTCATTCCCAAGGAGCTCATCGGCGCTGTCATTGGCCCGGGCGGAAAAATCATACAAGGCATTCAGGAAGAGAGCGGCGCCACAGTATCAATCGACGAGATACCCGAAGGCGGCCACATCGAGGTTGCCGCTGCCAACAAGGCATCCATCGACAAGGCTCTGGCCATGATCAACGCTATCGTGGCACTCCCCGAAGAGGGCAAAACCTACCACGGCACAGTGAAGTCGATCATGGAGTTCGGCGCTTTCGTCGAATTCATGCCTCACCGCGAAGGCCTGCTCCACATCTCTGAAATAGCATGGGAGCGCCTTGAAAACATGGAGGCATCCGGATTGAAGGAAGGCGACGAAATCGACGTCAAACTAATCGAAGTGGACAAGAAGACAGGCAAATACCGCCTGTCGCTCCGCGCTCTGCTGCCCAAGCCCGAGGGCTGGACTGAGCCTGAGCGCAAGTCGCGCGCTCCGCGTCGCGATGGCGACCGTCCGCAGCGCCGCGATGGCGACCGCGGCCCGCGTCGCAACGGCAGCAACGGCAGCAACCGTGGCCCGCGCAACTAACCCCTTGCCTACCACACCCTACATCAAGCCTGTTTCCCTGCTGGGAAGCGGGCTTTTTTTATTGCTTTTTTATCGCAGAAATTTTTATCACTTCACCACGAATTGAATTTGTAATTTAGGGCAATAAATTGTAAATTTGCACAATTGTAACAAACGCTCTCTTCCTGTATTAGCCGATGAACAAATTACAACTATATATAACCTTAGCGCAGGATGATTTCAAGTCGATGGTGGAAATCAATCCTGACTCTTATGTGCAGAGCTGGGTCACCGACCTCAGGCCCATACTGCGCCAAGTGGCGTACCCCGCCAACAGCAAAGCCATCTTCTACTTGTTGAAGTACATCGATTCGGGTGTGTTCATCACTATCGTGCGCACTATCCCCAAGCAACCGCTTCACCATGTGGCCGCATGGATTTTCATCCCTTACTCGCTGCACATTTCCATTGCCAACGTGTGGAACGTGGTTGAGTTCATCACCAATAAGGTGTCAAATTCCGAGGTGCGACCCAAGGACATCGATGAGATGAGCACTCTCCTGGGCCATGCCTACGAGGAGGATCTCCAAGCCCCTTCGTTCCCTGCCTCCTCGGGCCTGAACGTGGCCTATCGCTACTACGGGCCTCGTGTCGACATCACTCTCAGCGAGCTGCTGGGCCGCTATCGCTACCAGCCTGCCTACTTGCCCTTCGCAGCCGTTTGGATCATCGACGAAAGCATCACAAACGACATATCGGGCACCAACCTCACTTCAGCCCCCCTTGAGGACATGGCCGTGCTATTGCCTCCCGACACGCCCAACGCCGATGGATACACACCCTACATCTACGATGAGACATTCGACATGGCCTACTACGTGCCCATGGGCCGCAACATCGACATAATATGGCGCAAGGCCGACGACGCCGACCTGAAGCAGACTATCTATGTGGCGCAGCCCGAAATGCGCGCTCCCAACCTCAACTTGCATCACCATCCCATGCCCGCGCCGTCGGCATCGCCGGCATCCTCTGAGCCCAGCGAGCCGGTGAACAACGCAATCCCATACACCGCACCTCTTCAAGAGGGCGCCGACATCCCATCGCGCAAAAAAACGTATCATTTCCAGATTCCGGCCAAGTCGGCCTCCATAGGCACCGTCATCGAATTTGAGATCACCACCAACAATGAGCTCGACGGCAGCCCAATCGATGGATACGAGCCTACAGCCGAAGTGCAAGAGGGAGCAGGCCGCAGCAACCACTTGCTCTACAAGGCCGACAACACGCGCAACAAGCTTATCACCAACAGCCTTTATGCCCTGGGCGGATTCGTGCTGGGAATATTGCTGACTTTAGTGTGCACTTGCGACCGCAAGGCCAAAGAGCCGGCTCCGGCAGCCCAACCACACGCTATAGAGCAAGTGACCGGGCAAACAGTCGAAACAGTAGAAACCATCGTGCCAGCTACAGCTGGCGCTGAAGCCAACGCCGCTGCGGCCGCAACTGACCAGGCTGCCGCCACCGACCGTTCGCTTGAAGCCGCCATTACATACCTCGACAGCAATCAGACATGGTACAAGAACGAAATGGAGCTATACCCCGACTTGCAGGGCCTATACGACGACATGAACAAAATCGACCGGCACAAGCTGGTGGAAGTATGGGGCCCGAAGCTGAAGGCTTCGCGCGCATTCACCAACCAAATTGTGCACCACAGCAAATTGTCGTATAAAAAGAAGGCGCGCAAGACACCATACAATAGCCCAGGCGAAGCAGAAACAATCAGAATTCAGAATTATCTGAACACTATCGACCCCTGATTGTTTTTCAAAGACAAAGCACGTCACGGTGAACGGCAGCAGGGCTAAGCACTCATTCAGCAATGGAAGTGTGATTGTCGACACCACTTTCATCCCGGGCACAAAGCTCAACATCGTTCTCGACAAATAAATATCTAACCCTAAATAATTGACTAATGTTTTCAGGAATTGTAGAAGAAGCAGGCCAGGTGATTGAGGCATGGCGCGAAGAGGGCAACCTCAAGCTGCGCATTAAATGCTCGTTCACCAACGAATTGAAGGTTGACCAGTCGGTGGCGCACAATGGCGTGTGCCTAACCGTTGTGGAAATTTCGCCCGACGGCACATATGCGGTGACTGCCGTGCAGGAGACGCTCGACCGAAGCAACCTCGGCGACCTCAAGGCTGGCTCCCTCGTCAACTTAGAGCGCTCGATGCTCATGAACGGACGTCTCGACGGACACATCGTGCAGGGACACGTCGACTGCTCTGCCATTTGCACCGAAGTAACCGATCTCGAAGGAAGCACCTACTTCAAATTTGAGTATGACGTGCCTCGCAGCATGGCGCGCCAGGGCTATGCCACTGTGGAGAAGGGCTCGATATGCGTCAACGGCGTCAGCCTCACGGTATGCGACAGCACCGACAATTCGTTCCGCGTGGCTATCATCCCTTACACATTTGAGCACACCAACTTCTGCCAAATCGAGAAGGGCACGCGTGTCAACCTCGAATTCGACATCGTGGGCAAATACATCGCCAAGCTTATCTGCAACGCCTGACCCACGCACATACAAAAAAAACGAGGCATGTCCCCTGTGGGAGCATGCCTTATTTCTTTTCTGCAAAGTCTGTAAGGGATTTATGCCTCAGGCTTTACGATGGGCTCTACGTTGATGTACTTGCGCCCTTCTTTGCCAATTGAGAACACTACTGTGCCGTCAACCAATGCATAGATGGTGTGGTCCTTGCCCAGGCCGACGTTCTTGCCGGGATGGTGCTGTGTGCCACGCTGACGCTTGATGATGTTGCCTGCCTTAGCGAATTGGCCACCGAAAATCTTCACGCCGAGGCGTTTGCTTTCTGATTCGCGGCCGTTCTTTGAGCTACCGACGCCTTTTTTATGTGCCATTTCTGAATGTTTTTAAGGTGGTTAAGCTACTATGTCTTTGATCACTACTTTGGTGAACTGCTGGCGATGGCCTTTTTTGCGGCGATAGCCCTTGCGACGCTTCTTCTTGAAGACGATCACTTTGTCACCCTGTACGAGAGGCTCTTCAACCTCGCATACTACTTTTGCGCCCTCTACAAGCGGTGCGCCTACCTTCACTGCGCCATCTACGTCGCTAAGGAGCACGCGGTCAAACTCCAACTGAGCGCCTTTTTCTGCGTTTTCGATGTGCTGGACATACAGGTAGCGGTCTTTCTCGGCCTTGAACTGCTGTCCCTGAATCTCTACGATTACGTACATTTAAATAGATAATTTAAATATTAGCCCGGCGGGCGAGCCTGCATCCCAGACTGCTTGATCCATGCCCGTTGCGGAAAATGCATGCAAAATTACTAATTATTCTCCAATCCACAAAATCCTCCTCCACCTTTTTCCAAATATTTTTTCACGATTGTGTGAGGTGGGAATAAAATCCTTTGGTTCTGCCACGAATCGCGAGGCCATCGCCGATCTTTTTGGCATGGAGATAGCGTGCGACCGCGCCACCAACACCTATTATATAAAGGATGCCTCCGAGCTCGACAATCCGTCGTTCACCGCATGGCTCTTCAATGGGCTTGCCATGGACAACCAGTTGATGACGCACGAGGGCCTGAAAAAAACGGATTATGTTTGAAGACACTCCCGGAGGCGTGGCGCATCTAATTTCTTTATCGTTTTGGTGTTATCGTCTTTTCCCGTATAACACCAAAACAATTCAATTGGTTTTAAATTCAAAATTTATTTCAATTTTTTGAAGATGTTGAGGAGATTCTCTTCATATATTCTGTCGGGGTCATGCCAAATT
>CAZORI010000025.1:0-32010 GCA_964582335.1 uncultured Bacteroides sp.
ACACGAAAGTAGGAGATAAGCACCTACGATTAGTGTTTACCTCCTACTCGATATTAGGGGGCGTGTGTCAGAGCGTGCGGATTAGGAACACCTCGGTGGGGAAGTGGTCGCTGTATCCGTTGAGGAATTTGCCGCTGGCATAGGTGCGAAGCGGCGTGCCCTGGTAGGGGCCGGGGCCGTTGGTGAGGAAGTCCTTGTTGAGCACCTCGGCGCGCAGGAAGTGCCAGCGCTTAGGGTCGGTGTTCACCAGGTTGCCCGACAGGATGATTTGGTCGAATAGGTTCCACTGGCCTTTGTATGACAGCGTGCCCGTTCCGCCGTCAAGGATTCTCCACCAAGGGTTGAAGAATTGGTGCTCTTTCACGCCCTTGCTGTCGCGCTTGGCCTGAAGTATGCGAGCGCACGACATGCTCTGCGGGTCGTCGTTGAGGTCGCCCATGATGATAACGCCCATGTCGGGGTCGATGCGCCACAGCGAGTCGGCTACCTGCAGGCATTGCGCGGCGGCCGCGCAGCGGTACTGCGCCGTCTCTGCTTCGCCTCCGATGCGCGAAGGCCAGTGGTTGACCAGCACTGCCAACTTCTCGCCCAGGAGCTCTCCCACCACGCACAGCACGTCGCGAGTGCGGAACGGCACTCCGCGCATGGCGTGGGTGGTGACGTTCGACAGGGTGAAGTATTCGGGGTTGTAGAGGCATGCCACGTCGATGCCGCGCTGGTCGGGCGAGTCGCGGTGCACCACTTGCAGGTTCCAGTCGGCGATTTGCTTGTCGGCAACAAGGTCGTCGACCACCGACTTATTCTCCACCTCGGCGATGCCTATGATGGCCGGGCCGTTGGGGGTGGTGGCTGAGGTCATCTGCGATATAGCGTAGGCCAGGTTGTGTATTTTGCTCCAGTAGCGCTTGCCGGTCCACTGTCGCATGCCCAGGGGCGTGAACTCCACGTCCTTGTCCTCGGGATTGTTGGGGATAGTGTCGAATAGGTTCTCCAGGTTGTAGAACGCTATGCCGGCCACGTTGGCGGCTTTGTTTTGCGCCTGGGCGGCCAAAGTGAGCAGCGCCAGGGCCAGGACGATGAATGCTTTTTTCATGATGATTGGTTTTGACACCAAAATTAGCGAAAAGTTTCCAACCTCACAAAATCTTTTCCTTCTCCACAGATTATTTGTGGAGGGTGAGGAGGGATTTGATGCGTGAGGGGAGGGGGAGGGGAAGGCCGGAGGCGGCGGCGAGGACGACGCGCATGAGTTGGCGGCTGCGCGAGCGGTAGGCAAGGTCAATGATGTAGGGCACCATGCGTGCGTAGCATGGGTGCATGTCTGCGTCGGGGATGCAGTGGATTTGCGCCAAGGCGCGGGTGAGGCGCAGACTGCCGGCGTAGAAGCGGCACAGTTTTGCGCGGTCGGGCGTTCCGGTGATAGATTGGCCGCTCACGGTGTAGCGGAGCGTTACCTGCGGCAAGTATGCCACGTCGCCCAGGGCGGCAAGCGATACGATTAGCTGCAGGTCCTCGCACACAAGGTCGGGAGCAGTAAAGAGTTCGGGCCACAACTGCATTGCGCGCAGCAGGGCGTCGCGGCGGTACATCATGGTGCATGAATGCACGATTGGGCCGGCGTGGTGGCTTATCAGCGGAGCAAGCAATTGCTCGCCGGGCAGAAGCGTTTGGCGGTATTCGCTGAGCGCGCCGTGGGGGTCGGAGGGCGTCTCCATGCCGCTGTCGGCGCATGCCTTAACCCAGTCGGTGTGGCATAGTGTGACGCGAGGGTTGTCCTCCATCGCTCGCGCCTGCATCTGCAATTTGTCGGGGTGGCACCACTGGTCGTCGCCGGCGAGGTCGGCGATGTATTTGCCGAGAGCAAGATGGGTGAGGTTGTAGTAGTTGCGTGGCAGCCCCAGGTTGACATGATTGGCCACAACCTTCACATTGGGGTAAGCGCGCTCGTACTGGCGGCATATTTCGAGAGTGCGGTCTGTGGACGCGTCATCACCCACGATTACCTCGTAGGGGAAGTCGACGCGCTGGCGCAGGATAGATTCGAGCGCGCGGCCTATGGTGCGCTCTTGATTGTACGCCGGCACAATTACCGATACTAGGGGCTGGACAGGATTCATAAAATTAATAAAGGCTCAAATCCATGCAGATTCGAGCCTTTGAAGTATATTATCAAGAATCACTTATTTCAGAGCGTCCTTAACGGCTTCGTTGGGCACCATTTCTTCTTTGAAGATGTATGCGCCGGTTTTGGGTGATTTCACCATTTTGATAACCTTGCTGTAGGTACGGCCTTCGCCTTTTTGCAGTGAGGCCACAGTTTTCTTTGCCATATCTCAGTATTGTGAATTATTTGATTTCCTTGTGAACAGTGACACGCTTGAGGATGGGGTTGTATTTCTTCAACTCCAGGCGCTCAGGGTGGTTTTTGCGGTTTTTGGTAGTGATGTAGCGGGAGGTACCGGGCATTCCGCTTGCCTTATGTTCGGTGCACTCGAGGATAACCTGCACTCGATTGCCTTTAGCTTTCTTTGCCATCTTCTTAGAATCCTATGAATTTAATGTCTTTATCTGAAAGGTAACCTTTTTCTGCGGCTTGGCGCATAGCGGCGTCGAGGCCGAGACGGTTGATGGTGCGCAGACCAGCTGCGGAGATTGTGAGCGAAATCCAGACGCCTTGCTCAACCCAGTAGAACTTCTTGTTGAACAGGTTGACATTGAATTTGCGTTTTGTGTGGCGCTTGGAGTGCGACACGTTGCATCCGGTGATCGCCTTCTTGCCTGTAATTTGACAAATCTTTGACATGGCTGTTTTGGTTTATCTTTAGTGTTACTATTTTTATTTAGTAAAGAGTGTAATGGGGGCTTAGCCGCAGCTCATATTGTGGCCTGGGCGCATCATTTCTCAGGCACGTTTCAGGACTGCCCACAAAACAGAGTGCAAAATAACTAATTTTTTCTCAGTCAACCAAATTTTTCCCTGATTTTGCCCAAGTGTGCAGGTGAAATTAACATACATTCACACTTCGAGCAAAAGCCGGTGGCTTTTAGCCAAGCCTACAGCCGCTTGAGGAGCATGAGGATAGCCTCGGTGGTGGCGCGCTGTATCACGCGCTGGCGGTCGCCGGGCAGGCGCATCAGGCGCGTTGTGGTGACGCCGTCGACGCATGCGGCCATCCACACTGTGCCCACAGGCTTGTCGGGCGTGCCGCCGCCGGGGCCGGCGATGCCCGATGTTGCCACAGCGCAGTCGGTGCCCAGCACGCGGCAAGCGCCTTGCGCCATTTGGCTCACCACTTGTTCGCTCACGGCTCCATGCTCGTCGATGTCGGCTTGGCTCACGCTTAGCACATTGGCTTTCACGCTATTGCTGTAGCTAACCACCGAGCCTGCGTACACGTCGCTGCTGCCGGCCACCGACGTGATGCAGTGGGCAATGTTGCCTCCGGTGCAGCTTTCGGCTGTGGACATGGTGCGCTGCGCTGCGCGCAGGCGGTCAATGAGCGCGGCTGCCGGCGTGGCGTCGCCATCGTATATCACGAGGCTGCCTAATTCGTCCTTGAGCGCCGCAATCTTCTGCTCGGCCAATGCTTCGCCTTCTGCCTGCTCAGCGGCAGGGAACGAAGCGTCGAGGCGCAGCTTGATGTATCCGGGGTCGGGCAGGTAGGCAAGCTTCATGTTGGCAGGAAGTGCCTTCTCGAAAGCGTCGAGGCGCTCGGCAAGGGCCGATTCGGGCAGGCCGCTCACCAGCAGGGTGTGGTGCACGTAGGCGAGGTCGGGCCGGAAGTGCGCCGTGATTTGCTTGATTACTTCGCGTTGCAGCATGCCCTCGGTCTCGAAGGGCACGCCCGGCATCGACACCAGCACCTTGCCGTCGCGTTCAAACCACATGATGGGCGCAGTGCCCAGTTGGTTCTGTATCACGCGGCACGAGCTTGGCACCCATGCCTGGTTCTTGGTGAGCTCGTTGAGTTTGAGGTGGCGCTTAGCGAAGATTCGCTCCACGTTGGCTGCTACGGCATGGTCGTACACCATGTCGCCGCCGAAATATTCGCGCAGCACGCCTTTTGTGATGTCGTCCTTGGTGGGGCCGAGGCCGCCGGTGGTAATCACGAGGTCGCTCTGCGCCATGGCGCTCTCCACGGCCTGCAGTATTGCTTGCCGCGAGTCGTCGATTGTGATGGTGCGCACCACCTCCCATCCGCGCGGCGCCAGGGCGCGGGCTATGTATCCTGAGTTGGTGTCGGTGACTTGACCGAGCAAGATTTCGGTGCCAATGACGATTATGGTTAGTTTCATATGCTTACGCGTGCGTAGGGGACGGAGTCGTAGGGGCAAAATTCCTTGTCGAGATATTTGAAGTAGCCGGCCATCGCCACCATGGCGGCATTGTCGGTGGTGAAGGCGCGGGCGGGGATAAACGCCTCGATGCCCCGCCGGTCGCAGAATTGCTGCACGGCGGCGCGCACGCCCGAATTGGCCGACACGCCGCCGCCAATGGCGAGCTGTCGCGAACCGGTGATGTCGGCGGCCTTTTCCAGCTTGTCGAGCAGAATTTCTATGATGGTGCGCTGCAGCGATGCGGCCAGGTCGGCCTTGTTTTTCTCGATGAAGTCGGGGTCGAGCTTCTTTGCGTCGCGCAGGGTGTAGAGGAACGACGTCTTCAGTCCGCTGAAGCTGTAGTCGAGGCCTGGGATGTGGGGCTTGGCGAATTTGAACCGCGACGGGTCGCCTTGTGCGGCGAGCCGGTCGATGTGCGGGCCGCCGGGGTAGGGAAGTCCCATCACCTTGGCGCACTTGTCGAAAGCCTCGCCTGCAGCGTCATCGATGGTTTGGCCCAGAATTTCCATGTCGTTGTAGTTGCGCACCAGGATTATTTGCGAGTTGCCTCCCGAAATGAGCAGGCACAGGTAGGGAAACGACGGCACGCGGTCGTCGGCGCTTTGGCGCACGAAATGCGACAGCACGTGGCCGTGCAGGTGGTTTACCTCCACCATCGGCACGCGCAGCCCCAGCGAGAGCCCTTTTGCGAAGCTTGTGCCCACGAGCAGCGAGCCGATGAGGCCCGGGCCTCGGGTGAAGGCTATGGCCGAAAGCTGATGCTTGTCCACACCGGCGCGCTTGAGGGCAGTGTCCACCACTGGCACGATATTTTGCTGGTGGGCGCGCGATGCCAGCTCGGGCACCACGCCGCCGTATTCTTCATGCACCTTCTGCGATGCTATCACATTCGACAGCAGCAGTCCGTCCTCGATGACGGCAGCGCTGGTGTCGTCGCACGATGATTCGATGCCGAGTATAATAGCCATTTCTTGAAAAATGTCAGAAAACGTAGCCGATGCCCACCGATGCCACAAAGGTGGAGTAGGTCTGCATCAGGGTGTATTTCGCTTCGATTTTCAGCTTGAGCGTGGATGAGGGCAGGAACTGGAAGCCACCGCCAAGGTTGAGGCCGAACTTGGTGGCGCGAGTGGACACGTCATCGTCATTGTTAATGATATGATGGTGGGTCCATGACGACAGGTCGGCTCCTACGATAGGGTATATCTGGGTGGTGAAGTCGCCGCTGTGGTTAAGAGAAAGAGGGAAGTGGAGGTTGATGTCGGCGGTAAATGCGTCAAGGTCTTCGTGGCGGATCACAAAACCCATTTCGGGCGACACGCGGAAGTGGTCGGAGAAGCTGTACTGGAAAAACATTCCGGCTATGGCAGAATTGTTGGTGGATGTG
This sequence comes from uncultured Bacteroides sp., assembly GCA_964582335.1. Lineage (GTDB taxonomy): Bacteria > Bacteroidota > Bacteroidia > Bacteroidales > Muribaculaceae > CAG-873. The sequence continues at coordinate 5,726 of CAZORI010000025.1, forward strand.
TAGCCGGTCTGCACGCCGAACACTTTTTCGCCGCGCTGGGCGTTGGCGGCGAAGGGCATAGCCAACCACAATGCCAATGCAATGAGTGCGATTAGTCGATTTCGTTTCATATTATATTTGTCTATAGATTAATTTAGTTGATAGCCGGGGCAAAGATACTGACCTTTGTTGTAGGTGAGGTTGCCGTAGGCCACGGCGTGACGTGGGCAGCAGTGGTAGCAGCGCAGGCATGTGTTGCACTCCTTGCCCCATCGTGGCTTGCCGTTGACCATCGATATGTTGCTCACGCTGCAGTTGCGCATGCATTTGCCGCAGCCTGTGCATGCGTCGGTGGCGTGGAATGGCTTTGGCGAGCACATGAAAGCATTGAACAGCGGGTAGAGAATCTTGCTCTTTACCCACGGATACGAGCCTCGCACCACTTGGGTGGTTTTCTCCTCGCTTGCGATGCTTTGTGCAATGCGGTCGACAGTGCTCACAGATGCGTTGAGCTTGTCCATCGCCAGCTGCGGGGGGTCGACGTCGAATCCGGGCAGCAGGGTGTATATGTTGGGCATCTGCACAGAAAAAGCCCCCACGTCGGTGCCGCCGATGGCATGCACGAGCTTGCGCCACTGCGTGTCGGTGTAGCCAATGTCGTCGCCGCACGTCACCACGAGGTAGAACTTCGCACGGTCGATGCCGGTGAAATTAGCCTTGCGCATCACTTTCACTGCTCTGCGAGGGAGTCCCCAAGCATGCACGGGCGTCACCAGAATCAGGCGCCGGTCGGTGATGTCAATAGTGATCCGCTCGGGACGCAGCATCTGACCCGGCGCGAGCCTCACTAAGTCGTCGCCCAGCAAGTCGTGCAGTTGGTCGGCCGCTCGTCGTGAATTTCCTGTGCCTGAAAAACAGAGTATCATATAAGATTCAAAAAATGTAATACATGAATTTGGTTGTCTCACTTAATTTTTACCTGCGTGGCTCCGAATCCGTACTCTCGGAATGAAGCGTCTTGCACATCGTGTCCCTTATAGCGGTAGTTGAGCTCTTTGAGCAGGGCTTTGCGCAGCACGCCCTCGCCTTTTCCGTGAATGAACACGATTTTGCGGCCGTGATGCTGCAGGTTGGCGTCCATCACCTCGCGGAATTTGTCCACTTGAAGGTTGAGCATGTCGCTGTTGCTCAGCCCGGCTGTGGTGTCGACGAGCTGGTCGATGTGCAGGTCGATTACCAATGGCTCGTTGAGGTTGATGCGCTGGGCATGCGCCTTTGCGGGCTTGTGCTTGCGGTCGGCCTCCTTGGGGGCGACTTTGCCAATTTCTACAGTAGATGGCTCAAAGGGTCGCTGCGGCACGTCGTCGCTTGCTATAGTCAGGGCCAGCACCGGCTCGTCGAAGTAAGGGTTAGGCTGGAAGCAGTGAAGTTTGAAGAACTTTGTGGTGTCGAGCTTGCGCTCGATGCACTGCGCAGGCTTCAGCTCGCATTCGCGGTGTGGCTTGTAGGCGATGTATTGCACGGCAATGCGGTCCATGTGGGCAAGGTCGGCAGCCTCCACTTCGCACAGGAATTCCTGGATGCCGGCCTCGATTACTCCGGTCCATCGGGTGGTCCAGCCATTGTCCTCGTCGCCCTTGGTCAGGTAAGCCACCATCATGTCGTAGTTGGAGTCGTTCACCAGGTAAGTGTCGTAAGCGGTGCTCGACAAGCGCTTGCGGTCGGCAGGCTCATAGGCAAGCACGATGTTGAGCTTTTCGCCTTCGGGAGTCTCAACGAATGGCGCAGGCGCTTGCGTTGGCGCCGGTGTCTGTGAGGGGGCTTGGCTCGTGGCGGGCTTGGCGGCCGGCGCCGGCTTAGGTGCAGGGACGCTTGGCTTGGCGGCATCGGCAGCAGCCACCACAACGCATTCGCGCAGAAGCACGGGCGTCTCGAAGCCATCCTCTTCGACGTATGCCGTGGCACCGTCGATGCGTGTAATCTTTCCACCTCCCACAGCATTGAGGTATCGTACTATGTCTCCTATTTTGGCCATTTGCAATGTTGGTTCTTAACTTGTGAAAACAAAGTTAATGCTTTTTTGAAAATAATTTGTACCTTTGTAACAGTATTTGTGCAAAATTGTGAATGAAAAGGCACAAGATTGATCCAATGAGTGTCGAAAACATAAAAATTAGCGATTACGACTATAATCTGCCCGATGAGCGCATAGCGAAGCATCCGCTTGCACAGCGCGACCAGTGCAAGCTGCTAGTGTGCCGCCGTGGCGGCGACATCAGCGAGCATGTGTTCAGCGAGCTCGACGCGCTGCTGCCGGCTGATTCGATGTTGGTGTACAACAATACCAAGGTAATCAACGCTCGCCTGATATTCCGCAAGGGCACCGGCGCGCAAATCGAGATATTCTGCCTCGAGCCCCATGCGCCCGTGGATTACGCCGATAACTTTGCGAGCCGAGGCTCATGCCAGTGGGTGTGCTTTGTGGGCAACAGCAAGCGCTGGCGCGACGGGCTGCTCACTATGTCGCATCCCGGCTTGCCCTTTGTGCTGCACGCGAGCCGCATCGACAGAGTGGGCAATGCGTCGATAGTGGAGTTTGCGTGGCATGCTGTGGATGAGGCTTCTGAGCCGCCGGCATTCGCCACGGTGATTGAGGCTGCCGGAAAGATACCGGTGCCCCCGTATCTCAATCGCGACACGGAGGATAGCGACACGCTCGACTATCAGACGGTGTATTCGCGCGTCAGCGGCTCGGTGGCGGCTCCTACAGCGGGGCTTCACTTCACGCCCGAGGTGCTTGCGGCCATTGACGCTCGCGGCATAGAGCGAAGAGAGCTTACGCTGCACGTAGGCGCAGGCACGTTTCAGCCGGTGAAGGACGATGACGTGTCGCAGCATGTGATGCACAGCGAATTCATCACGGTGCCTTTGTCGCTGATTGAGGAGCTGGCTCATGGGTCGCGGCGCGTAATAGCCGTGGGCACCACGTCGGTGCGCACACTCGAGAGCCTCTACCACATAGGTTGCCTGATAAGCCAAGGCCGATGGGATGGTGAGGTGCCGCAGTGGTACGCCTACGAGGCCGACCATCCACGGCTGTCGGTCGAGGAGTCGCTCGGCCATGTGGCGCGCTATCTGCGCGAGCATGGGCAGCGGTCGCTTGTGGCAAGCACGCGCATCATCATCGAGCCTGGCTACGACTATAAGATAGTGCAAGGGCTGGTGACGAATTTCCACCAGCCCAAGTCGACATTGCTTTTGCTCGTTTCGGCCATGATTGGCGAGCAGTGGCGCCACTGCTACGCCTACGCCATGCAGCACGGCTTCCGCTTCCTCAGCTACGGCGACGCCTGCCTCTTCCTCTGACCATCGGTTAGTCGTGGTCGGTGCTAGTGGGGGATTTTTGGAGGACGTCGGCATCGATTACGGCGATGGTGGTGAGGTTGACGATGTTGCGCACAGCCGAGTCCACGTTGATGAAGTGCACGGGCTTGTTCAGGCCGGCCTGGATAGGGCCTATGATTTCGCCAACGCCTGTTTCGAGCATCATCTTGTAGGCCGCGTTGGCCGATGTCAGGTTGGGGAACACGAGCGTGTTCACCTCCTTGCCTTTCAGGCTGTTGAATGGGAACGTCTTGTCGCGCAGGGTGCGGTTGAGGGCATACTGCATCTGCATTTCGCCGTCGATAGGCTCGCCGGGGTAGCGATTGTGCAGGTTCTCCACCACCTTGTGCACAAGCGTGGGCTCTTCCTCGGTGTGCGAGCCGAAGTTGGAGTAGGAGATGAGAGCCACCACGGGCTTCACGTTGAAGAATTCGGCGGTGTGGCGCGTGAGGCGTGCCACGTCGGTGAGCGTCTGCTCGTCGTAGCGGCGGTTGATCATGGTGTCGCCCATGAAGTATACGCCTTTCTTCGTCTGCACCAGGTGCACGGTGCCGAAATGCTTGTAGGATGGGCGTATGCCGATGATGTCCTCGGCGATTTTAGCCGGAGTGCGGCTGCTCGAGTACATGCCGGCAATCATTGCGTCGGCGTCGCCCGTCTCCACCATCATCATGCCGAAATAATTGCGGTCGAACATCGACTCGAGCGCTTCGTTGTAAGTGACGCCCATGCGGCTGCGCTTTTCAGCCAGGCGCTTGGCGTAGCGTGCGCGGCGGTCGGCTTCGCGGTCGTGGCGCAGGTTCACGATCTCTATGCCGTCGAGGCTTATGCCCAGGCGCCGGGCGCGCTTGTGCAGCATTTCCTCGTTGCCAAGCAGCACGGACTGGCATATGCCGTCGTGGTAGGCGTCGTAGGCTGCGCGCAGCATGTTGTCGGTGTTGGCTTCGGCAAACACCACGCGCTTCGGGTTGGCCTTGGCGTGCTCGGTCATGCGGCGCATCAGCTGGTCGTCGTATCCCATGAGCTTGCGCAGTTTCTCCTTGTAGGCATCCCAGTCGGTGATTGGGCGCGTAGCCACGCCGCTCTCCATGGCGCCCTGCGCCACTGCCGGAGCCACGCATGTGATCAGGCGCGGGTCGAGAGGTTTGGGCAGGATGTAGTCGCGGCCAAACTTGATGTTGCTAAGTCCGTAGGCGGCATCCACGACCGATGGCACCGGCTCGTGGGTGAGCGCGGCGATTGCCTTTACGGCCGACAGCTTCATCGCCTCGTTGATAGTGGTGGCTCCGCAGTCGAGCGCTCCGCGGAATATGTAGGGGAAGCCGAGCACATTGTTGATTTGGTTGCGGTAGTCGCTTCGGCCTGTGGCGAAAATCAGGTCAGGGCGGCTTGCCATGGCCTTTTCGTATGAAATTTCGGGGTCGGGGTTGGCCAGGGCGAACACGATCGGCTTTTCGGCCATCGACTGCACCATCTCGGTGGTGAGCACGTCCTTCACCGATAGGCCCAGGAACACGTCGGCGTCCACCATAGCCTCGGCCAGGGTGTGTATGTCGCGGTCGGTGGCGAACTCGGCTTTCTGCGGGCTCAGGCCCTGGCGGTCCTTGCGGATTACGCCCTTTGAGTCGCACATCACAATGTTTTCGGGCTTTACGCCCAGGGCGGCGTAGAGCTTGGTGCAGCTCACGGCAGCGGCGCCCGCTCCGTTCACCACCAGGCGTATCTTGCTGACGTCCTTGCCCTGTATTTCCAGGGCGTTGAGCAGGCCGGCAGCCGAAATTATTGCTGTGCCGTGCTGGTCGTCGTGCATCACGGGTATGTCGCATTCGGCCTTCAGTCGCGATTCTATTTCAAAGCATTCGGGAGCCTTGATGTCCTCGAGGTTGATGCCGCCGAATGTTGGGGCAAGAGCCTTTACGATTTGTATGAATTTTTCGGGGTCCTTTTCGTTCACTTCGATGTCGTAGCAGTCGAGTCCGGCAAAAATCTTGAACAGCAGCGCTTTGCCTTCCATCACCGGCTTGCCTGCCAGAGCGCCGATGTCGCCAAGGCCGAGCACGGCGGTGCCGTTGCTGATTACCGCCACAAGGTTGCCTTTGTTGGTGTATTCGTAAGCGTCGGCCGGATTCTTCTCTATTTCGAGGCAGGGGTAGGCCACGCCCGGCGAATATGCCAGGGCCAGGTCTCTCTGAGTTGAATACGGAACGGTGGGCGTGATTTCTATTTTGCCCGGTTTGCCCTGGCGATGATATTCCAGGGCGTCCTCTTTTGTAACGTTTGACATCTTGATTTATTTTTTACCTTATAAATGCAGTGGACACATAATTATATATAAGAGCTAGCGTGTCCATTTCCTATTGAATACTATGCAAATTTAGACAAAAATGTTTAACGCAGGCCACGATTAACTTAAATTCACGGATGAATGGCAAAAGTCGAGGGGAAATGTTAAAATAATGATAAAATACCTTAATAAAGCATAAAATTGAGGGAGGTGATGTTGTTTTTGTAGATAATTGTTTATACTTTTGTGAAAAAGTGAGAACAAATCATAAATTTATTAACCATTAAATAGGGATATTCAGAAAACAGTTAACCATTAAATACCTAAAAATCATCTAATTCTTTCACCAAACTGCTTTTTTATGAAAATTTACCATTTGTATTTGGGAATGGCAATCTTGCTTTGTGGTGGCGCGCCTTTGGCAGCATATGCTTCCGGCACTCCGTCGACGGCTCAGTTGTCCCAACAGCAGACTAAGCGAATCACCGGAACGGTGGTTGACCAGGCAGGGGAACCGATAATTGGAGCAAGCATCATTGCTGCTGGCGCCAGTGCCGGTTCGATTACCGACCTTGACGGCAACTTCGTGGCTAACGTTTCAGTAGGCCAGAAGATGAATGTGTCGTTCATTGGCTACAAGCCAGTGACATTCACAGTTACTGCCGAAAATAATTACAAAATCGTACTCAGGGAGGACAACCAACAGCTCGACGAAGTGGTGGTAGTGGGTTATGGCACGCAAAAGCGCCAACACCTCACCGGCGCTATATCGAGTGTCGACGTGTCAAAGGCACTCGAGGGCCGTCAGATTCCCGACGTGGGACGCGGCTTGCAAGGCACTACGCCGGGCCTTAACATCGTATTGCCTAACGGTGAAATCGGTTCCGACCCCACCATTCGCATTCGCGGCCAAGTGGCTTCGCTCAAAGGTTCGTCAGAGCCGCTTATCCTGCTCGACAACGTGGAGATACCCTCTATCCAACTTGTCAACCCCGACGAGGTGGAGTCGATCACCGTGCTTAAGGACGCAGCCTCTGCATCGATCTACGGCGCGAAAGCAGCCTTCGGCGTAATCCTTATCCAAACGAAGAAAGGCGCATCTACCGACCGCGTTGACGTAAGCTATTCAGGCAACTTCGCATGGCAGAAAATATCCAAGGACATGGAGATGGCCACAGTCGACGGCACGCAATATCGCGTTGACGCCCTTGAGCGTTCGGGCGGTACGGTAGCCGGCGCATTCTGGTACGTAAACCAGGAAGCTCTTGAGCGCCAGCTCGCTTGGCAGGCCAAATACGGCGACAAGATGAGCACAAGCGAGCCTTTCGTGTACGGACGCGACTGGTATGTCGACAACAACAACCGCAAGATCTTCATCCGTCCCTACGATCCATACGATTACATGATTCGTGACTGGGCGCCCTCGATGACCCACAACCTGTCGGTGAATGGCAAGTCGGGCAAAACGTCTTACAACATCAGCCTTGGCTATCTCGACCAGAATGGCTTGATTAAGCCATCAAAGCACGATGATTTCCGCCGCTACAACGCATCGGCTCGTGTCACAACCGAGCTCAATAAGTTCCTCACCCTGCGCGGAGGACTCAACTACTCGCTTCGCAACAAGCGCTACGCCTATGCCACCAGCAGCACCACGGCTGACCCCTGGTACTACATGTATCGCTGGGATGCATTTGCTCCTAACGGATACGATGAGAATGGCAACTTGATACGTAGCCCATCATCGGAAATGGCAGTTGCAAACACCGCCAACCGCGAAAACAGTTACCTTAGCGTGAACCTTGGCTTCACAGCCAACTTCACTAAGAACTGGCACCTCAACTTCGACTACACCTTCGCATCGGAGAACCAGACCATCAACAAGCCCGGCACACGCTTCACCATGGCAAACACCTGGGTGGCAGCCGTGGCACGATACGATGATGACGGCAACCGTGTATACGTCAACGACGAAGGCAAAGTGGTGGACGCAAGCGCAGCCGGCGCAATGCCCGCCTACGATCTGAACTACCAGCAATATACATCCAACGGCTCTAACCCCGACCACATACGCCGCGAGTCGACCAACGCAAAGCGTCACACGCTCAACATCACCACCGACTACGACTGGCAAGTGGACGAGAACAACAACGTGAAGGCTATGATTGGTATGAACCGCGTCGACTGGGAATCGTACCAGCACTGGTCGCAGATTACCAACCTTACCGACATCCTGAATCCATCGTTCGACAAAACCAATGGCACCCAGACATCATCGGGCAACGACTATTGGGACGGACAGCTTGGATTCTTCGGCCGCCTCAACTACGCACTGATGGATCGCTACCTCTTAGAGGCAAGCCTTCGCTACGATGGCTCATCGAAGTTCCCCGATGGACAGAAATGGCGCTACTTCCCCTCAGTATCAGTGGGCTGGCGCATGGATCAAGAAAAATTCATGAATTGGGCTTCTCCGGTTATGAACCAATTTAAACTGCGCGGATCATGGGGACGCATTGGCGACCAGTCGGTTAGCTCGAGCCTGTATATTCCCACAATGTCGCAGGGCACAACCATGTGGGTTGGCTCTGACGGCTCGAAGACTGTGAGAGTAGATGTACCCAGCGCTGTCGCCGGCAGTATCACTTGGCAGGACATCGAGACAATCGACATCGGTCTTGACACCCGCTTCTTCCACAATGACCTCGGCATCAGCTTCGACTGGTACGAGCGCAAGACATTGAACATGCTTATTCCGGCTGAGGGCGTCCCAGTTACCTTCGGTGCATCTGCTCCTACCGGCAACTATGGCGACCTCCGCAGCCGTGGCTGGGAAATAGAGGTTAACTACAACCATCGCTTCAACAAAGATCTCTCCATCAACGCTACATTCACCCTCTCCGACGCAAAAACCGTGATTACGCGCTACGGCCAGAATGCCACATCGATTGACGGATGGTATGAAGGCAAGGAATACGGCGAGGTGTGGGGCTACCTGGTGGACCGCCTCTACCGCGTGGACGATTTCGTATACGATGCTGACGGCAACCATGTAACCACATGGGTGCGCTATGGCAAGGAAGTGCCGGAAGGCACAACTGGTGCCAAACTTATGAACAAGCTCTCCGACCCTAACGGCGTATATCAGGATGACTTCCAGACCGGTTCAATCTTGTTTGGCCCCGGTGACATCAAATATGTCGATGTGAACGGTGACGGTCGCCTATACCAAAACGACAACACAGTAAGCGACCACGGCGATAAGGTGAAAATCGGTAACACAACACCGCGCTACGAATACGGTATTCGCTTGGGTGTCAACTTCCGCGACTTCGACTTTAGCATCTTCGGACAGGGAATCGGAAGCCGCAAAATCTGGGGATCAGGTGCCCTCGCAATCCCGGGCTTCAACACGGGCGACGGCGCAATGCCTCAAGCAATTGCTGGTAACTACTGGAGATATGACCGTCAGGACGCTTTCTATCCGCGTGCTTACAACTTGGGCAATAGCACCTCAGGTGGTCTCTTCCAGGTGAGCGACCGCTATATCCTGAACATGGCATACTTCCGCATCAAGAACATCACTCTTGGCTATACATTGCCTGTAGAGCTTACTCGCAAGGCTATGATCAACAAGTGCCGCTTCTATGTCGCTTGCGAAAACTTCTTCACATTCGACAAGCTGCGCGGTCTGCCTATCGACCCCGAGGTTGTGTCGGGCGTGTCGATGTGGAACTCGAGCAACTATAATTCGGGTCGTACTGGTATAGGCACTCCAGCCATGAAGAATGTCAACGTCGGTATTCAATTAAACTTCTAATTTCAAGGAAACCATTATCATGAAGAAATATATCATTTTATTCACTGCCTTGATGGGCATGTCGCTCGCTTCGTGCGACGACATATTGGACCGTCCGGACAAGAACTCTCCTACAGATGAGGCTTTCTGGAAATCAGAGAGTGATCTGAACTTGTACGCCAACGGCTTCTACACAGAATATTTTGTAGGCTACAACTCAGGTTGGACGCTTGTCTACACTCCTGTCAGAGGCCTTACATTCTGCGATGACTTTGCCACCACCGGCAAGCAGTCAGGCTTTACCAACACATTGCCTGCGAGCTTGGGCTCCACGAGTAGCGGTACGTGGCTCACACAAACTGCCGGACAGACCTGGAATTTCTCACAGGTGCGCCATGCCAACGTTATGCTCGACCGCATGGAGAGCCAGATGAAGGGCGTCCTCACCGACGAGGCTTACAACCACTGGTATGCTGTGGGACAATTCTTCAAATGCTTTGAGTACGTGCGTCTCGTCACCTCGTTCGGCGACGTGCCTTACTACGAGCATGAAGTGTCATCGACCGACTTTGATGAACTATACAAGGACCGCGACAGCCGTGTCACCGTTATGGACAAAGTGTACGACATGTGCAAGAACATCTTGCAGAACATGCGTACTGACGATGGCACCAATACACTCAACCGCTACGTAGCTGCCGGATTCATCTCGCGCTGGATGCTTTTCGAGGGCACTTGGGAGAAGTATCATGAATCCAACGAAACAGCTGCAAAAAAATACCTGCAGCTTGCAATCGATGCGGCTGATTACGTAATCAATAGCGGCAAATACTACATTGCCACATCAATGCCCGATCTTTTCGGTTCGCAGAGCCTCTCAGGCAACGCTGAGTGCTTGCTCTATCGCTCCTATAGCGACGCTGAGGCTGTGCGCCACTGCATCGCATCGTATTGCAACGGCACAGAGAATCCCCCTGCATGCGTCAACCTCGACTTCTTGAAGTCGGTGATATGCCTTGACGGCCGTCCCTACACGACATCTACAGTAGAGAATGCCGACTTGTTGACCGTGCAGAACGTGGCTGCCACACGCGACCCGCGCTTCGAATCGTGCTTCTCCGACGTTCCGAGCAAGAACTGCAGCACGCTGATTTACGGCCGCAAGTTCATCGACCGCTATGCATGGACGTTGCCCGAAGGCAACGCCAACCCGCTCTACAACAGCGTTACCAATGTCAACGACGCTCCTATCATGCGCTATGGCGAGGTGCTAATCAATTGGATTGAGGCTAAGGCTGAGCTCGCTACAATGGGGGGCGCAAGCGTTACGCAGGCCGACATCGACATGTCCATCAATGCTCTGCGCGATCGTCCGCTCGACGAAACATCAATTGCTAAAGGCTTGACGAATACTCAGCATATGGTGCTCTCTGACATCAACGATTCGTTCGACCCCGACCGCGATTCTGACGTGACTCCGCTCATATGGGAGATTCGCCGAGAGCGCCGTCTGGAGATGGTGTTCGAGTACAGCCGCCTAGTTGACATCCGTCGTTGGAAGAAACTCAACTATATGGACAACAACGCCAACATCGATACGATGCTTGGCCCATGGATTGACTTCGGTACGGATCTTACCACTCTTCTCAAGGAAGGTGAAACCACAGTGGTTAAGGAAGACGGCACAGAAGTGACATACGATGGCAGCAACTTGGCAGATATGGTAGGCTACTATAAGCCCACCAATGCAGTAGCGCGCGACAAGTTTGAGGATCGCAGCTACTTGTATCCCGTAGGCACCGATGTCATCGCTCAATACGCATCCAAGGGCTACACCCTCACCCAGACTAAGCTCTGGTAATATACAACAAAGGTAATTAAGCAAAGCGGGCTGTGCGTTGGTCGCACGGCCTGCTTTCATATTATTTTGGATATAACATGGTAAACGGGCCAAACTACGCGAGGCGCAAGGGATTTCAATGATTGAGTCCACTTTAAAAAGTCGGGCAGGTTAAAAGTTCGACAAAATGGTTAAAGTTCACATAATCAGTGAAATGTTTGTTTACAATTGTTCGTTAATTTTTGAATGAATCAGGCATAATCTCGGACACCGAAGAACAATAGGTTAGGCGGAATCTCATCCGTAAGCCTATTATTATTTTGCTGATTGTCCAAATTCTGACCCTCAATAAATTCTTTACAAAGTTTTTTCGTACTTTTGCGGTGTGATTGAGCGCCGAGGCGACAATCGAACTTACTTGGTCAAGCGGCTTGATTTTATTCATAACTCTTTGATTATCACCTATAAAGTTACGAAAAATCTGCGACTTGGCCAAATTTTTCAACCACTTATTTTGCTGAATCTCAAAGAATTATACATGTTTTACAGCATATTTCTAAAGTCAAATTTTTAACGAACTATTGTAAGGGACTCTCCAACTGAAAACGATATATGGCTCAAAATGACATACAAGATAAGTAGTAGTGATAGAAAACTAAGGCTTCCCAATTCTACATAAACGACTTCAAACTGAAACCTCATGAAAAGAAAATTACATAAGCTGAAAATCAAGGCACTCTGTTGGTTAGGCTTAGCAATAGATATATCATCAACGTCAAAAGGGGCGGCTGGTATTCTGTCAAACTTCACGGAGAATCACTTTGTTTTTGATGGAGTGGAATGCGGCAGTATGGAGGGATTCCTCCAGTCGTTGAAGCATCCTGAACCTGAAGTGCAAGAAAGAGTCTGCTCTTTGGTTGGTAAGTATGCAAAAAGGGAGTCTGTTCACGGATGGGAAGAAACACAAACTATCCATTGGAAAGGACAACCGATTGGCCGCCATTCTGATGATTTCCAATCTTTGGTTAGAAAAGCATACAGAGCTTTGGCTGATCAATGCCCTTTATTTAGAGACGCACTATTGTCAACCGGTCGCAAACGATTGTATCACAGCATGGGAAACCCTGATGCCACCAAAACAATCCTCACCGAAAAAGACCCTCTCAACCGACCAAAGGAATAAGGCTGTGTTTCTATTTCTCTGTCGTAGAATTTCATATTACTGCAACAGCTGTTACTGTAACCGCTGTTGCAAAATTACACAAAAACCATAAGACTACCAAATTCTGTTCAAAAATATCGAGTTTGTTCAATTACAGTGCTTGAGAAAAATTCATTGCATAGAAATGTGGAGAAAATTTTGTAATTTTGCGGAGTAATTACCAATCAAACAAAAGAACGACACATGGGCGGCTTTTTCGGAACTGCACTTCGACGCGATTGCGTCACTGACCTCTTCTACGGCACCGACTATAATTCACACCTTGGCACAAAGCGTGGCGGCATGGCCACGTACAGCCCTGAAAAAGGCTTTGTGCGCAGTATTCACAGCCTGGAAAACACTTATTTCCGCACGAAATTCGAGGGCATCCTCTCGCGATTCGGGGGCAAGGTGGGCATAGGCGTTATCAGCGACAACGACTCACAGCCAATCGTAATAAATTCTCACTTGGGCAAATTCGCTATCGTGACGGTGGCTAAAATCCAGAACACCGAAGCAATAGAGCGTGAGATGCTGGGTCAGCACATACACTTTGCCGAGACAAGCAGCGGCAACACCAACCCCACGGAGATGGTGGCTGCACTAATCAACGAAGGTGACACCTTCACAGAGGGCATACGCTACGCGCAAGAGAAAATCAAGGGTTCGTGCTCGATGCTTTTGCTTACTCCCGACGGCATAATCGCGGCGCGCGACAGACTTGGTCGCACTCCGGTGGTGATAGGCATGGGTCCCGACGGCTATGCTGTGACGGGCGAGAGTACGGCTTTCCCCAACTTGGGATATGAGTTGGTGCGCGACCTTGGCCCTGGCGAGATTGTGCGCATCACCGACCAAGGGGTGGAGGTGCTAAGCGCCCCGCTGCCTGAGATGCAGATTTGCTCGTTCATGTGGGTGTATTATGGCTTCCCGATATCTACCTATGAGGGCGTAAATGTGGATGCAGTGCGATACGCCGACGGCCAACTGATGGGCGAGAAGGACGACACGGAGCTCGACTGCGTGTGCGGCATCCCCGACTCGGGCGTGGGCATGGCCATGGGCTATTCGGCGGGCAAGAATGTGCCTTACGTGCGCGGCGTGGCTAAATACACTCCCACTTGGCCTCGCAGTTTCACGCCGGCCAATCAGTCGATGCGCGACCTTGTGGCAAAGATGAAGCTTATTCCTAATGCGGCTTTGCTTAAGGGCAAGCGCATAGCATTCTGCGACGATTCGATAGTGCGCGGCACGCAGCTTAGAGACAATGTGCACACGTTCTATGAATATGGCGCCAAGGAGGTGCATATGCGCATATCGTGCCCGCCGCTGATTTATGGCTGCCCGTTCATCGGCTTCACCTCATCGAAGAGCGACATGGAGCTTATCACGCGCCGCATAATCGGCGAGCTTGAAGGAGACCCGAATGCCAACCTTGAGGCGTATGCCAAAACCGGTACGCCTGAGTACAACGCGCTCGTGCAGAAGATAGCGGAGCAATTTGGCCTGACTACTCTTAAGTTCACCACGCTGGAGGATTTGATTCAGGCCATAGGGTTGCCCAAATGCAAGGTGTGCACGCATTGCTTCGACGGCAGCAGCCACTTCTAAAGGATTAAGAATTAAAGAATTAAGAATTCGAGGTCGGTCGCTTCGAAGAAAGAATTCGGGCCGTGGAGCATTTCCACGGCCCCTTTAATTCAGCCATTTAATGGGCTAATTTCTTGGCTCTTGTAAGGGAGGGTGAAACTGTGTGATAATGCAGAGTCATAGCAATCCGAAAAGAGAGGCGTTGCGCATCATCGCATCTGAGGCATACCTATTCTCTGAAGGATATGACGCATGATAGCACCAGAGGGGTGTTCGTCATTTGCAGATAAGATGATATGTCTATTTCTGAAATCTTCATGTGCAAATGCAATCATTTTTACAAAAAAAACCAAATATTGGTGATTTTGTTGGGGTGGATGGATAAAAAAAGAATGAGTAAAGCAATCCTAAGATTGACTATTACTCATTCTCCTCTCTCCTCTGGCGGTGCGGACGAGACTCGAACTCGCGACCCCCTGCGTGACAGGCAGGTATTCTAACCAGCTGAACTACCGCACCATTTTCAAAGGCTTTGTCGGCTTCTCTTAGCCGCTGTTCCTTTTTGCACTGCAAAGTTACGACCAAATTTTGAGTTCACCAAATTTTTCTGCGATTTTTTTCAAAAAAATGTGTCAATTTGCGCAATTTGCGCTTTGGGGCAATTGGCCGCGTATGCCTTTTATGTGTTGTTGTGTTTGTTTTTGCATAGAGTGTGTGGTTTTACATATGTTCCGCTAATGAGTCAGACCATATTATAAACGTGACACTTGGCAAAAAGGTTAGAATAGTTTGTCGATCGACTCAAGGTCGAAAATTTGGAATATGTGATGGCCGTCGGGGGTATAGTCGGGCGTGGAGAGGTGGAAAAGGTCGGTGATTATAGTGTCCATCTCGGCTTGCTGCAGTGCCGTGCCGTATTTGATGGCTGCGGATTGCGCCATAGAGAGTGCAATGCGCTGCCATTGCGACTGGCGCACGTCGGCTTCGTCGCCAGTGTTGCTCAAGTCGTCGAGGATGCGGGTGAGGACTGCCGATGCGCTGGCGCTGCCCAAAAATGACGGCACAGAGTTGATGGCCCAATCATTGCCGCCAAGGCTCGATAGTTCGAATCCCAAAGTGCTAAGCATTGGCATAACCGACGACAGCACGATGCTTTGGGCAGTGTCGAGCGAGATCATCTCGGGGAAAATTAGGCGCTGGGCAGGAATGTGGGTTTGGTCGGAGGCTTGTATGAAGCGTTCGAACAGAATGCGCACATGTGCGCGATGCTGGTCGATAATCATAAGCCCTGATTTCGATGGCGCCACTATGTAGCGATTCTTGAGTTGGAACATTGCCGGCGTGCGCATCTCGTCGTCCATTAAGGCAGGCATTTGTTCGTCGGCGGATACAAGAGGCGAGGTGCCGGTGGCAGGCGGTTCGGGCGCGATGTCGTTGAGCTTGCTTTGACGGGTGCCGGTGGCTCGCTCGGTGAACGATTTGTACAATTCTTCCCAATCCGTGGGCACAGGCTGCCGATGGTGGGCGTGTGATGCTCCTGACTGATGGTTATCGCGAGGCTCGTCCTTGAATGGGTCGTAATGGTAGTCGACATCGTTGGTAGGAACGGCCATAGGCTGCTGCGCGCCGGGGTTGAAAGCCGGGATGTCGGGTGCGTCTACAGTGTCGAAGTCGATGGCCGATGCTGCGTTGAAGCGTCCTAATGCCTCATTGATTGCCGCATTGAGTATCTGCCACACCGGCTGTTCGTTCTCAAACTTTATTTCGTATTTTTGCGGGTGTATGTTCACGTCGATCGTCTCCGGGTCGACAACGAAGTTGATGAAATAGCTTGGCTGGGAGTCGGCCGGAATAAGGTTTTCATAACTATTGAGCACCGCCTTGTGGAAATAGGGATGCCTCATGTTGCGGCCATTGACGAAGAAATACTGCAAGGCGCCGCGTCGCTTGGCGTGTATGGGCAGGCTCACAAAGCCGTCGATGCGCACAATTGATGTGTCGGTGCTTACTGGTATGAGTTGGTGGTCGAGATTCTTGCTAAACAGGTCGCATATGCGCTGCTTAAGCGACGCCGGCATCAGTTTGTGCAGGATTATGTCGTTGTGTGTGAGGGTGAACTCAACGTTGGTGTTCACCAAGGCCAGACGCTCAAATTCGCGCGCTATGTGGCCGAGTTCCACGGGATCTTTCTTCAGGAATTTGCGCCGTGCGGGCAGGTTGAAGAAAATTCGCTTCACCATGATGTTAGTGCCCGGCGTGCACACGTCGGGCTGCTGGCTGGTGACCTTGGAGGCAGATATGCACAGACGCGTGCCGGCGGTGTCGCCGGCACGCATTGTGCGCATTTCTATCTCGGATACAGCTGCAATGGATGGCAGGGCTTCGCCACGGAATCCCATTGTGTGCAGCGTGAACAAGTCGGATGCTTGGCCGATTTTCGACGTGGCATGGCGCTCAAATGCCATGCGCGCGTCGGTAACCGACATGCCGCATCCGTTGTCGATAACTTGTATGAGAGTGCGGCCGGCGTCCTTGATGATTATTTGCACGCAAGTGGCTCCGGCATCGATAGAATTTTCCACCAATTCCTTCACCACCGATGCGGGGCGCTGTATCACCTCTCCGGCCGCGATCTGGTTGGCAACAGAGTCGGGTAGCAGATGTATGACGTCGGTCATCATCCGAGCAACTCGACGCCAATGCCCGGACGGTCGGGGATAGTGATTTTGCCGTCGACAATCTTTATGCCGTCGAAGCGGTCGTTGGCGATGAGCAGGTTGCCGTCGAGGTCGGCGAAGTCGACAAGCGGCGACAGCTGCGCAGCTGCTGTGACAGCGCACGATGTCTCGGTCATGCAGCCGATCATCACCTTCATGCCCAGAGCGCGGGCCAGGGTGGCCATCTTGTAGGCCTCGTGCAGGCCGGTGCTCTTCATGAGCTTGATGTTGATGCCGTCGTAAGCCTCGCTCATGCGCTTCACGTCGGGCAGGCGCTGGAATGCTTCGTCGGCGATCAGTGGCAGCGGCGAGCGCTCGCGCACCCATGCCGTCTCCTCATGCATCTCCTTGGGCATAGGCTGCTCCACGAAGAGGCAGTTCTTGTCGGCAAGCCAATTGCACATCTCCAGAGCATCCTCCTTCTTGTCCCAGCCTTGGTTGGCGTCGACGCATATTGGGGTGTCGTATTTTTTGCGGAAGGCCTCGATCAGTTCCTTGTCGTGGCCCACGCCCATCTTCACTTTGATTACCTTGAAGTCGGAGCATTCGTCAAATTCCTTCTCCATCTCTTCGGGGTCGTCGTTCCAGCTGATAGTATAGGAGGTGTTGGGGCATTTGTCGGCGTTGAGGCCCCAGATTTTGTACCAGGGCTGGCCCATCATCTTGCCGAGCAGGTCGTGCAAGGCAATGTCGACCGAAGCCTTTGCGGCGCGGTTGTTGGGCGCGATCGATTCCATGTACTCATGTATCTCCTCCAGCGCGAAGGGGTTGGAGAATTGGGTGAGGTCGACTTGCGACAGGAATTGGCAAACGGAGTCGACCGATTCGCCCAGGTAGGGGGGCATCGAAGCCTCGCCGTAGCCGATGAGGCCGTCGTATTCAAGCTTCACTTGCACATCAGGGGTGGTGGTGCGCTGATTCTTGGCCAGGTTGAAGGCGTGGCGCAGTTTCAGTTCGTAGGGCTCAAACGAAAGGTTGAGTTTGCCCGAAGGGGTTGTTTTCTTAGTGGCTTGGCCGCACGCTGAGAAAGATATAGGCATTGCGGCGAAAGCAGCTCCCATGGCTGCTGTGCGCAGGAAATTGCGTCGATTCATATAGTGATAATGATTATTGAGGTGAGAAAATTCGTGATTAGAAATACCAGGGGTGGTTGCGCACTTGCGTGATGCCGTCGGTGCCTTCGCTGCCGGCTATGCGCACGGCCTGCAGTATCTCGCGGTCGTAGTAGTTGGGCAGCGCCGGGTCGATGCTGTTGTAGCGCACGCGGCCGCTGGAGTGAATCATGTGGTGGTCGCGGTCGTAGAGGCCCACATGCGTGATGCGGCCGGTTGACTTGTTGCCGAAGAAAAGCAGGTCGGCGGGCTGGAACGAGTCCTGGTCCTTGGGGTCGAGTTGCTTGCCGGTCTTGCATTGCTGCGAGGCATCGCGGCGCAGGATGTATCCGTTGGAGAAATAGCCTTGGCGCACCAGGCCCGAGCAGTCGGTGCCCTTCACGGTAAGGCCTCCCCACAGATAGGGGGCACCCAAGGCGGCGAATGCGTGGTCGAGGATTACGTCGGCGTTGAAATCCTGGGCAGCCCATTCTTCGATGGGGGTGAAGATGGTGGCGTCGGCCCAGGCAGTGCGTCCATCAGGAGTGGTGATTTGCACGCGTCCGTTCTGCACGTCGCCAATTGAGCCTTCGAAAATGTCGCCGGGCACGATGTCGGTGATCACGTCGCGGGGCGATGTGGCTGTGGGCGAGTTGTAGGCAACAGCCTGGTAGGGATAGGTGGCAACAAGGCGCGGAGCGGTGCGCCATGCTTGCATCTGAGCCTCAGTTTTGGGCTCGAGCGAGAGCTGGTCCATCCAGCCGTGATAGCCGTCGGGTGTCTCCACCATCCACCAGCTGCCATTCTTCTCAAGCACCTTCACGGGGGTGCCCATGATTGCTTGCGACACAATTTCGGCGCTTTCGCGGGGCTCGCCGCGCTGCTGGCTCACCGACAGCCTCACTTGCGCCCACTCGGCGCTGTCGGCTGCATAGGCTATGGGCATGCCCATGGCCATCATCACTATCAATACGATTCTAAAAAGTTTTTTCATTGGTTGATAGGGGTTTGTGATAAGATTTCAAGAGTCATGTCCCAAGCGGGGTAGAACAGATTGCCCTTGCTGCACTCCACTTCGCCCATCTGCGCGTCTACCGTCTCGCTGCGCACATACTTCTTGGCCGGGAAGAAAGGCGAATTCACGCCCTTGTTGGCTATCAAGCGGTGTGCGTCGATGCCCGTGTTGTAGAAGTCGCGTATGCGAGGATTGTTGTTGTTGGTCATGCGGCCAAACGACACGTCGACGGGCACCCATCCGATGCCTTCGTAGTATGTCTCGGCCCAGTCGTGCAGATTCTTTTCGCCCGGGTGCAGCATCCATCCGCTTTCCCAACGCGTGGGCACGCCCAGGGTGCGCATCAGCGATATGTAGAGAAGCGACACCTGGCCGCAGTCGCCATGGCCTTCTTCGAGTACGTATTCGGGTATGCAGGGTATGGTGCTGTATTCGCGTGCGCCTGCCCAAGGATATTTCTTTATGATGTAGTCAAATACGAGCTGGCTTTGCTTGAGGGGATTCGTCTCGTCGCCGACGATGGCATGTGCCAGCGAGTCGAGAGCCACGATGTGGGGGGCCTGCATGGCTGTGTATTTGCGATATATGTCGCCCTCCTTGTCGTAGGGCTTCATGTGCTTCTGTATGTATTCCGGAGCCACGTATGCGCCTTTGCCAGTGAATTCGGCCACGTATTCAAAATGGTTGCCGTCGGGGCTTACGGGCTGCTCCATGTATAGGCTCGTATGCACCGATTGGTCGGGCGTTGATATCACGTAGTCGGGTTGTCCGGTGGAAATGAGCTCGATGTCGCTCTGGCGGTCGGCCTCGGCCGGGAAGGGCATCCACACGCGCAGGGTATCGCCTTCGAGCTCGGGGTGATAAGGCACGTCAACGTTGAATCTCACCCTTACGCGGTGAGCGCCGCCGTCGGCCATCTTGCCGTCGAGGCATTTGAGCACCGAGTCGGCATAGGCATGGCGTGCGGGGCTGGCTGTGGCTCCGCGATTTGTCCATTCGCCGCTGTAGGCGGGGTTGAGCAGGTCGAGATTGCGCGGCGACTTGCGGAACATGCGCTCTTGGCCATTGATGGTGCGCACCTCCACAAGGTGGCGCTTGGCAAACTCGCGCACGCTGTCGACGTTGAGCTCGGGGTGCGCCTCGATGATTTTGGCAGCCCCCTCTTCGAAGGTAAGCGAGTAGTCGCGGTCGATTCGCGATTCGATTGCTTTGGCCGAGTCAGCCTCGAGCCATTGCGGGGCCGGTTCTGACTGGTTTGCCTTCTGCTGGCACGAGCACATCACTCCCGCCAGCAAAAGAAAGTAGAATTTTTTCATGGTTTAGAAGAATTGATGGAATTGCGTATTTGCTCTCCCAATTTTTTGGCCTCCTCCATCGAGTGGGCCTCAGAATATATTCGTATGATCGGTTCGGTGTTGCTCTTGCGCAGGTGCACCCACGAGTCGGCGAAGTCTATTTTCACGCCGTCGATGGTGGTGAGCTTTTCGTTGGCGTAGTGCTTTTTCACGCGCTCGAGCACGGCGTCAACGTTGATGTCGGGCGTAAGCTCCACCTTGGTTTTTGCTATCGCGTATTCGGGCAGTGCTGCGCGTATCTCGCTCACTTTCTTTCCGGTCTTTGCCATGAGCGTGAGGAAGAGGGCGACGCCCACCAGGGCGTCGCGGCCATAGTGCAGTTCGGGGTATATTACGCCGCCGTTGCCTTCGCCGCCGATGACGGCTCCGGTCTGGCGCATTAGCGTGGTTACGTTCACTTCGCCCACGGCAGCAGCCTGATATTTGCCGCCATGCGCCTCGGTGACATCGCGCAGGGCACGCGACGAGCTGAGATTCGACACCGTGTTGCCGGGGGTGTGCGCGAGCACATAGTCGGCAACGGCCACCAAGGTGTATTCCTCTCCCATCATGCGTCCGTCCTCCATGATTATGGCCAGGCGGTCAACGTCGGGGTCAACCACGAATGCCACGTCGGCTACGCCGGTCGACATGAGGTCGGCAATGCCGGTGAGGTTTTCAGGTATAGGCTCGGGGGTGTGGGCGAATTTGCCGTTAGGCTCGCAGTTGAGCTCAATCACTTCCTTCACGCCGAGTGCGCGTAGCAGGCGAGGAATCACAACGCCTCCGACCGAATTGACGGCGTCGACGGCCACGCGCAGGTTGGCGCGGCGTATGGCATCTACGTCGACCAGAGGCAACGCCATCACCTGGCGAATGTGGCGCTCGGCATATGTGTTGTTGGTGTATTCATGGCCCAGGTGGTCAACGTCGGCAAAATCGTAGTCTTCGGCGTCGGCCAAGGCAAGCACTTGCGCTCCTTGCTTGGCATCGAGGAATTCGCCTTGGGCGTTGAGCAGCTTCAGCGCGTTCCACTGCTTGGGGTTGTGCGAGGCGGTGATGATGATGCCGCCCAGGGCATTCTCGCCCACGACGGCAAGTTCGGTGGTGGGGGTGGTGGCCAGGCCGATGTTCACCACATCAAGGCCCATGCCGCAGAGCACGCCAACCACGATATCGTTGACCATCTGTCCCGACAGGCGCGCATCGCGGCCTACGACGATTACGCCGGAATCTTGTTTTGATTCGCGCTTGATGAAAGTGGCGTATGCAGCTGTGAACTTAGCTATGTCGACTGGATTTAGGCCGTCGCCCGACTTGCCGCCGATAGTGCCGCGGATGCCGGAAATTGATTTGATAAGAGCCATTGGAAAAATCTGTTTTGGTTAGGATAATGGATGGGTTGCCGCGCTTATGCGAAGATGCGAAGTCGTTTTGCCGCCCTCTTAGATTTGCGACTTGAAGTAGCGAATGTTGTAGAGGTAGGGCACCACGTAAGAAATCTCGGAGTAAAGGCCGTATTGCGACTTGATTACAACGTTCACCTCGCAATCGATGGGGAGGTAGATGAGTGGCATCTGCACGCCTTCGCCCCATTGGTAGGACGAGCTTGCCGCCATGTTGTTGAATCGGAAATATGTGTTTCCGCTCGAGAGGTCGACGGCGTTGCCTTCGCCTTCGGGCAGAGTGTTGTCGGTGTAGTTGTTGAGGTTGTAGCGCATGAAGCGGAAGTAGATCAGTTGGTCGGTGGTGGCGCGTTCGCCCGAGCCGGGATTGATTACTTGCATGTACACGTTGCCATCCTCCTCGATCTCGTAGTAGGGGGCGTCGGTGCCGTATTCAAACTTGAAGGTTGAGTCGCGTTGCTCGTAAGGAATCACTCTATTGTTGGCGAGAAAAGAGTTGCACGACTTGTTCTCGTCGGCAAGGTATTCTGCATAGGATTTTGTGTCGCTGCAGCTGCCCAGCGCGATTGCGGCTATTGCAAGGATAATAAGGTTATAAACAGGCTTGATAGTCATTTTAGTCGGTTGTATATGATTTTTTGTCTTATTGTTTTTTGTGCAGGATGTACTTTTCGTAGTTTTCGTCGAGAAGGCTTTCCACTACGGCTACGCATTGCTCCATAGTGCCGTAGAATTCGCCACCCGAGGCGTTGAGGTGCCCGCCACCGTTGAAGTGCTCGCGGCAAATCACGTTGCATGGGAAATCGCCCTTGCTGCGCATTGACACCTTCACGTATCCGTCTTCTTGGCGCAGGTAGATGCTGTATTGCACTTTTTCGATTGCCAGCGGCTTGTTGACCAGACCTTCGGTGTATCCGCGCTTATAGCCAAGGCGGTTGAGCTCGTCGCGGTCGAGCGTAATCAAAGCCGCGCCCTTGTCTTCCCACACTTTCATTTTCTCGTATATGGCGTAAGCGTTGAGCCGCATGCTATCGAGGGTGAATGTGTCGAACAGCAGTTTCGACAGTCGGTCGCGATTGACTCCTTTTTCGAGCAGATGGGCCACTATGCGGTATGTGTCGGGGTTGTTGGCATTGTAGTTGAAGTTGCCGGTGTCGGTCATCATGCCGGCCAGGATGCATTCGGCGGCTTGGCGGTCGATGGCGTCGAAGAGCTCCATTGCACACAGCACGTTGAAGAGCAGCTCGCATGTCGACGACATCACGGGCCTTGATATCATGATTTGGCAGAAGTCGGCCGGGTGCAGGTGGTGGTCGATTAGCACTTTTTGCGCAGTGGCAGCCTCAAGGGCGGGGGCCATGCGGTCGATGCGGGCCGGCTCGTTGTAGTCAAGGCAAAATATCAAGTCGGCGCTTTGCATCAGCGCGGCTGCGAAGTCGGGGTTTACGCTGAATGTCTCTATGTAGCGGAATCCGGGCAGGAATTTTAGCTGCTGGTTGGGGCGATCAGGCACGACCACTTTGGCGTCCTTGCCCAGGTTGCCGAGCACATGGCACAGTCCCAGGGCCGAGCCAATGGCGTCGCCGTCGGGGGTCATGTGCGCGGTGATGACTATGCTGTTGGCATAGTCAACCAGTTGGCGCAGGCGCTTTATGTCGTTTTTGTCGAATTTTTCCATTGCCTAATATGTACAATATCTTGCAAAGGTAAGAAAAATTTTTTAATTATCCTTCGGTTTTCTCCTTAAGTTCGAGCCAGCGCATCTCCTTTTCGTCGATGACGTCGCCAATCTCGCTGTAGCGGGCCGATGCCGCAGCCACGTCGGGAATCTCCTTGCCGGAGTTGAACAGCGCCTCGAGCTCTTTTTTCTCGGCGTAGAGCTTTTCGAGCTCGGCCTCTATTGCGTCGAGTTCGCGCTGTTCCTTGTAGGAGAGGCGCGCAGGCCTTGTGCTTCTTGGGCGCTCTTGCTTTGGTGTCTCAGCCTTGGGAGCGGCATCCTGCTTCTGGGTCTCGAGCCAGGCGCGATAGTCGGAATAGTTGCCGGGGAAGTCGCGCACTATGCCGTCGCCTTCCATCACGAAGAGGTGGTCGACGATGTTGTCGAGGAAGTAGCGGTCGTGGCTCACCACGAGCACGCAGCCCTTGAATTTTGCCAGGTAGTCCTCGAGCAGGCCGAGGGTAACGATGTCGAGGTCGTTGGTGGGCTCGTCGAGGATAAGGAAGTTGGGGTTGCGCATCAGCACGGTGGCCAGGTAGAGGCGGCGGCGCTCGCCTCCGCTGAGCTTGTAGATGTATTTTTGCTGGTCGGGCACCGAGAATAGGAAGTGCTGCAAAAACTGCATTGGCGACAGGTGCTGACCGTCGGCGGTGGTGATGTCCTCAGTCATGTCGGTGACGGCGTCGATTACGCGCTTGCTCTCGTCAAATTCGATGCCCTCTTGCGAATAGTAGCCGAATCTGACGGTTTCGCCCACGTTCCACTGGCCGGCGTCCTGCGGCATCAGTCCAAGCAGCATTTTGATGAATGTGCTCTTGCCCACGCCGTTAGGGCCAATCAGGCCCACTTTCTCGCCTCGCGCGAAAGTGTAGGTGAAAGAGTCGAGAATCTTTTTTTGTCCGAAGCTTTTGCTAATGCCTTCGGCCTCGAATATTTTGTTGCCTATGTAGGAGGCCTGGTTGTTGCTGAGGTTGACGTTGCGCTCGCCCAGGCTCACGCGGCTGCGCTCTTTAAGGTCGTAGTATTGGCCGACGCGGTATTTCGCTTTGCCGGCGCGTGCCTGCGGCTGGCGGTTCATCCATTCCTGCTCGCGTCGCAGAGTGTTCTTCACTCTTGCCAGCTCAGCGCCCATTGCCTCGATTCGCTCTTGGCGCTTGCGCAGGTAATATTCGTAGTTGCCGTCGTAGGCATACATTTGCTGGCGGTCGATTTCCACAATTTTGTTGCACACGCGGTCGAGGAAGTAGCGGTCGTGCGTAATCATCAGTATGGTGGCGCGGCTGCGTCGCAGGTATTGCTCGAGCCACTCTA
The DNA here is from genome assembly GCA_964582335.1 of uncultured Bacteroides sp. Lineage (GTDB taxonomy): Bacteria > Bacteroidota > Bacteroidia > Bacteroidales > Muribaculaceae > CAG-873. The sequence continues at coordinate 30,394 of CAZORI010000025.1, forward strand.
TCACGTTGATGTCAAGGTGGTTGGTGGGTTCGTCGAGGAGCAATATGTCGGGCTCGGATGCGATGGCGCAGGCAATGGCCATGCGCTTGAGTTGGCCGCCCGACATGGTTGATGTCGGGGCTTGCGCGTCGTCGATGCCCAGTTGGCCGAGCAGGCTGGTTAGTCGCTGCGTGTAGTCGTCGCCATGCTCGTCGTATGCGTGCAGAGGCGCGGGCGATGCTTTCACGCACGCCTCAATCACGGGCAGGGTGGGATCGAACACGCTGTCTTGGTCGAGATATGTGATGCGCAGGCCGTTGCGCGCGGTGATTTTGCCGCTGTCGTAGTCCTCGCGGCCGGCGAGGATGCGCAGCAGAGTGCTTTTGCCCGCGCCGTTTTTGGCTATTATTCCTATTTTGTCGCCCTCGTTCACTCCGAGCGACACGTCGGCAAACAGCATTCGGTCGCCGACGCTCTTTGTGAGGTTCTCTATAAGCAGGCTGATCATCACATATTTTCTATTATTTTCTTTAAGATGGCTGATGTTGGTTCTTGCTTCGTTCTTGCCATAAGGTTAAGGTATTAGTTACTGTGGCAAAGGTAGCTAAAAATCACGAATGTGATTACTTTTCATTCCCTTTGGCGAAAGCCGTTCATGTACGTTTCATTGTAAATTTAGAAATACAGATTTTATCCTACGGAAATAATTGGTTGCCCGAAAAATGTTGAAAGCATTGCGAGTGTGGCAAGGGTAAAGTTGTGTTGGCCGCTGAGCCATTTTGTTATTTCACATGGTCGCTTACCTACAGCTCTTGCAAACTCTGCCTTTGACAGACCTCTTTGGTTCATCAATTCGTATATTCGGGTGGATATGGCAAACTCCAAATCCCCCTCTGCCTTGATATGCGATGGTATTGCATGTGCTATTTTTTCGTATTTATCGTATGCCGTTCTCATATATCAAAGGTTTTGTTGGTTTCCTATTATGGTTTAGACGGATAAGTTCTGCTTCGCTCATGGACAAGATGTTTACTTTTGTATTACAACGGCAAAGTTACAAAAATTTACTCAAGTTTCGGATTTAGGCCGATTTGGCTAATGCTTGGAAAGCGGCCAGACTTTGTAAAGCTGTTGGAGTCGCTAACCATAGGTAACCGCCATCTTGGGGGAGCGAAGAGAGTGAACTGCCAGCTGACGAATCTGCGGGTGTTTCAGATCGTCATCCTTATGCCGTTCTTTGCAGTCAGAGGCTTCTCTCATTATGCAACCTCGGTAATGAACCGGATGTTCGGCGGCAAGAAGGATATCCTATACGCCTTCATGGCAAAGGACAATATCGATTGGCGAAATGTCATCTACGGAATTACGATGAAGCTTATTGTGAAGGTGGCCTTGCGCAAGGATTTCAAGAAGAGCCATCTGCCGGCAGTTCTGATAGCCGATGACTCCGATTTACCCAAGACAGGGATGCGCATGGGGATGATTGGCAAGATCTTTTCCCACGTTCACCAAAAGTGCATACTCGGATATAAGGCGCTGATGCTAAAAAATGTTGTTTTTATTTGGATTTATTTTGTTCGAGGAATATTCTATGAGATAAAATTCTTTAAGTCATAGAACATTAGCCGTGTTTCATCA
>CAZORI010000026.1:0-30119 GCA_964582335.1 uncultured Bacteroides sp.
CAAACCTGTAACCTTCTGATCCGTAGTCAGATGCTCTATTCAGTTGAGCTAGCGAGCCTTTTTTTGTTTTGCACTGCAAAGTTACGGCCTTTTTTTCTAAACACCAAATTTTTCTCAAACTTTTTCCCCAACTTTTTTTTTTTGAAGTCATAGAAAATTGTTGGAAATGATGAATTTTAAATAAAATTGCTAAAAAAAATTCGTTAAAACCGCCTTTTTTACTTACAATTCTTGTCTTTTGCAGTTTTTTGTTGTACCTTTGTGGTGCATATATCGCCAGCATGGTTTGGAAGTGAATAAAATGCCATGAGGCGTTCTACTTATAACCAACGGTGCTTAAGCACTGAACCAAGATCCAATTTTCCCCTATCATAGAATGAAAATTTTTTACGATGCGGGCGTTTGAGTCTGCATCGTAATTCAACGTATATATAGATACCGGGAGATAGAAAGAGGGAGCTGATTGATAGCCCCCTCTTTCTATATGTCGACGCTGGCATTGACTGTCTATCTCACAATCACTTTCTGTCCCCTGCCGCCACTCGCCGGCTGGCTTATGTAAATGCCCTTGCGTGCGCTTTCAGCCGGCACTCTTCGTCCGCTGAGGTCGTAAAGTATCTGCTCGCCGGCATCCTCAATTACGTCTGTCACGGCCGAAGAGGGATTCTTAAGGGTGAATTGCAAGGTTCCTCCCCTCCAATCGTCGTCGTAATATATCGACACGAAATACTGTTTGCCGTCTGTGCCCAAGGCAAGCGAACCTTTGAACACTGCCTCCTGGCTCTCGCCGGCTTCCACCGAAATATAGTCAGAAGCCATATAGCCTACGCTCGTCACCGACGTATTGGGCTCGTAAGGGAATATGTACATGTATAGATTGCCACCGAAATATCCGCTTGTGCATGTCACATTGGCTCTGAAGCAAAGGTCGTTTGCCTCCTGCTCCGACGAATAGCCATCGCCATATTCAATATTGCCGATGCTTATGGTGGTGGTGCCTTTCAATTTATTGATGGTAACATCATATGCGTTGCCTATCTGATTGCCCGATAGCATATCATAAAGCACAAGTTTGGCAGCGCCGGTATAGCTCACCGACATTGAGAACTCGTCAGTGATTTCAAAATCTACGCTCTCCCCTGGCAAGATGTCGAGCATGACGGGATCGCTCACAAAATACTCGGTGGCACCGTCGGTCGACACTACGTAGGCCTCCACTCTTCCATAATACTCCGACGTGCCATTGTTGGTGGCTGTGGCGCTCATATGGAACGATTGGTTGATATACAAAGGCGAAATATCCACATCGCTCAAGTCAGGCATCTCCTTCGATTCTTTGGTGAACGTCACGGTGCTACTGCTCACGTTGGCTATGTAATAAGTATTGCCGTAAATCAAGCACAAAATAGGACTCCACGTCTTCATATCTGTGCTGAACACAGGATAAACCTTGTATTCGCCCTGCACCAATGACGGCAAAGCCATGGTTATAGTCTGTATGTAAGCAATCGACCCGTCGGCATTAATCGGCGGCAGCCCGGACAGCTGCACCGGCGTGCCATACACAACGAGGCCGTCGTTCACTCTCTCAAATGCCATATTAAGGTAGCCCGCGAAGGTAGCCGACGAGTAATTCACTATGACGCTTCCCCATGTGAAGTTTGCTCCCAGCCTTGCCGACGAAGTAAAAATTTCAAAGTTGTCGTACAGACCCACCGAGTAGGTGTAGCTGCCTCCCGAGCTTGGGCGCAAGTTGCACACCAAGCCTTGCATATAATTGTAGCCCGATGTGGTGCCCCCGATGCCCTGCAATTCAGGATCGAGAGCAGTAAGGCGAAAATAGCCGTCGCTTAGGCCTTCCCAGCCCCAGTTGATGTGATAGTAGCCGTCGCCGTTGTATCCGTCCAAGACAAAGGCATGCCCGCCTGTGGCGCTCACGCCATTGTAGAGAAGCGGGCCGTATGTCTTTAGCTGGTCATACACCAAATCATCCCAATCGTCGAAAGTGAAATAGTCGCGCGACGTATAGTAAGCACTGTTGGAGTATCCGAAATATTTTATTAGCGCCTGAGGCACATAGTCGGAGAAAGCGCCGCTCTCATCCGACGAATATTCCATCTGCACGCTTGCGCCGCACGCGCTCATTAGCGTAGCGACGGCCTGCTTCTGGGCGTCGGTGGCGCTCCCGGTGTACGCGTCAAGCATGTTGTTCCAGTCGAACGTAGTGTTGGCGAAATCGAATGAATAGTCGGTGCCGCTCACTGTTCCGTCCGAGTTTGTCACTGCACCAATCGTGTATGAGATAGAGCCTTGGCCCTTGGTGGGATACTTGTAATAGTTGAGCACCTGAGCCATGGCTGTGGCCACGCATCCTGTCACTGTGGCTTTGCCGTCGATTGTGGGGCACATGTCGTTGTAGGGCGCACTCTGACTCCACTTTGTAGCAATCATGGGAGAAATGACTGCTCGGTCGTCGGCACGGCTCAGCTTAGTCACTTGAGCTGAGGTGTCGTGCTCCTTCGCCCACTCTATTTCGCGAGCGTAAGACTCGAGCCAGTACTGGAGACCGTCGGGGATATCGGCGGCGTCAAACTCCTGCGAGTCGCTGTATCCAAGCATAGGAGTCGCGATTTCATCGGCCGATACAATCAGAAAGCCGCGAGCTCCGGTGGTGAAAACATATCCTACGGCCGAATTCTGGTACTGGAACGTGTGCGAAAGCGTGTATTCGGCATGTGCGCGCGAATTCACCGCCCTTCCGCTTTCGCTAAGCGCGCGCGCCAAAGCCTCATCCGGGCCAAGGGTGGCTCCCCATCCACACAGAGCCATGGCCACAGCTCCGCATAATAGCATTTGTCTTTTCATTATCAGCAGGTTACGTATCTTGAAATATGTGTCATTTTGTCAACGCACAGCGCATGTCGATGCGCACAATCACGTCGTGTGACAAAGATAACAATTTTTTGTCAAAAGTGCTTAATGAATGTGAAAATATATCGAAAAAAAAAGACCGTGTCATCACGACACAGCCTTTTTAACAGGGGTTATATAGATGTATTGGGAGTGATGATTCTCTAATTATTCAGCCACTACTACGAAGGGCAGCTCCACTACCACCTCCTTATGGAGGTTTACCTTAGCGGTGTATTCGCCAACTTCCTTGATAGGCTGATCAATTATGATGAGCTTGCGGTCGATGCTGTGGCCTGCATTTTCCAGGGCCTCGGCCACCTGCAGAGCGGTGACGCTGCCGAAGATGGTGCCGGTGGAGCTGGTCTTGGCTCCGATTGTGAGCTTAACGCCTTGGAGTGCGTCAGCCTTAGCCTGTGCATCAGCCTTGATTTTCTCGAGCTTGTGTGCGCGCTGGCGCTTGTCTTCTGCAAGCTGCTTCAGTGCGGCGGGCGAAGCGATTACTGCTTTGCCGGTGGGGATGAGGTAATTGCGACCATAGCCGTTACGAACCTCAACGACGTCGTCCTTGTATCCGAGGCGCTGTACGTCTTCTTTCAGAATAATCTTCATAATTTGTGTCCGTTTAGCTTATGGTTATTTCATCAAGTCGGTTACAAAAGGCAGCAATGCCAAGTGGCGAGCGCGCTTTACGGCTTGTGCCACGCGGCGCTGGAATTTCAGCGATGTGCCGGTGATGCGGCGGGGAAGAATCTTGCCCTGCTCGTTGAGGAATTTCTTCAGGAATTCGGGATCCTTGTAATCAATGTATTTGATGCCGCTGCGCTTGAAACGGCAGTATTTCTTCTTCTTCACATCCACCGACATGGGGGTGAGATAGCGTATTTCTGATGGATTCTGTGCCATGGATTAGTCCTCCTTTGCTTCTACGGGTTGTGTATTAGCCGCAGCCTTGCTTGCTTTGAGGCTACGACGCTTTTCTGCATACTGAGCGGCGTACTTGTCAAGACGGAATGTCAGGAAGCGAATCACGCGCTCATCGCGACGATATGACGTCTCAAGCTTGCTGATTACGCTCGGGTCAGCGTTAAACTCAATCAAGGTGTAAAATCCAGTCGATTTCTTTTGGATAGGATATGCGAGCTTGCGCAGACCCCACTCCTCAGTGTTGACTATCTCGGCGCCATTGTCCGTCAACACTTTCTGGAATTTTGCCACCGCTTCCTTCATCTGTTCATCAGACAAAACGGGAGTTAAAATGAAAACGGTTTCGTAATTCATAATGTTTGATTAATAAATATATAATGAGTATCGTGTTCTTTACTTTATGCTCGCTGTGATTTTGCAAGCGCTTGTCCTCTCAAATCGTGTGCAAAGTTAAAAATATTTTTTTTAACGACAAACCATTTTCACATTTTTTTTGACAAAAAAAAGGCTGTGGCGTGGTTTCGCGTCACAGCCTATGATTTTCTTACTGTTGTCGCTTACTTATTGCATTGGCATCCGCCGTCTGCGCCCTTAAGCTGATGCTTGAAATCGTTGAGCTGAGCCAGGAATGCGGCGAAAGCAGCGTTGTCGGGGTATTTCTTCAGTGCGTGGTGCAACAGGCGCATGCCCAATACGAGCTCACGCGCATGCTTCTCTGTCAAGCCCTGCTTCTGCTCGGCCTTTGCTGCCAAAACTGCGAGGTCGTGGTGGCCTCCAAAGTTGAAGCTCATTACTTCTTGAATCTTGCCGTCAACCACTTCGGTGATATTGAAATGGTAGGAATGTTTTTCTTTATTACAGTCCATCTTTTCTAATATTTAAGGTTAATGTTAATTTTCCGTTTGTTTTGACTATACAACATCAACATTATTGCATTGGTTCGATGATTTTGACAAAATTAACATTCGCCATTCCCACATCCTTTACCTCACTTCGCCGGTGGTGAAATTGATTTCAAACGAATCTCTATATTCAAATCCGCACTTGCCACCGCCGAACGTCACTGGGAAGATGATTGTCTTTGATTCTGGCAGTCCCGGATCCATCCAGCGGTCGCCCACATACAGATACACGGTGCCCTTGGTGCCATTTATCGTAAGAATCGAGGCTGCCTGCGTATCATAGGCAATGTCGTCGCCTATTTGCTCCAGCTCGCTCCATCCCTCCTTTAGATTGGCAGTGTGGGAAAGTTTGCACGGATTTGGCGCCCAACCAGTGCATGCCGACGACAGCATGTAGTATGTGTCGCCCACCCTCACTATGGCTGGAGCTTCGCGCTGCATCCCCTTAAACAACTCGGTGCACTCTACTGCCTCCAGGTAGTCGTCCGACAGGCGGAACAGCCCCAAATGCTGGTTCTCCTCGATGGTGGATATGAAATATGCCGTGCCGTCGTTGTCAACGAATACGTTGCAGTCGCGGCTCTTAATACCAAGTGGGCGGCTCCCTGAATGATACTTGTATTCACCGTTCACGCTATCGCACACAAACACGCCAGCCTCCGACGCTCCGTAATCTTTCGCCTCCCAATGGCACCACACCACATATTTTCCTGTCGCAGGGCAATAGAGCAGCTTAGGGCGCTCGATCATGCGCGATGTGCCCAGGTCGGGGTGCGTCTTGCCGTTTTCTATGATTTTGCGCTCAAACTTCCAGTTCTTGAAGTCGCGTGTGGAGTACATGTTTACGTCGGGATGCCACTGATTCGACCTGTCTTCGCCGATCATATACCAAGTGTCGCCCACTTGCAGGAAGCTCGCGCCATGTGCCTGCACTTCATTTCCGTCGGTGTCGCGCCACATGTCGCCATTGGTTATTCTCACCCATTCGCCTTCATTGTCGGCTTCCTCCTTATTCTCGTTGGCTCGCGACGAAGCGCACGAAGAAAGCGCAACCGCAGCCACTGCTACGATTGAAGCCTTAAAAAAAATCTTCAGATAATGCATATGATTGATGATTAACGTAGATAATGATTATTTCTCGCAAAGTTACTATTTTTTTGCAAACATTTTCATCATGATATCGGCAATAGGCGCTTGGTTATGAAAAAATTTTGTACCTTTGTGACGCAAAAACATGCGTGTTGCACAATAATGGGTATGGTTCAAGGTTTCAAGAGCATATTATGTTCCATGTCGGGCGCCATGATCGGCTGTCTGCCTGCAATGGCGCAGGAGCACGCGTCTGTGCCCGACTCGCTGTCGACCGGCGACCCCATCACGCTCGACGAGGTGGTGGCCCGCGCGCCATCAGGCATACGCAAGGCTAAGGGCGCGCTCAACACCGAGGTGATCACCTCGGCCGAACTGGCCAGGGCCGCTTGCTGCAACCTCGGCGAGAGCTTCACCACCAACCCATCTGTCGACGTCAGCTATTCCGATGCCGCAACGGGTGCTCGCCAAATTCGTCTGCTCGGCCTTGCCGGAAAATACGTGCAGATGCTCAACGAAAACGTGCCAACGCTGCGCGGCGCAGCCTCGCAGTACGGCCTCAGCTACATTCCCGGCCCCTGGATTCAGTCGATACAGGTGTCGAAAGGCGCTTCGTCGGTCAAGAATGGCTACGAGTCAGTCACCGGCCAGATCAACGTGGAGATGAAAAAGCCGCAATCCGACCCACAAGTGTCGGCCAACATGTACTACGACTCAGAGAACAAGCTCGAAGCCAACGTCGACGGCAACCTCCACCTCAGCGACCGCTGGAGCGCCGGGCTGCTCACCCACTACGAGCAGAAATTCACCGCCCACGACGGCGATGACGACGGTTTCGTCGACATGCCCAAGGTGAGGCAGGTGAACGTGATGCCGCGAGTGGTGTACATGGGCTCGAGCTACGTGTTCCAAGCTGCCGCAAAGGTGCTCAACGAAAAGCGCGACGGCGGCCAGATGTCCCACGGGCACGCCACGCACGACTTACCATTATATAAAATAGGCATATCCACCACGCGCCTTGAGGGCTTCACCAAGAACGCATTCATTTTCGACCAGGAAAACGACGGCAACGTGGCCCTGATCTTGGCGGGCTCGCGCCACGACTCCGACTCGGATTATGGCAAGCGCGTATGCGACATATTGCAAGACAACGCCTACGCACAGCTCATGTTCGAGCGAAAATGGAGCGGGACACACGCCCTCAGCACTGGCCTGACGTACAACTACGACAATTACCACTATGGCCTTTCCCTCACCCCCTACGCATCCGACACATTGCACCACGCCAAGGAGCACGAATCCGTTGCCGGAGGCTACGCCCAGTATACGTTGAGCCTCGACGAAAAGCTCATAGCCATGGGCGGCATCCGCTACGACCACAGCTCGCGCTACGGGTCGATGCTCACGCCTCGCCTCCACCTGCGCTACAACCCTTCCAACGCCGTGTCATTGCACGCGTCGGCTGGCCGGGGCTACCACTCCCCTCACCCCTACGCCGAGTATTCCTACCTGCTTGCCTCGTCGCGCTCCATTATAGTAAAGGGCGACCTCAAGCAGGAGTCAGCGTGGAACATGGGCGGAGGCACCACCCTCACCTTTACTCCCGCCGGCCGCAACCTGTCGTTCTCAGCCGAATACTACTACACACAGTTTCGCCACCAATTGCTTGTCGACCTGGACGCCAACCCGCATCAGGCCCTCATTTTCAGTTCTCCCAACAAGTCGTTTAGCCACTCGCTGCAAATCGAGGCCACTTGGGAAGCCTTCCAGGACTTCGCCTTTACCGCCGCATATCGCATGAACGACGTCAAGGTCAATTACGGCCGAGGCCTGCAGCAACAGCCGTTGGTGTCAAAGAATAAGGCGTTGTTCACCCTCTCCTACGCTCCCAACATGGGCATATGGCAGTTCGACGCGTCGTGCGCCATCAACGGCGGCGGCGTCATGCCCACGCCCTACACCCTCTCCGACGGCCAGCAGTCGTGGGCAAAGAATTTCAAGGCCTTCCCAACTCTTAACGCCCACATCACGCGCAACTTCCGCCATTGGGCCGTATACGTAGGCGGCGAGAACCTCACCGGCTCGCGCCAGAAAAATCCGATAATCGGAGCCTACAATCCCTGGGGCAGCGAATTCGATGCCACCATGATCTACGGCTCGCTCCACGGAGCAATGTTCTACGCGGGCTTCCGCTACAACTTCACCAAATACTAACCCTAAATGATCAATTCACAATGCATAATTCACAATGCATAATTCACAATTGCCGTTATGACGTTATGTCGTTATGACAATCCACGACAACCGAAAACCAAAAACCAAAAACCCAAAATTTAATTATATGAACAGATTTCTCTCATTCTTCATCATCTTCGCCCTTTGCTTCATCGCCGGTGGAGAATCGCTCTCAGCAAAAGACAAAGCTGAGAACAAGGTAGTTGTATACGCGCTCACCCCCGCCCCCAGCTGCCAAAACTGCGTAAAGAAAATCAAAGAAAACCTTCGCTTCGAAAAGGGTGTCAAGGACATCGACGTCGACCTCGAGAAGAAGAGCGTTAGCCTCACCTACTCGCCCAAGGACACCAACGAGGAAAACCTCGTGAAAGCCCTTAAGAAGATTGGCTACACCGCCACGCCCTACGATGGCAAAGCCAAATCGTGCTGCGGAGGCTGCTGCGGTAGCACCGAGTCGAAGGACGACTGCTGCAAGAGCAACTAAAGCCCCAAAAAAGACAACAAACGCTCCCGCGCCCCAAAGCGACGCCACTCCCAAAAGCTCCGGCTTCCTGGCCGATTACTTCACAATCCCCTTCTCCAGGTACTCCTCGAGGTTGAGCTTCACCTGCTCGCCGGCTCGCTCCACGGCCACCTTGGCCATGTCAGCGTCGACCATCAGGTTGACGAGCTGCTCAAAGGATGTTTTCTTCGTAGGGTCCCAGCCCAGCTCAGTCCTCGCCTTCGTCGGGTCGCCCAACAGGTTCACCACGTCGGTCGGACGGTAGAAGTCGGGCGACACCTCCACCACCACCTTGCCGGTGGCCTTGTCGATGCCCTTCTCGTCAGGGCCCGCGCCCACGAACTCCAGCTCGATGCCCGCGCGGCGGAACGCCAGCAGGCAGAACTCGCGCACTGAGTGCTGCACACCCGTGGCAATCACATAGTCGTCGGGCTTCGGCTGCTGCAGTATCAGCCACATGCACTCCACATAGTCCTTGGCGTAGCCCCAGTCGCGCAGCGACGACAGATTGCCCAGCAGCAGCTTCTCCTGCTTGCCCTGCGCTATGCGCGCTGCCGCCAGCGTGATCTTGCGCGTCACGAACGTCTCGCCGCGTCGCTCGCTCTCGTGGTTGAAAAGAATGCCCGAGCAGCAGTACATGTCGTAAGCCTCGCGGTATTCCTTCACAATCCAGAAGCCGTAGAGCTTGGCCACGGCGTAGGGGCTGTAGGGGTGGAACGGCGTTTTCTCGCTCTGCGGCACCGCCTCCACCTTGCCGTAGAGCTCAGAGGTCGACGCCTGGTAGATGCGGCACGTGTCGGCCAGTCCGCACAGGCGCACCGCCTCCAGGATGCGTAGCACTCCCATCGCGTCAACGTCGGCCGTGAACTCAGGCGCGTCGAAGCTCACCTGCACGTGGCTCTGCGCCGCCAGGTTGTATATCTCGTCGGGCCTCACCTTGCTCACCACCTGCATGATCGACATCGAGTCGCCCATGTCGGCATAATGCAGGTGAAAATTAGGATGCCCCTCCAGGTGGGCGATGCGCTCGCGGAAGTCCACCGACGAGCGGCGAATCGTGCCGTGCACGTCATATCCCTTTTCGAGCAGCAGCTCAGCCAGGAAGCTTCCGTCCTGGCCCGTCACGCCCGTAATCAATGCTTTCTTCATTATATAGTTTCTAGTTGTTGGTTGTTAGTTCGTTTTTAGTTGTCAGTTGTTGGTTTCCGTAGGGACGTGCCTTTGGCACGTAAAGAGCCGATAGTAATTTTACGTTTTCGGTTGTTGGTCAATACTTCGGTTATTATTTAATAAATGGTTAACGGCTCGAGGAGCCAAGTGTCTAATCCGTTAAAAATCTTTAGTTCAATAGCTCGTTAAAAATTTGGTTTTTGGAAATATGCTGTAAAACATGTATAATTCTTTGAGATTCAGCAAAATAAGCGCTTGAAAAATTTGGCCAAGTGACGAATTTTTCGTAACTTTATGGGTGAAAATCAAAGAGTTATGAATAAAATCCAGCCGCATGACCAAGTAACTTCGATTGTCGCCTCGGCGCTCAATCACACCGCTAAAGTACGAAAAAACTTCGTAAATTTCTTCATTTTGACAATGAAATTGATTCTGACGACATGCGGAAAGCTCAATTTCCTCTCGCTTGCCCGGCATTGCGATTCGTGCGAGAGACGATTCAGGCAGAACTTCAAGCGGAAGTTTGACTGGTGCGCTTCCAATGCCGCTCTTGCCATTGAGACGGAGCGGCTGTGTGCGATAGCTCTTGACCACAGCTATATCCGCAAATCCGGCAAGAAAACTCCGGGTCTGGGCTACTATTGGCCGGGGTGCGCCGGCGCGACCAAGCGAGGCGTGGAGATATTGGGCTTCGCCCAGATTGTGGCTGGCAAAGATGACGCTAGATTTCTCTTTGCGCAGCAAACACTCCCTCTGTCCACGCACGGTCGTACGCCATTCTATCCGGAGCACATGAAGGACAAGCGCGACAATCAGACCGCCAAATGTCTCAGGGCTATTTTTGAGAAGCGGGATCAGTTGCAGGAAATCTCCAAGACTCTTGTAGGCGACAGTCTGTTCGCAAGCCACAACTTTTTCACAGGGGCTATTGCGCTCGGCTTTAATGTCGTAAGCCGGCTGCGTGATGATGCCGTACTGCAATATCTCTATACAGGCGAGCAGAAAGGCGGCCGGGGTCGTAAGAAAGAAAATGCAAGTCGCTCAAGCAAAAAAGGGAGAGTTGTCAATCCTGAGGAGATTGGCAAGGTGCTTCCTTGGGTTCATGTGGCGATTGCAAACGCGAAGACAAGGCTCGCCAACATATATCATGGAATCAAGCCTGAATTCCTTCAGGGATACTTGAATGAGTTCTGCTACAAGTTCAACCGCCGCTATTTCGGTGAGCGCCTTTTTGACAGGATGCTGGTTGCTGCCACCTCATATCCCCCAAGTTTTAAGAGCAGGGTGTATAACAGCAACATAGCGACCTTTAGACGCTAATGCGGACTATCATTTTTCTGAATATCCTTATGTTAAAAACACCAATTCGCTTGCACGGCAACATAGAAGAAGTAGGGATATGATTGGATCTTGTCGCATAATCATATAACGATTTGAACCTTGCAAAAAGTGCCTCATACATCCCTAATCATAAATTTTTCATAAATTTTTCAACACAGGGATTTGGATGTGTCCCCAAAAGGAGGACAAAATTGGACAAAAGAAAATCCCAAGCCACTGTAAATTAGTGATTTGGGATTTCGTGGAGTGATCCGCGTGGGGCTCGAACCCACGACCCCAACATTAAAAGTGTTGTGCTCTACCAGCTGAGCTAGCGAATCATCCTTTGTTTTTTGCACTGCAAAGTTACGAACAATAATTTTAATAACCAAAAAAAAATCCTTTTTTGTTTTTTGTCTAAGTCAGGAATGAGCCATGCCGAAAATTAGCCGACAAGCGACCGCCATTATCGGTGAGGGCCCTGCGGAATTTTTCTGGCTAAGCCGTTTAGAATTTTTTCTTTATGGTGGGAAAATATTGGTTTTTTACGTCTATTATTCGTAACTTTGCACAGAAAATTTCACCCATGGTATATTATGAATGTAGAACGCCTCGACCAAACTGACATTAACATACTGCGAGCCATACAGGAAAACGCACGGCTAACCACCAAGGAGTTAGCACAAAAAGTGCACCTCTCCACCACCCCCGTGTTTGAGCGCCTAAGGCGTCTCGAGCGCGAAGGATACGTGAAAAAATACATAGCCCTGCTCGATGCCAACAAGCTCAACCGAGGCTTCACCGTATTCTGCAACGTGAAGCTCCAGCGCGTCACCATCAACATGTCGCAAGCATTCTCACGATTCGTAACGGAACTGAAAGAGGTGACCGAATGTTACAATATCTCAGGCAATTTCGACTACTTGCTGAAAGTGCAGGTGCCCGACATGCGCACCTACCGCGACTTCCTGCTGCAAACGCTCAGCCAATTCGACAACATCACCACCGTCGAAAGCGTATTCGTTATGGATGAGATAAAAACTGACTACGGACTGCAAATATGACGACAACTAACGATATCAAAAGCCACTTGGCCAATAAAGTGCTTCTGCTCGACGGGGCACTTGGCACTGAAATACAAAAGCACAACCTCAGCGAACAAGACTTTCGGGGCGAGCGATTCCCGCAATGGCCCGTGCAACTCAAAGGCGACAACGACGTGCTGGTAATTACGCGCCCCGACGTTATCGCCGGCATACACCGCAGCTATCTCGATGAAGGCGCCGACATCATCACCACCTGCACATTCAACGCGCAGTCGATATCGCAAGCCGAATACCACCTGGAGGATTATGTGACCGAGATATGCCTTGCCGGCGCTCGCATTGCACGCCAAGAAGCCGACGCATACATGGCCATGCATCCAGGCTCTAAGAAATATGTGGCCGGAAGCATGGGCCCCACCACTAAGCTGTTGTCGATATCCGACGATGCCGACAATCCCGGCAAACGCAATGTCACATACGACCAAATGGTGGCAGCCTACCACGAGCAGGCCTCGGCGCTAATCAAAGGCGGCGTCGACCTGCTGCTGATTGAGACATGCCTCGACCCCATCAACGCCAAGGCTGCCATAGCAGCCGCCAAGATGGCCGAAAAAGAATGCGGACGTGAAGTGCCGCTTATGATCTCGGCCACTGTCACTGACGCCAATGGCTATCTGCTGTCGGGACAGTCGATTGAAGCCTTCATAATCGCTGTGTCGCATGCTCGCCCGCTGAGCATTGGCCTCAACTGTTCGCTTGGTGCCAAGGACTTGCTCGGCACGCTGCGCCGCTTGTCGGCGTGCGCTGTCTGCTACGTCAGCACCCACCCCAACGCCGGGCTGCCCAACCAAATGGGTGGCTACGACGACACTCCCGAAGTAATGGCGCCAATCATAAAGCAATACCTCGACGAAAGCCTTGCCAACATCGTGGGAGGCTGCTGCGGCACCGGTCCTGAGCACATTCGTGCCTTCCGGCACGTTGTCGACCAATCAGAAGCGCCTGTGAGAAATCCGGCACAGCTAGAACCAGCATTGCGCCTTTCGGGTATGCAACCGCTTGTGGCAAAGGACGTTTTTGTAAACGTCGGCGAGCGATGCAACGTGGCCGGCAGCCGCAAATTCCTGCGCCTAATCAAGGAAAAGAACTATGCCGAGGCTGTGGAGATAGCACGTAAGCAGGTGGAGGACGGCGCCATGGTGATTGACATAAACATGGACGACGGGCTGCTCGACTCCGAGGCAGAAATGTCGACATTCCTCAACATCATCAGCTGCGAACCGGACATCGCTAAAGTGCCTGTGATGGTCGACTCATCGAAATTCGACGTCATAACAGCCGGGCTCAAGGCGCTCCAAGGCAAAGGAATCGTCAACTCTATATCGTTGAAGGAGGGCGAAGAGAAATTCATCAAGCAAGCACGAGAAATTAGCGCACTCGGAGCCGCTGTAGTGGTGATGGCATTCGACGAGAAAGGCCAAGCCACCGACTATCAGCGACGCATCGAGATATGCCAGCGCGCCTATGGCATCCTCGTCGGCAGCCTTGGCTATGACCCCACCGACATCATTTTCGACCCCAACATACTCACCGTGGCCACTGGCATGGACGAGCATCTCGACTATGCCTACGACTTCGTGCGTGCCACAGCATGGATCAAGCGCAACTTGCCCGGAGCGCGTGTGAGCGGAGGCCTCAGCAACCTGTCGTTCGCATTCCGTGGCAACAACTACCTGCGCGAGGCCATGCACGCCGTGTTTCTATACCACGCTGTGCAAGCCGGCATGGACATGGCCATAATGAACCCAGCGTCGGCACTCAACTACGACTCAATTGACGCCCCCCTGGTGAAGGCCATCGAAGATGCGCTATTCAACCTGCGCACTCCCGAATCGGTGGAGCATCTCATTGCCGTTGGAGCAAACTATCTGGAGAAGAAGGACAGCGGCGACACCGCAAGCGTCAGCGACACCAATCTATCGGTGGATGACCGCCTGCGCAACGCTCTGATAAAAGGCAACCCGAAGAATCTGCAGGCCGACATCGACGAAGCATTGCAGAAATACTCCAATCCCGTCGACATCATTTCAGGTCCGCTCATGGCCGGGATGAACCAGGTGGGCACGATGTTTGGCGAAGGCCGCATGTTCTTGCCCCAGGTGGTGAAGACTGCGCGCACAATGAAAGCCGCTGTCGACATATTGCAGCCTCACATCGTAGAGAAGCTGAAATCGGATGCTGACGCTAAGAGCAACATGCATGCCGGCAAAGTGCTTCTTGCAACCGTAAAGGGCGACGTGCACGACATAGGCAAGAACATAGTGGGCGTAGTGCTCAGCTGCAACAACTATGAAATCGTGGACTTAGGCGTAATGGTGCCTCCCGAAGAGATTGTGAAGCAAGCCAAGGAACACAAGTGCGACATAGTGTGCCTTAGCGGACTGATCACGCCGTCGCTCGACGCTATGGTCGACACCGTAAGGCAAATGCGCCGTGCCGGACTCCGCGTGCCAGTAATGATTGGCGGCGCCGCCACATCTGCTATGCACACTGCCGTGAAAATTGCGCCCGAATACGACGGACCAGTGCTCTTCATGCCCGATGCATCGCAGAATCCCATAGCGGCAGCAAAGCTGTTATCAGAGCATTTCGACGATTTCGTGAAGGAAACCGCAAGGCATCAAGAGGCGCTTAGGCAAAAATTTGCCGCGAAGGGCGCCAATGCTCCTGCCACAAACGCTCACCGCCTGCAGCTCGACTGGAACGGCTACACAGCCCCAAAGCCGCCGTTCACCAACGCTTCGCGCATCAACTTCATACCGGTAGCCGAATTGCGGCCCATTATCGATTGGACATACTTCTTCCACGCATGGCGCACTAAAGCCGACACGGCAGAAGGCAGGTCGCTGCGCGCAGATGCCGAACGGCTGCTCCAATCGCTTGCCGAAAATCCCAAATACGGTTGCCTATCGATGGCCGGATTCTACCGCGCACGCAGCGCAGATAGCGGCATAGAGCTATGCGACGTGGATGCCACTATAACCACTCGCCGCCAGCCACTGCACAACGACGGCAAGCCGAGCCTTGCACTGTGCGACTTCGTAGCCCCCGACAACGACTATGTGGGGCTGTTCGCTGCTACAGTGTCGCCCGACCTTCTGCATAGGCTTGAGCAGGCGAAGCAAGGCGATGACGACTACCAGACTCTGCTCCTGCAGATTCTGCTCGACCGATTGGCAGAAGCGGCTTCGGAATACATGCACAATCTATACGCATGGGATAAAATACGCCCTGCCGTAGGCTACCCATCGCTCCCCGACCAGCAGAACATATTCATGATTGACAAGGTACTACAACTCGACCGCATAGGCATAAGCCTCACCGAAACCGGCGCAATGTATCCGCAGGCTTCGGTGGCAGGCCTATACATATCGCACCCTGAGGCCCGTTACTTCAATTAATTTTCCAATCCTTCGTACACCTCAAGGCACATGCGTGTGTTGTGGTAGGGACATTTCCAGAATCCCGCCTTGTCATTGTCGCGGTTGATTTGCTCGCCACGACGGCTCCAGTGCCATTCGCCGCCATCCTTGTCGACCAGTTTGTCGGCAATGTAACGCCATGTCTGATACGAACGCGATAGCTCTTCGGGCTGAGCGTGGTAGAGTGCCAAGTAGAGCTGGCCTATCACCGTCTCGGCTTGCACCCACCAGTGCTTGTCGTTGTCGAAGGTGCCGTTGCCATGACGCTCATACACCATCGAGCCGTCGACACACCGGCCTTCGAGCGCGGCATCGGCTATATGCTTAGTGGCCTTCAGCGTGATTTCGAGCAAGCGTTCGTCGTCGAGCACCTGAGCGGTCTCCAACATTAGCCACGAGGCCTCTATGTCGTGCCCGTACGATATGATGCAATCCTGCCTAATCCACTCATCGTTGAAGAAGAGGCCAAGATGGCCATTGGGCTGCATGAATTTGTCGATGAACAGACGCAGTAAGTTGGCAGTTGCCTCACTCACAGCCGTGTATTCCTTGTCGGCTGGCGTAAGTATGCGCAGCAGGTTGGTGTATGGCTCTATGATGTGCAGATGCGTGTTCATAGTCTTGCTTGCATTCCAATCCTTGTCGCTAAGACGCATGTCGGCAATGGGCGACCAATCGCGATGCATGGCCTCGATGTAGCCATTGTTGACGCGGTCGCGGCTATGGCGCTCAATGTCACGGAACAACTTAAGCGCATACTCCTTCGCCTCCCTATCGTCGGTGGCACGAGCAAACTCGCTCAGACCATAGATGCCGAATCCCATGGCATAGAATTGCTTCTTGGTATCGAGCGGATTTCCCTCAACATCAAGGCTCCAGTAGAGGCCGCCGTATTCCTTGTCGTAGAATTTGTCGATGATTTCACGCTTGGCGCGCCTAGCCATTTCCAGATATTCCTGCTTGCCAAGCACTCGATAGGCAGCCGAAAAGCTCCACAGAATGCGCGCGTTAAGGATTGCGCCCTTAGGGGCCGATTCATCGAGCACGTCGTTGCCGTCGCGGCGTCCGTAAAATCCGCCCTTTGGATCCACCATCTGGTGCATCCAATAGGGTAATATGTTGCTCTGGAGGTTGTCAATCACCTCCCTACGAAACTGTTCCTTCATCTTTTCTTAATCAACATTAGCATAATCCTCGGGGATTGGCTTCACCGGCTGCTTGCGCTCAATCTTGAGCTGGGCCACAATCTCATTCACGCGCTTGGTGGTGAGCGGATAGAACGATACCACCAAGATTGCTAAGGCAGCCACTCCTGCCGGGATGAACGTCATGAGCCACCACAGGCACGAAATGGCGCTCTGGGGCTGAACGGCCGACGTTTCGTCGAAGCCAAAGCCTGCAAGTAACCATAGCACGGCTGCGCCGCCAAACGCGCCGCCTATCTTCTGCGCCATCGATGCCGACGAGAAAATCAAGCCTGTGCATGCCGTCTTGTATTCAACTTCGGCATAGTCGCTGACATCGGCGTACATCGGCCACACCAGCGGCGACATGATGCCTGTGCAGAGCGAAATAAGCACCTGCAGCACGAGCATCCACCAATACCCGGAGCCCGTAAGCGGAATCATGAAGAAAATCACGCTGAACAGAATCATGGCTACGTTGACCACAACATATGTGGTCTTCTTGCCAAGCGTGCCGGCAATGCCTACAGTCATGGCCACGCCTATCATGTTGGCCACCTCGCCTATGCCAAGGAAAAGACCCGAATAGAACGTGAACTTGATGATATTGAACAGGCTTAGCGTCGGGTCGTCGCCAATGACGAATGTGAAGAAATAGGCCACCGCCGAGCCTCGCACTGTATTGAACAGATTAGAGCATACCGCAGCGCCATTCATCAGCCACCAAGGCTTGTTCTTCACTAAAGTAACCAAGTCGCTGCCCACCGATGCCTTCGACACGGTGTGCAGATGCTCGCGAGTCATGCTGAAGCACAGCAGGAACAGCACGAAGCAGCACGAAGCAATCACCACCATGGCGAGCTGCCAACTTGTGGCCGGCGACACGCCAAACTTGTTGGCGAAGAAGTTGCACATTGGCTCCCACAGGAAGAGCGAAATGAACGAGCCGCCGTAGGCGAAGAACATGCGATACGACGAAAACACAGTCTTTTCCTTAGTATCGTCGGTCATCACGCCCAGCATAGCGCCGTAAGGCACGTTTATGCCAGTGTACACAGTCATCATCAGTATGTAGGTGACATACGCCCACACCAGCTTGGCGGCATAGCCCCAATCAGGAGTCGTGAACAGCAATATTCCGCAAATCGAAAACGGAGCGGCAACCCACAGCAAGTACGGGCGATATTTGCCCCACTTGGTGTTTGTGCGGTCCGACACGATGCCCATCATGGGGTCGGACAATGCGTCCCATATGCGTGTAATCACCACTAAAAGGCCGGCGTCGATCAGCGACAGGCCAAATATTTGTGAATAGAAGAACGGCAGATAATAGCTAAACACCTTCCAGAACATGGAAGAGGCCATATCGCCAAATCCGTACCCTACTTTCTCTCTTAATGGAGCCATAATGCACGATTTAAGGTTGATGCTACATTACATGTTTTTCATGTATTCCAAATTGCGGTCGATAAGGCGGTTGATTGCCTTCACCGACTCGGCCGACGTGAGGCCGTCGGGCGGCGTGTTGAGGCAATAGTCTACCAGGCGGTCGACTGTGGAAGTGGCCACATGCAGGCGCGTGTCGGACGAAGCATAGTAGATGAACACCTTGCCGTCATCATCGACAATCCATCCGTTGGAGAACACCACATTCATCACATCGCCCACATATTCGGCCCCTACCGGCGCAATCAGGTATCCGGCCGGCGATGCTATGCGTCGCCATGGCTCTTCGAGGTCGGTCATGTACATATACAGCACGTATCTTAGCCCCGAAGCGCAGTTGCGCACGCCATGAGCCAGGTGCAGCCAGCCTTTAGGAGTCTTTATGGGGTGCGGACCCTCGCCGTTCTTCACCTCTTTTATTGTGTGGTATATGCGCTCGTCGATAATCTTTTCTCCGCGTGTGATCTCAGCATTCGTTATGTCATCAACAAGCGTCCATCCTATGCCGCCTCCTTTGCCGGTGTCGATAAACGAGTCCTGCGGACGCGTATACAGGGCGTATTTTCCGCCGACGAACTCAGGATGAAGCACTACGTTACGCTGCTGGCTCTGGCACTTCAAGTCGGGAAGACGCTCCCAGCTCACTAAATCCTTGGTGCGCGCAATGCCGCAAGCAGCAGTGGCAGCCGACAAGTCGGCCGGGCAGTTGTCGTCGTGGCGCTCTACACAGAAAAGGCCGTAAATCCAACCATCTTCATGGCGTGTTAGGTGCATGTCGTACACATTAGTGCCCACATTTTCTGTGTCGGGCATTGTGATAGGGCGCTGCCAAAAGCGGAAATTGTCCACGCCGTTGGGGCTTTCCGCCACAGCAAAGAACGACTTGCGGTCGTTACCCTCCACGCGCACTACCACCACGTATTTGTCACCCAATTTTATTGCCCCGGCATTTAGCGTAGCATTCACGCCAATGCGTTCCTCAAAATAAGGGTTCGTGGCCGGATTGAAGTCGTAGCGCCATATCAGCGGCAGCATTTCAGCAGTTACCACCGGGTGCTCATAGCGGCAAAATATGCCATTGCCTTCTATCGGAGTGTTTTTCCGTGTTATGATTTGCTCGTAGCGGTCGAGTATGGCTTGCTTGCGCTCGTTGAAATCCATCATGACTTTGGTTGTTGTTATTTTATTGCTGACATTTCTTTTGCTAACACGATTTTAGGCTCTTTGGAAAACTTCACAAAGTCGGCCTCTTCGGGATGCCCGGGGTAAGGCACGTAGAAGTGATTTGCTTTGGCCTGCTCATTGGCATTTCTCCACACTGTGATGTAAGCGATAGGATATTGCGATATAAGCGGATAGAGCTCGCCACAGTACCAGTCGGGCGTGGTCAGCGCCTCGTTGCCCGTCTCGGTGAGGGCAACAATCTTGCCTCTTTTGGCAGCCTCCTGCGCTGCGATCCCAAGCGTGGCGTTCATCCACGTCTTGAATATCTCGTTGTTGCCCGGGAAGAAGTATACATCGGCTCCAAGTATGTCGACATATTCATCGCCTGGATATCCGGCCAAGTATTCTTCTACGGTATTGCAGTTGGTCTTGTCGGGCGAGTAGGCCCACACCACGTTGTCGATGCCCTTTTCATCGAATACCTCCTTGGTAATCTTCCACAGTGCCTTATAGTTTTCGGGAGTGGTGAGCGGAAGCCCCCACCAAAACCAAGCGCCTGTGTGTTCGTGCCAAGGACGGAACACCACCGGTATGCGCTCGCCTTGGGCGTTGCGCAGGCTGCCAAGGTAGTCGGCCGTGCGACCTATCCACGTGCGCAGAGTGTCGTTGAGCGCGCCGGGAGCAATCAGTTGGGCCACCACGGTGCTGTCGCTCACATCCCACGAGTCGCCTCCCGTGACGGGGTTGTCGACATGCCATGAAAATGTGTTGATGCCGCCCCGTGCATCGTGGGCTATCACCGCTTGGCGCTGATAGTCGAAAGGAACGCCGTCGAGTTGCTTGTCTGAATTATGCTCGATGTCGCCCAAGTCCCAATTGATAATGGCAGGGTAATCGCCGGCAACAGCCTTGACATCGCTGCTGTCGGCAACGAATTCCCAGTGTACTCCATATGCGGTGTCATCATGATGCCCGAATGCAATCTTACTCGAATCGACAAGAGTTTGCAAGCGGCTTATCAGTATGTCTCTCGGGCTCGGTTCCGTTGCAGAGCCATTGTCATCACGCTGCTTGTCGCCGCAACTAAGCAAGCTCAATGTCACGCCAGCCATAGCAATCAACGATATTTTTTTCATCGGTATTTAGTATTTTTGATTTTTAATTCTTTGCAAGCAAAGCGACTTGCGTCGATAACTTAATTTTTAATTTTTAATTTCCCAACGTCACCACTGCGCGATTGGTAGAGCCGGCAGACATTATGGGCAGCCGGTTGCCATCGATTGGCTTGTCATTGAACACTACCGACTTCACGCCAGTGTTCACGTGATTAGGGTTCTTAATCTCGATTTCGTAGGTTGCGCCACGGAATCCGCGCTTCACTGTGTACCCATCCCATTCTTTTGGTATGCAGGGATTTACCACAAGGCCATTGTAGTCGGGCTGTATGCCTAAGATAAACTCGGTGATAGCGTACCAATTCCAAGCGGCCGTGCCTGTAAGCCACGAGTTCTTGCCCTGGCCTGGAGTGGCAGCGTCCTTGCCGGCCACCATCTGGCAATACACGTATGGCTCCACCTTGTGCAGCTCGCTGCGATGCTCGGTGTAGGCCGGGCATATCTTGCGGTAATACTCCCATGCTTGGTCGCCTCGACCAAGCACAGTCTCGCCTATGATTATCCAAGGGTTGTTGTGGGCAAAGATTCCGGCATTCTCCTTGTATCCCTCCGGGTAAGTGGATATTTCGCCGTATTCCACCACGTATTTGGTGAACGCTGGATTGTTGAGCACGATTCCATGCTCGCAGTCGAGCCGTTCCTTCACAGAATCAAGAGCACGCTCCACCAGGCCCTCTTCAAGGCCTACGCCCGCCATTGAGCACCAGCCCTGGCTCTCGATGAATATCTGTCCTTCTTCGTTTTCGTGGCTTCCGACTTTATTGCCAAAGAAATCATATGCGCGCAGATACCAGTCGCCGTCCCAGCCGTCGCGCTTGATTGCTTCAGCCATTTCGCCGGCCAAGAGATAAGCGCGGTCGGCCTCGGCATTTTCGCCAATCTGTCGGCACAAGTCGCCGTAGGCCTTTGCCGTAACCACGAATTGCCCGGCAATCATCATCGACTCGGCTTTGCTGCCCTCAGTCTTATTCTCAGTGGTCTGAAACGATTCGTTAGGGTCGTGGCTGAAGCAATTCAGATTTAGGCAATCGTTCCAGTCGGCACGCCCTATCAGCGGCAGCCCGTGAGGGCCAAGGTTGTCCACAACATGATTGAGGCTTACGCGCAGATGCTCAAGCAGGGGCACTTCCGAGCCCGGCTTGTTGTCGAACGGCACAGGCTCGCTCAGTATGCTGTAGTCGCCAGTTTCCTTTATATAAGCGGTGGCGCCGAAAATCAGCCATAGGGGGTCGTCGTTGAATCCGCCGCCTATGTCGTTATTGCCTCGCTTTGTGAGGGGCTGATACTGGTGGTAGCAGCCTCCGTCGGGAAACTGCGTGCTGGCTATGTCGATGATGCGCTCTCGAGCACGCTCGGGTATCTGATGCACAAAGCCCACAAGGTCCTGGTTGGAATCGCGGAATCCCATGCCTCGGCCTATTCCGCTCTCGAAGAACGATGCCGAGCGCGAGAAGCAGAAGGTGATCATGCACTGGTATTGATTCCATATGTTCACCATGCGGCTAAGCCTTGGGTCTACGCCGCTAACCACGAATTTGTCGAGCAAATGGTCCCAGTATTGCTTCAGTCGGTCAAATTCGGCATCCACTTTCTCTGCGGTGTCGAGCCGGGCAATGAGGGCGTGGGCGCGCTTCTTGTTGATCACCTGATGCGATGCCCATTTCTCCTCGTCGGGATTTTCGATGTAGCCCAGCACAAACACCAAGTCGCGGCTTTCGCCGGGACTCAGCTCAATGTCGAGCTGGTGGCTGGCGATTGGCGACCATCCGTGAGCGTGCGAATTGTGGCACTTGCCCTCAGCCACCGCTTGTGGCGTGTCAAAGCCATTGTATATGCCTAAGAACTCCTCGCGGTCGGTGTCATAGCCCGCAATCTCTGCATTTACGTGATAGAAAGCGTAGTGGTTGCGGCGTTCGCGGTATTCCGTCTTGTGGTAGATGGTGCTACCCTCTATCTCTACTTCCCCCGTCGAGAAATTCCGCTGGAAATTCTCCATGTCGGTGGAGGCGTTCCACAGGCACCATTCCACGAAAGAGAATAGCTTGAAACTTTTCTTCTCTTCCGAAACGTTGGTGAGCGTAAGCTTGTTCACCTCGGCGTTCATTCCCAGCGGCACGAAGAGCAGCATGCTTGCGCGCAAGCCCTGCTTCTCGCCGGTGATGCGCGTGTAGTTCATGCCATGGCAGCATTCATACATGTCAAGCTCCGTTTTGGTAGGTTTCCATCCGGGATTCCACACGGTGTCGCCATCCTTAATATAGAAGTAGCGCCCGCCGGCATCCATGGGCACACCATTGTAGCGATAGCGCAGTATGCGCCTGAACTTTGCGTCCTTGTAGAATGCGTATCCTCCGGCAGTATTGGATATGAGGGAGAAGAAGCCGTCGGTGCCAAGATAGTTGATCCAAGGCCACGGCGTGCGCGGAGTTGTTATCACATATTCGCGATTTTCATCGTCGAAATGTCCGTAAGTCATATACCTGAAGTATTACAATTTTAAACGTGTAGGGATGGAAAAACAACGAATTTTTTTCACATGACAAAAGTAGTGCCTATTTCTCACATTGTATGATACTATTTTATCTACTTATTATTATATAGGGAAAATATGACACGCCACAGGCGCACGCCTCAGCTACGACTATGCCCATCTTGTCTTTGCCTCAACTTTTGCGCGCCCTTGGGCGTTAAAAAGTCCATAATTGCGATTTTGTATTATATAACATCTTGATAATCATATGTTGATTTTGAAAGGAAACCGACGAAACCGACTTTTTCAAGTGGACTCAATCATCAATCCGGAAGGTCAAAACGCAGCCGGCCATATGATGATCACATGCCGAGGCAAGGGAAACAGCAAAGCCGGTATGCCACAGGAAGTGTACGAAATACAATTCAACTACTCTCTGGACGGCCAATACACCGCCTATCCCGTGATATGCGAAATTTCCACCGACCAGCTCGTGCCGGTATATCTCGGCGCCGACCTCAGGATTGGCCATGTCGACATGTATCTCACCGACTAAAAGGCTTGCGAGCCCAACTGTTTAAGTATTTTTCACAGAAAATATGGATTAACATATGCGACATTACAAAATAAATGTGTAATTTTGCAGATTGTTAGGCACGCCCTACGCGTGCCGCATCAAAACTCGCAAAAAGCATATTATGATCAGACGTTACATATACATCCTGCTGTTGCCCTTGTTGCTGTCATCATGCGGCGAATACCAAAAAGCGCAAAAGAGCAACGACTACAACTACAAGTACGATTATGCCAAGCGCGCATACGACGCCAAGAAATATGTACAGGCTTCCACCTTGCTTAAGGAGTGCATATCGGTGTTCAAAGGCTCGGAAAAGGCTGAGGACGCGCTTTTCCTGCTCGCCATGAGCGAATACGAAAACCGCGACTACGAAAGCGCCGGAGCTTACTTCAAGAACTACTATACCCGATATCCCAAAGGCAAGCACACCGAGCTTGCGCGATATTATTGCGGATATGGATATTACCTCGATTCGCCAGAGCCACAGCTCGACCAGTCGGGCACAATCAAGGCTATCGAGGAGCTCCAGGCATTCCTCGACTACTTCCCCCGCAGCGACAAGGTGCCTATGGCGCAGCAAGCCATATTCGAGCTGCAGGACAAGCTGACACTGAAGCAGCTGCAAAATGCCCAGCTCTACTACAACTTGGGCACATACATGGGCAACAACTACGAGAGCGCAATCATTGTGGCCCACAACGCTCTGAAGGATTATCCTTACTCAAAATACAAGGAGGATTTGGAGCTGATCGTGCTTAAATCGCGATTCCAGGAGGCCACCCTCAGCGTAGACGAACGCAAAGTGGACCGCTTCCGCGAGGTGATTGACGAATACTACAGCTTCATCAACAACTACCCCGACAGCAAGAACCGCGACGAGGCCGACAACATTCTGAAAATTGCTCAAAAATACGTTAAAGACTAATCATAACTTGACCATCTATTATGGATTACAAGAAAACCAACGCTCCGCTCAACACTGTCACTCGCGACATGATTGAGCTCTCGGAGGACACAGGCAACATCTACGAGACCGTATGCATCATTGCTAAGCGCGCCAACCAGATTTCCATGGAGATGAAGCACGACCTTGAGAAGAAGCTCCAGGAATTCGCCTCCCTCAACGACAATATGGAAGAAGTGTCGGAGAACCGTGAGCAAATCGAAATCTCCCGCTATTACGAAAAGCTGCCCAAGCCCACCCTCATTGCCGCCCAGGAATACTCTGAGCACAAGCTCCACTTCCGCAATCCGGCAAAAGATCGCCCCAACTTCGACTAAAATTTCCGAGTGCATAGACAAGATTTTTACAGAGATTGCGACAACTCGTAATCTCTGTTTTTATAAATATTCCAATCAAATACCATAATGATAAAACTAATCGACCGAGCCTTGGCATGCTGCATGGCATTAGCCTTGTCAACTCCCCTATTCATCGCGCAAGCCCAAGACGTGTCACTTTCCACGCAATCCATGGATGTGAACGTGCAATTCGTCACACCTGAAATCGTGCGCGTGAAAAAGACGCCTTCAGGCCATTCTTCTTCCAAGAATAGCCTTGTTGTAATCAAGCAGCCCGAGGCTGTAGCCACAGAATGCTCTAAAGGCGACGGCATAATCACTCTCTCCTCTTCGGCTCTCAGCGTGATTGTAAATGAGCGCACGGGCGGAATCACATTCGCGTCATCCGACGGTAATGCCCTGCTCCTCGACAAAGACTACGGCACATCGTTCGCTTTTGACAATGCAGCCAACAACGACACAACGTATAGAATGCGCTCGTCATTCCTCCTGGAGCAAGACGAGCCTATATATGGAATAGGACAGGTGATCGACGGGAAATTCAGCCGCAGAAACACATCGTATCATCTTCAGAACGAAAACATGTTCACTTTCTCGCCATATTTCATGTCGCCCACCAAAGGATACGCTGTGTATTGGGACAACTACTCAATCTCCGACTTTCAGGATACGCCGCAGGACCTCTCGTATTCCGCCCTTGGCGATTGCCTCGACTACTACTTCATTTATGGGAAGACTCCGGCGGGAATAGTGTCGCATCTGCGCCTCCTCACCGGCAAAGCGCCTATGCTGCCCCTTTGGGCCTACGGATTCTTCCAGTCGTGGTGCCAATACAACACCCAGGACGAATTGCTCGGCACCTTGCAGAAATTCCGCGACCTGAAGGTACCTATCGACTGCATGGTGCTCGACTGGCGCTATTGGCCTGAATACAACCGCACCGACAGCGCTTGGAATTCCCACAGCTTCGACACAGAGCGATTCCCCGACCCCAAAGGCATGACCGACAAAATACACAACCTTAATGCAAAGCTCATGCTGGTGGCTTGGCCAGGATTCGGCCCCAAAACCAACCAATACAAAGAACTGAATTCCAAAGGCTACATTTTCCCCTTCGACACGTGGCCGCCCAACAGCGGCGCGCATCCCTACGACGTATACAGCGACGAAGCGCGCGACATATATTGGAAGCACCTCAACAGCGGCATATTCAGCGCAATAGGCAACGATGGATGGTGGCTCGACTCCACCGAGCCCGACCACATCAACGTGAAAAGCGAGGATTTCTACATCCCCACCTCGGCAGGCACCTACCGCAACGTGAAGAATGCCTACTCGCTTATGCACAACAAAGGAATTGCCACGCATCAGAAAGAGCATAGCAAGGACAAGCGCGTTGTCATCCTCACTCGCTCAGGCTTCATCGGACAGCAGCGCTATGGCTCCAATACATGGAGCGGAGATGTGCAGTCGACTTGGGAGACCCTGCGCAACCATATCCCGGCAGCCCAGAACTACGCCCTCATGGGCATACCCAACTGGAACAGCGACATAGGCGGCTACTTCGCTTGGGGATGGCTCGAAAATGGAAAATTAAAGGAGGGATTCTCCGAACTTTACACCCGCTGGATGCAATTCGGAGCATTCTGCCCAATGATGCGCTCACACGGCCTTGACACCCCTCGTGAAATCTGGAATTTCGGCAACAGAGGCGATAAAGTGTTCGATGCCCAGGAAAAGACAATCAACCTTCGCTACCGCCTGCTACCCTACACCTACAGCACGTCGTGGGACGTCTCTGCCAACGACGGACTCTTCATACGCCCGCTGCTGATGGACTTCACCGCCGACAAAAATGTTTACGACAAGGGCGGACAATATATGTTCGGCAAGAGCATTCTTGCAAGCCCTGTCACCGAGCCTGGCGCTGACTCATGGGATGTATATTTGCCCGAGGGTGCCTCATGGTGGGATTTCTGGACCAACGAGAAGCATGACGGCGGCAATACCGTAAGAAAAGCCACGCCCCTCGACATCATACCCCTTTACGTAAGGAGCGGAAGCATAATCCCCCTTGGACCAAAAGTGCAATACTCAACCGAAAAGCCCTGGAACGACCTTGAAATCAGGGTCTATCCCGGCGCTGACGGCACATTCACCCTCTACGAGGACGAAAACGACAACTACAATTACGAAAACGGCGCCTACTCCACAATACGCTTCGACTGGAACGACACCGACAAAACGCTCACCATCAGCAACCGCGACGGCTCATTCCCCGGCATGCTGCAATCGCGCAAGTTCAGAATCACGCTGGTCAACGCCAACACGGCACCGGGCGACGTAGCCTCAAAGCCCGCAAAGCAAGTCACCTACCACGGCAAAGCACTGAAAGTAAAGCTCTAACCCCTTTACAACAAAACTCGGGGGGCGCCTGCACACCACACACTGCAGCCACCCCCTATATTTTTGCCCCCGCATCTGTCAGAATAGACAAAATCTTTGATTACTTCCACATATGCAGAAAAGACAACCTATGGGCAAAATAAACCCACAGCCCACTTGACAAAACGGTGAATAATTTGTACCTTTGTAACTTAACCAGTAACGCCAATCTTATCAGACCACACAACAATAACATGACGACGCTTGTCGCCGCCCTTTGTCCAGTCCGAGTTTATTGCCATAGCAAGAGCCTCAAGACCAGATTCAGGTTCCGAACCGCCTCCCGATGGAACAAAAGAATTTACGAGCGATTTGAATTCTTCTTCTTGATCAGGTATAGATAAGAAGCCGCTATCTACGATTGCGTTCTCCTTGTCATAACCCAAATCGCGGAATCCAATTACGCGAATACGGAGGTCGGATATTTCTTTTCCCTTTGCCTCGCAACGCGTTTTGAGGTCAGGATAGAATTTGAGCGCATTTTTTTTTGACGGTGTCAAGCAGGTCGCCCATGCTGCCTGTGCAGTCAATGCACATAACGATGTCTACGTTGTATGTAAGTCCCTGAGCCATGCTTCTCATGGTTTTATGCTCTATAGACATCTCCAAATTCGAGCGATAATAGAAAAAGCGTGAGTGTCTGTACTTGTTGCTCGTCCTACTATCGGAGGCTTCTCGCATTGCCTATTGGAGTTGGACGGCAACGCAGAAGCCCACGCTTGAATATGACTTTAGGGTATTCAGCAATGACTCCTCTCGGAGTACGAGCTGAATACTTTGTATTCATATCCACGGGCATCTACCGTTGCTCCATCCTTGACTCCAATGTGAATTTTGCGAGAATTACCGATAGTCAAGAATCAAGCGTCGAGTAAACGCTTTACTTAATATGTACTCAACATCCCACCTCGCTTAACCCCAGACCGGGGCTTCCGCTATGGCTGTCTGCGACCGCAAAGATAATGATAATTTTTGAAATACAGTATATTCTCGCCAAAAATTCTTAACTTTGCAGTATGATGTCAAACTTGACTACAATAATTTCAAGACTTATAGCTCTACCGCATGAAACAGAATGGGTAGAGTTTAAACATAATTTTCACTCGCCGGAAGAAATTGGCGAACGAATTTCTGCGCTCTCTAACTCTGCTGCTCTCGTCGGAGAACCATTTGGATATCTTGTATTTGGTATTGAGAACGAAACCCATAACGTTGTGGGCACAACATTTCATGCCAAAGCATATAAAAAAGGAAATGAAGAAATTGAGATGTGGTTGCTCAATCGTCTGAATCCAAGAATAGATGTTGAATGCTACGAGTTAGACTATGAAGGCAAACACATCTCAATGTATCGGATTCCGGCAGCGACAAACAAACCGGTCACTTTCCTTAATGAAGCTTATGTTAGAGTTGGCTCACTGACAAAGAAGCTCATCAATTATCCTGAGAAAGAAAGAAAATTGTGGAAAGCCAACAGCAATCAGACTCTCGATAGAATAATAGTTAAGGAGTGCAATAGTCCGACTGAGGTCATAAGTTTATTGAGCGTTGAGCCTTATTTCGACAGGTTAGGGTTGCCGATGCCTCAGACTACAGATGGAATTATCAATAGATTCATCTCGGAACGATTTGTCACTCAGGCTGAAGGTCAATATTGCATTACTGAACTCGGAGCATTGTTGCTCGCAAAGGATTTGCGCGACTTTGACAATTTACATCGAAAGGCCATTCGAGTAATTGTTTACAATGGTAAGAATAATGTAGAGACAATCCGCGAGCAGATTTTTGAACAAGGTTATGCAGTAAGTTTCATAAACCTATTGGATTGGGTGAACGGTCAACTCCCAGCCAACGAAGAAATTGGCCGAGCATTGCGTAAGGATGTCCGAATGTACCCTGAACGCGCAATTTGAGAGATTGCAGCTAACATGATAATCCATCAGGATTTCTCTGTGCTTGGATTTCCAATGATAGAAATTTATTCAGACAGGGTTGAGATTTCTTCACCAGGCCAACCGCTTATAAGTACCGACAGATTCATAGATGAATATCAATCGCGCAATGAGGAGTTAGCCGACGTTATGCGTAGAATGGGATTCTGCGAAGAAAAAGGTAGCGGTATGGATAAAGCACTTGCATCTATTGAAGAGTATCAACTTCCGGCTATCAAATATCGAGTGTCTGATATTCGCACCACGATAATATTGTCTGAATACAAAACATGGAGCGATACGACAAAGGAAGAACGCATACAGGCATGTTACCAACATGCATGTTTGAAGTATTTATCAAATGAAATGCTCACAAACAAATCGTTCAGAGAGAGAATGGGAGTACCCGAGAAGAATTATACAGCGGTTTCCGGGGTTATAAAAGAAACTCTTGAAAGGGGGCTAATCAAAGTTGGAACACCGGAAGGCACTAACCGCAGAGATATAGCTTATATCCCGGTTTGGGGATAAGTTCATGTCATTTCATGTCAAAAAATATCATCAAGCGCAGTCAATATTAATTTTGATTGCGCTTGATTTTGCTTAATATCAAAAAGTTATGTCCCATGCTTTCATGTTGCGGTCATGTCAAAGTACACCGCTAAGGTTGAGTGGGAAGCTCTCCCGGTACGGGAACTTTTCGCAGCCGATATACAATGTATCGAAGGCATCGGTGCCGTCGGTGCGGTGTTCAAGGAGGGATTCTTCGGACTCTGCGAGTTTCTCGCCGGATTTGTCTTTGCGGAAGCCGTTTCGTCCTCGGCTGACTCCGGCAGACTGAA
>CAZORI010000027.1:0-29322 GCA_964582335.1 uncultured Bacteroides sp.
TAACATATATATTTATATTCCTTTGATATGGATGAGTTCGAAGATTTAGACGCATATAACGGAGATACCGAATATGATATGTGGGTGGACTTCACTTATCACGAAAACACCGGCGAGCCATGCCGATGAAAATCTTGGCGAAATTGTAAATAACCCTAAAACTGGGATTAGCTATGCCGAAACTTGTAGACCAAGAAACGCCGTGGCCCTAAACTTTAGTATCAATACAAAAAACCGAATAGCCACAATGGAGTCTTATTACCAATACCCGTCTCTTCGTCATCCGCTACGACATAGCTGTCGGGGACATCCGCCACCTGCTTGAAGGACTTGCCTTTACCCCCGATTTCAAGCACATACTTCTCATCTACAAGCAGGTCTCCTTTGGACGGCTCATACAGCTTGTGTCCCGGCGCAAGCATTGAGGCAATGAATGTTTCTCTTACTGTGCCAACCTCATTGAGAGTGCTTAGTGCAGCCATTATATCGGCATTGTCAAAGAGTATCTTTCCCGGTTTTGCCACCGACTTCGGTGAGCGCCAACCGCTATATAGACATCTAAGTATGCCTCCCTTGTCAAGAAGTTCAAACATCTTGATTATAGAGTTTCTCGATACTTGTATTTTCTGGCTGAGAGACTGCACATTTAGGGTAAATGGCACATCTGTTGACATTATATATAGCAGTCGGCTAAGTTTGTGGAGAGTCTCTTGTTCTACTGTCTCAATAGAGGGAATATCTTGATTGATGGAGGCATCTATCAGCCTTTCAATTCGGCCATAATATTCTCCTGTATGGTCAGGGTCATAGAATGGATAGTATCCTTTGCCGAGATAACGGTCAAAAAGTACAAGCACTTTTTCGGGCAGAGCGTTGATGATATCCCATTCTGCCTTGTGGTTGGAGTTGAGAACATCGCCGAGGGTCAGTGGTAATATATCGGCATAACCGGCAAAATTAAGGTACTCTCTGAAAGAAAGCCCATAAAGTCGGTATGGGAGACACCGACGACTGAGGTCGGCCAATGCCGAGTCAAGATGTATCATTGAAGATCCGGTAAAGACTACATGATAGTCGGGGTATGAGTCATAGATGTTTTTCAACTCAACCTGCCAGTTGCCTCCATAACGATGTATCTCATCGAGATACAGATGCGTTCCTCCGTGGTCATAATGCCACGATACGAGATCAACAATGCGGTTATCGGTAAACCACAGATTGTCGCACGATGCATAAAGAGCCGTGCTATTAGGCCCGAACTTCTCTTTGATGCGCTGCCTTAGCATCGTGGTCTTGCCGACACCCCTCGCTCCTTTTATCATAATCAGTCTATCATCCCAGTTGATTTGGCTGTAAAGATAACGGAACGTGTTGGTCTGCACAGAATTTACAAGTCTTTGTGAAGTCTTTATCAGATTTTCCATATCGTAAAGTTTTGTGCAAAGTTAGCAAAAGTGCTTTTTATAAACAACACTTTTGTTAATAAAGTGCTCTTTGCAGAGAGCACTTTATTAAATCAAGTTATTAACCGGGTTGTTTCAACCCATAAAAATCTATAATTAACGTGAGTTCGATATAAGGATTTACTGTTATAATAATACAATCAGCCATTTAGCATTAAACTAAGTGGCAGATTTTCTTGGTAATCTCAAATAAAAATACCCACATTTCGTGCTAAATGTTGTGATAGGGTGGTTGTGATTTTGTTATTACGAATATAATTATTAACTTTGCAATTATTATAAACATAATAATTATAAATGCAATTATTATAAATGCAATAATTATAAAGGCAATAAATACACGTAAACAATGGGACACTCGAGTCATGGCAACATATTGGCTAATCCCTTTGTGATAGGGAGATATGCAGGCCCGCAATACTTTTGCGACAGAGAAGAGCAACTTCAGTTTCTTGGCAAATCGATAAGAAACGGACGCGACGTAACTATAATCTCGCCTCGCCGCATCGGCAAATCAGGATTGATAGAGCATTTCTTTTCGCAGGAGGAGGTGAAGAGAGACTACATCACAATTTTTGTGGACATATATGCCACCTCTTCGATGGCTGAATTGACGGCCATGTTAGGACATGCGGTGTTTCAAGCCATCACAAAGGAAAAAGATTCGCCATGGCAAAGATTTTTGGAGATGATAAAGAGTATAAGGCCGACGGTTACATTCGATGCAAACACAGGCGCGCCATCGCTGTCAATGGCAGCGATCAACATTCCTCAGCCTGATCTTACATTATCCGAGATATTCCAATATCTTGAGTTGGCCCCTCGTCGGGTGGTAATCGCTATTGACGAATTTCAAGAAATAAGCAGATACAAAACAGAGAAGGCCGAGGCTATGCTTCGCAGCCTGATACAGCGATCCCCACGCACGCACTTTATATTCGCCGGGAGCGAACAAACCGTGATGACAGCAATGTTTTGCAGCGAAAAGCGCCCGTTCTATCAGAGCAGCCTTATTATGCATCTCCCTCCTATTCCCGAGGATGTATATGTAGATTTTGCTATGCGCAATTTTTCCGACTACGGGAAAACCGGAGATAGGGAAGTGGTGAGCAGCATCTACAATGACATGAACGGCATCACATGGTTTGTGCAGATGATGCTCAATGAATTATTTGCCATCACCCCAAAGGGAGGCAAGCTAAGCCGCGACAACATAAGCGTGGCATTGCAGAATATCATTGGCGTGCAAGAATACAGCTATCGAGAGCAGATGGCAAGGCTATCGCCGATGCAGCGCAGTCTTGCTATATATTTAGCAAAATACGGCCCAGCCGAAAACATAATGTCGGCGGATACTCTGGCAGCAAGCGGATTCAAGACTGCCGCGTCGATGCAATCGGCTTGCAAAGGGCTTGACAAGGCAGGCCTGACAACTAATTCCAAAGGCTCTTATTGCCTCTATGACATTTTCTTCGCCACCTGGCTGCGCCAATCCCTCAAATAAAATTGTGCAATACGGGATAATTTTGTAATTTTGCACTCATTTGTGAGCGGCAGTGATGCATCCCTTGCAGGCCATGCCGCTAATAACCCGCATATTATGATATGAGCAAAGACAACAACCAAAATATTGGAATCACTGTTGAGCAAATCAACATCGACGCATCAATGTTCAGCCAAGGGCCTGACTTGGACCGGCTTATATTGATGCCCACCAAGAACATGGTGCTTTTTCCTGATGTGACCATCTCGTTGGCACTGACGCGGCCCAACACCGAAAAGATAGCGCGCGCAGCTTGCGAGGGGCGCTACCCCGTGGGCATTGTGTGCCAGAACGACCCCGAAGAGGAGTGGCCCAAAATGAGCGGCCTATACCGGTGGGGCGTGGTGGCGGATATCCTTAAGGTGATACAGCTTCCCGACGACACGCTGACTGCGCTCGTGCGCGGACGCATGCCATTCCGCATCCTGGGCTCGGCCGAGCGCAAAGGGCTGCCCAAGCACGCATTGGCCGCGCGCATTGAATTGCTGCACGACACCGAGCCAGCCGAAAATGACGAAAAGCGCAAGAGCCTCGATATAGTGGCGGACCATATACGCAGTGCGCTTGAGCAGTCGGTGCAGATGATGCCCGATGGCATGGGCCACATGCTGATGCAGATGTCGAAGGAAGACGATCCCGCGACGATGGTCAACCTGCTTGCCACCAACTTGCCATTCCCGATTCCGTCGAAGATTGACATGCTGATTACACGCGACTTGTGCGAGAGGGCCGACCTGCTGTTGGCAGCCATGCTGCGCAACGTGCAGGAGATGGAGATGAGCCGCGACATCCTCAACAAGGTGCGCCGCGACTTCGACGACGACCAGCGCCGCATGTTCCTGCAGCGCCAGATGGAGACCATCCACGACGAACTATACGGCGGCGACGACGAAGTGGAGGCACTGCGCAAGCACGCCGACGCAATGTCGCTGTCGGAGCAGGCTCGCGCCGTATTCGACCGTGAGATTGCCAAGCTTGAGCATATCAACCCCAACAATCCCGATTATTATGTTGTGCAGAACTACCTGGATACACTGCTGAGCTTGCCATGGGGCAAGTTTACGCCCCTCACCAACACGCTGGCCGATGCACGCACTGCGCTCGACGCCAAGCACAGCGGGCTGGAAAAGGTGAAGAAGCGCATCATGGAGCAGATTGCCCTGATCATGCACAATTCGGGCGTAAAGGCTCCCATCATATGCCTTGTGGGCCCTCCCGGGGTGGGCAAGACCTCGTTGGGGCAGTCGATAGCCGATGCCTTCGGTCGCGCTTACCAGCGCGTGTCGCTTGGCGGCCTTCACGACGAGGCTGAAATACGCGGACACCGGCGCACCTACATCGGCGCAATGCCGGGCCGCATAATCGCCGCCATCAAGCGGGCCGGCTCAAGCAATCCGGTGATAGTGCTTGACGAGGTTGACAAGCTCGGCAACGACTATAAGGGCGACCCCTCGTCGGCATTGCTCGAAGTGCTCGACCCGGAGCAAAACGCCAAATTCCACGACAACTACATTGATGTGGATTTCGACCTTTCCAAAGTGCTGTTCATTGCCACTGCCAATAGCCTGAGCACCGTGCCCAGGCCGCTGCTCGACCGCATGGAGGTAATCAACCTGCCAGGCTACTTAGCCGAAGAAAAGCTGGAGATAGCGCGCGCGCATCTGCTGCCGCGCATCTACGCCGAATACGAGCTGACGACCGATGATTTCAACATCAGCGACGATGCCATAATGGCTGTAATCGGCACCTACACCAGCGAAAGCGGAGTGCGCCAGCTCGAAAAAGCGCTGCAGTCGCTTGCCCGCAAGGCTATTTTGGCCAAGGGGATGGGCGAGAAGTTTCCCGCGACAGTAGAGCCATCTGACCTGAAAGAGCAATTGGGACTTTCGCCTTACATGAGCGACCGCTATGAAGGCAACGACTTCGTGGGCGTGGTCACAGGCCTGGCTTGGACCGAGACCGGTGGCACAATATTATTGGCCGAGGCCTCGCTCGACAAGGGCAAAGGACAGCTCACCATCACCGGCAACCTTGGCAACGTGATGAAAGAATCGGCCACGATTGCTTACCAATGGGTGAAGTCGAACGGCAGCTCGCTCGGAATTGAGCATGAGAAGTTCGAAACGAACAATTTGCATGTGCATTTCCCCGAAGGAGCCATTCCCAAGGATGGCCCCTCGGCAGGCATTACCATAGCCACAGCCATCGCTTCGGCCTTCAGCGGACGCAAGGTGCGTGAAAAGATAGCCATGACCGGCGAGATAACGCTGCGAGGCAAGGTGCTCCCGGTGGGAGGCATACAGGAGAAGATACTTGCGGCCAAGCGCGCGGGCATCACCGACATAGTGATGTCGGAGGAAAATAGGCGCGACATAGAAGACATAGACCCCCGATACATCGATGGCCTCACGTTCCACTATGTTGTAACGGCAGCCGACGTGATGCAATACGCCCTTCTCTGAAAGGGCGTAAGCGCTAATCAAGGAATCGCTGCGTGAGGCCGGCGTAGGCATCAATGCGGCGGTCGCGCAGGAATGGCCACCAGCGGCGCACTTGCTCCGAGCGGTTCATGTCGATATCCACAATCAGCGATTCCTCGGCGTCGGCAGGCGACTGATGCAGGAATTCGCCCTGCGGGCCGCACACCATCGACGAGCCCCAGAATTGTATTCCGCGAGTGGCTCCCGACGGGTCGGCTTCATGGCCAACTCGATTGACGGTGACTATTGGCAGCCCATTGGCCACTGCATGGCCGCGTTGCACAGTGATCCATGCGTCGCGCTGGCGAGCCTTTTCATCGTCGGTGTCCGACGATTCCCAGCCTATTGCAGTAGGATATATCAGAATCTGCGCTCCGCGCAAGGCCATCAGTCGCGCTGCTTCGGGATACCATTGGTCCCAGCATACGAGCACGCCGAGCTTTCCCACCGACGTGCTAATGGGCTGAAAGCCCAAGTCGCCCGGCGAGAAATAGAATTTCTCGTAATAGGCAGGATCGTCGGGGATGTGCATCTTTCGGTATTTGCCTGCTATAGAGCCATCTTTCTCGAAAACCACCGCTGTGTTGTGGTATAAGCCGGGAGCGCGGCGCTCAAAAAGCGACGTTACGATTACCGCTCCGCATTCGCGTGCAAGCTCGCTGTAGAAGTCGGTGGCCGGCCCCGGTATTGGCTCGGCGAGATTGCAAAGGTCGACATTCTCTGTCTGGCAGAAATATAGCGAGTCGTGCAATTCTTGATTCACTATTAATTGGGCGCCCTGCTTAGATAAGCGGCGTATTTCTGCGGCAAGACGCTCCCTATTGGCAGCGACGTCGCCCGACTTTGCCATCTGTATGATTCCGCACTTTAAGATAGAGTCCATGCTGGGATAAAGTATAAATTATATAAAAAACACATTAAGTAGGTCACAAAATTAATAATTTTTCATTTATTATTTCTAACTTTGTAGACTAAAACATCGTAAAAGGCTACAATTGAAGTTGTGACATATGTTTCTTGCAGAGAAAAACGTAATTTATCTGAGTGTGGCTATTATTAGCGCTGCCTTGATGTCGCTGGCCTCGTGCCGAAGCGCACAGGAAGCAACGGCTATGCCCGATGCCGACTCAGTGCAAGTGTCGGGTGTGATGAGATTGCCCCGGGCAGGAGGAGCGAATGCGTTGCCGAAAGCTGTGGTGTACCGCACCAACGGCGATTATGCACAAAATGTTCCTGTCAATCTCAATCCCATGCGCGACAGTTTGTTGTCGTATCCGGCACCGAGCGACATCACAGACAGTTCCTCGCCCTTGGAGGTAGGCGACGGATGGCTGCTCGACCGTCGTGGCGGCGTGGGCGCCAACACTGCATTCTTGAAATACACGTATGCCCAATATCGAGCGTTGCCGCAAGTGGATGCGTCAATGCTCATGGATGCCATCTTGCCCGATGCCCGGGTGACGGAAGTAAGGGTGCTTCCCGTAAGCGCTTCTGAGGCGATCTTAGACCCTGAAATAGTAACCAGATACATAAACGGCGAAAAGTGAACAGTCTGGTAGAGCAGATGCTCTACATATTACCAAGAGGGTTGGGCATCGGCATATTAATATCGGCGCCTATGGGTCCTATTGGCATGCTTGTGATACAGCGCACGCTAAGCAAGGGGCGTTGGCCGGCGTTGGCCACTGGCGTTGGCGCATCGCTGAGCGACCTCATATATTGCTTGCTCACCGGATTTTGCCTCAGTTTCATCACCGACTTCATAGAGCGTCATCAATTCTTGCTGCAGGTGGTAGGCGGCGTGGTGCTGGCAGTGTTTGGTGCCTACCTTTTCAGGCAAAATCCCACCAGGGCGCTCAAGAGCCTGCATCCACAGCCTGCCTCCAACTACTGGAGCGACTTCGGCTCGGGATTCTTGCTCACATTCTCCAACCCCTTGATTTTGTTCTTCATAATCGGACTTTACGCTCGCTTCAGCTTCATCCTCCCGGAATTTGGCGTGTACCACTACATATGGGCCTATGTCACGATTCTTGTTGGGGCGCTCCTATGGTGGTGGTTCATCACGCTGGTGGTGAGCAAGCTGCGCAAGCGCATCAACGTGAGGTCGCTATGGATTATCAATCGCATAGTGGGCACAGTGCTGATTGTCATGGCTGTTTTTGGCGCAGTAATGGCCGTGCATGACCATTTGATGTAGTGAAAGAATCAAAGCTAATCCCTTAAATCATAGAAATAAGCCATAAAATTCACATTTAAGCTATACGAAAACATGAAGTTAAGAACATTGTTGATGGCCGCAGCTTCGCTTTGCATAACCGCCGCGTCGGCCCAGGGCACCCTTGATGACTACAATCGCGCTTATGGCTTGGCAAAAAAATATAATTATGGTCGGGTTGACAATATGCGCATAACGCCTCGTTGGATTCAAGGCACCGACAAATTTTGGTATGTAGGAGAGAGCGACGGTAAGCGCGAATATGTTGTAGTAAATGCTCGCGACCGCAAATCATCGGCGATGTTCAATCAGAAGGCGCTTGCCGAAGCGCTTGCATCAAGCACGGGCAAGGAAGTTTTGGCCGACAATCTGCCCATTGAGCGCTTGCGCGCCAACGCTTCTGTCGATTCTCTTTGGTTTGACTTCGATGGCAAGAAGTGGTGTTATGCCGCAAAGGGAAAGGGACGCCTGGAATGCTTAGGCGCCATTCCTGAGCGCGAGCCTGAGCCACACTGGATGGTAGTGGACGAAGAGAAGGACGCAAAGCCCGTGGCATCGCCCGACGGCAAACGTGAGGCATTCGTGCGCGACAATAATGTGTGGACACGCGATTTGTCAACTCGTGCTGAGCGACAACTTACCTACGACGGCACCATAGGCAATTATTACTCGTCGTGGATACAATGGAGCCCCGATGGCGAGAAATTGGCCATGAACAAGATACGACCAGTGGAAAAGCGCTATGTTTATTATGTAGAGTCGTCGCCGGCTCCCGGCAGCCAGCCTATACTTCACAAGCAAGAATACGCCAAGCCCGGCGATGAATTGCGATTCAAGCTCCCGGTGATTATCGATGTAACCAGCGGCGAGGCCATTGTGCCCGACAAGGAATTGTTCGACAAGCAATACGAGATATACGGACCCGCATGGAACTCCGACAGCCAGGGCATTACATTTGAATACAACGAGCGCGGCCACAAAAACTACCGGGTGCTCGAAGTTTCGGCAGTCGACGGCTCGGTGCGACCACTGATAGAGGAAAAGCACGACAAATACATCAATTACTATCGCATATTCCGCCAAATGCTTGGCGATGGCAAGCGAATAATATGGAGCAGCGAGCGCGACAACTATAATCACCTATATATGTATGACCGTGCATCCGGCAAGCCCACTCACCAAATCACCAAAGGCGAATGGTATCTGCGCGACGTTGTGAACGTGGACGAAGCCAACGAAAAGATATATTTTTCTGCCAATGGAGTAAGAAAGGACGAAGACCCATATTTTATACGCTATTACTCGATTAATTTCGACGGCACCGGCATGACCGACCTCACGCCAGAGCCGGGCACTCATCGCGCTACGTTCTCGCCCGACTATAAATATTTAGTGGATACATGGTCCACTGTGTCGCAGGCTCCGATTACGGCGCTTCGCGATGCTGCCACAGGCAAAGAGATTATGCGAATTGCCGAGGCCGACATCACGCCACTTCTCAAGGCGGGGTGGCAGGCTCCGGAGGTGTTTGTGGCTCCCGGCCGCGACGGCTCAACTCCGATGTGGGGCGTAATTTATCGTCCGACAAATTTCGACCCCAAGAAGAAATATCCCGTGATTGAATACATATATCAGGGGCCCGGCGACCAGTACGTGCCAAAGTCGTTTGTCGGCTTCAACCGTAACATGAGCGCAATTGCTGAGCTTGGATTCGTGGTAGTGATGGTCGACGGCATGGGCACGTCGTTCCGCACTCGCGAATTTGAGAATGTGTGCTACAAAAACCTCGTTGATGCCGGCCTTCCCGACCATATAGCATGGATAAAGGCCGCTGGCGAGAAGTATCCCTATCTCGACCTCGACCGCGTGGGCATCTATGGCGCTTCGGCGGGAGGCCAGGAGTCGACTACGGCCGTGCTGCATCACCCGGAGTTCTACAAAGCCGCCTATTCGGCTTGCGGATGCCACGACAATCGCATGGACAAAATA
Organism: uncultured Bacteroides sp.; assembly: GCA_964582335.1. Lineage (GTDB taxonomy): Bacteria > Bacteroidota > Bacteroidia > Bacteroidales > Muribaculaceae > CAG-873. The sequence continues at coordinate 9,694 of CAZORI010000027.1, forward strand.
TGGTGGAACGAGCAATGGCTTGGCTATCCGATTGACGAAGCGTATAGCGCAGCCTCCAACGTGGACAATGCGCATTTGCTGACGCGCCCGTTGATGCTCGTTGTGGGCGAGCTCGACGACAACGTGGACCCGGCGTCGACCATGCAGGTAGTGGATGCGCTGATTAAGGCTAACAAAGACTTTGAGCTAATAGTGTTGCCGGGCATCCGTCACACACTCGGCGAATCGTATGGCGAGCATAAGAGATACGACTTTTTCGTAAAGCACCTGCTGGGCGTTACGCCTCCGGCATGGGACGAAATCACGTATTAGCGCGCTAAATCTTACGCACATACAGTGCACGAATAGCATTGAGCACGGCGAGCACCATTACGCCTACGTCGGCAAATATGGCAAGCCACATGTTGACGATGCCGAAAATTCCAAGTATTAGGCATACGCCCTTTATGCCGAGCGCCATGATGATGTTTTCCCATACGATTTTCATGCATCTTTTTGAGATGCGAATGGCTTTGCATATTTTCAGAGGGTCATCATCCATAAGCACCACGTCGGCTGCCTCTATGGCCGCATCGCTGCCCATGGCGCCCATTGCTATGCCTATATCGGCGCGCGAAAGCACGGGCGCGTCGTTTATGCCGTCGCCAACAAAGGCAACTTTGCCTTCGCCCTTGGCATCATGAATCAAGCGCTCAAGCTGTGCCACTTTGCCGTCGGGCAGCAATTCGCTGAATACCGAATCGATGCCAAGCTGTGCCGCAGTCTGCTCGGCCATAGGGCGTGCATCGCCGGTAAGCATCACTGTCTTTGTCACGCCTGCTTTGCGAAGGTCGGCGACTGCTTTAGCAGAGGTTGGCTTCACTACGTCGCCGAGCACTATGTGTCCGGCGTAATTGCCATCGATGGCAATATGTACGACAGTCCCGGCCGTTTTGCATAGTGCAGGAGCGATTCCTAAATCATTCATTAATTTTTCATTGCCGACGGCAATATGGTGCCCGTCGATTACAGCCGTGATGCCTTTGCCGCTTATTTCCTTGAGGCCGGATAGCCTGCTACGATCCACCTCATGGCCATAGTCGTCGAGCAGAGACTTGGCTATAGGGTGAGAGGATGACGATTCGGCTATCGCAGCGTATTCAAGCAATTGAGCCTTGCGGTCGGCTATGTCTTGGTCGTGGTCGCCATGAAAGGCATTCACCTCGAATACTCCCTTCGTGAGTGTGCCGGTTTTGTCGAATACTACAGTCTTTACTTTAGAAAGAGTTTCAAGTATGTTGGCGCCTTTCACGAGGACACCCTTGCGGCTTGCTCCGCCTATTCCGGCGAAAAATGACAGAGGAATGCTTACGACCAATGCGCAAGGGCAGCTTATTACAAGAAACACCAGCCCGCGGTAGACCCATGTTTCAAACGTAGCGAAGCAAGCCGGCGCACCCTCAAGCAAAATCAGGAAAAGCGGGGGCAACAAAGCAAGCGCCAATGCGCTGATGCACACGGCCGGAGTGTAGACACGGGCAAATTTTGTCATGAAATTTTCCGAACGCGACTTGTGGGATGCCGAATCCTGAACCAACTCCAGAATTTTTGACACAGTAGACTCTCCAAAATTTTTTGTAGTGCGCACTTCCAACACGCCCGTCATATTGATGCTGCCGCTAATCACATCGTCGCCGGCGCTCACATCGCGAGGCAGCGACTCGCCAGTCAATGCCGAGGTGTTGAGCGAGGATTCGCCGGAGACAACCACGCCGTCGATGGGAATGCGCTCGCCAGGCTGCACCACTATTATTTGGCCAGTCTCAACATCCTCTGGCGCTACCTTGACAATTTTGCCGGCACGCTCGATATTGGCATAGTCGGGGCGTATGTCCATTAAAGCTGTGATGCTGCGCCGGCTTTTGCCTATGGCATAGCTCTGGAAGAATTCACCGATTTGATAAAGCAGCATCACTGCTATTGCCTCAGTGTAGTCGCCGCTTTTCTCATAGATGGCCAGGGCGAAAGCGCCAATCGTGGCAACTGCCATCAGGAAATTTTCGTCGAACACTTCGCCGTGCACGATTTCGCGTAACGCGCTCATCAATATGTCGCCGCCAATAAACAGGTACACCACAAGGTAAAGCGACAGCCTCAGCCATCCGGAGGTGTCGATGAAAAGGAGCGCACCCGTAGCAACTACAGTGATTATGATGCGCACGAGCATATTGCGTTGTTCTCTATCCATACAACAATAACACCTCACTCGCTCCAAAAGTTTAGAAATTATTGCTAACTTTGCGGTGTGAATACTTAGAGAATGTATTAATGAGATTTGACGAATTGCTATACAATGATAGCGTGCTCGACGGGCTCGATGCAATGGGGTTCGAGGAATGCACCCCAATCCAAGAGCAGGCTATCCCGCCGATTTTGGCTGGAAACGATTTGCTGGGCATCGCCCAGACAGGCACGGGCAAGACAGCTGCGTATTTGCTGCCGGTGATTGATTTACTTGCCGACGGCGGTTTTCCCGACGATGCCATCAACTGCGTGGTGATGGCTCCCACGCGCGAGCTTGCGCAACAGATTGATTTGCAGATGCAAGGCTTTGCCTACTTCATGCCCGTAACGAGCATAGCCATATATGGAGGCACCGACGGCAAGACCTTCGACCAGCAAAAAGCTGCCATCGTGCGAGGCGCCGACGTGGTGATTGCCACGCCCGGACGATTGCTTGCCCACCAAAAGATGGGATACGTGGATTTGTCGAAAGTGTCGTTCTTCATCCTTGACGAGGCCGACCGCATGCTCGACATGGGATTCTACGACGACATCATGAACATATACAATGCCCTGCCCGACGATGTGCAGATACTGCTCTTCTCGGCCACGATGCCTCCCAAAATCACTCGCATGGCCAAGCAGATTCTGAAAAATCCGTCGGAGGTGTACATTGCGCCGTCGAAGCCGGCCGAGAACATAACGCAATCGGTGTACTATTGCGACGAGGGGCAGAAAATCGACTTGCTCACACACATATTCACGGCAAAGCCGCCCAAGAGAGTGATAGTGTTTTCGAGTTCGAAGCAGAAAATAAAGGACTTGACTCGCACGCTGAGGCGTCGCAAATTCAATGTGGCCGAAATGCACAGCGACCTCGAACAGGCTGAGCGCGATCAGGTGATGCGCGACTTCAAGGCCAACCGCGTGGATGTGTTGCTTGCCACCGACATTCTGGCTCGCGGCATCGACATCGACGACATCACGCTTGTGGTGAACTATGACGTGCCTCGCGACTCAGAGGATTACGTGCACCGCATTGGGCGCACGGCTCGCGCCGCTTCGTCGGGCGAGGCCACTACATTCGTCAGCCCCAAGGAAAGACAAAGCTTCCGCCGCATCGAACAGCTCATCGAAAACAAGGTGCCCGTGGCCAAGATGCCTGATGGCATTGCTCCCGCAAATGAGGCCCGACCTAAGAAAAAGAATGGGAAAAAGGACAGCGGAGCCAAAAATCGAAAGCCGCGCGCCGAGGAGGGCACAGACACTGCGCCGAAGCCTATCAAAAAACGTAAATTCAAGCGCAAGCCCAAGGCATCGGAGGCATCAAAAACGAGTAATCAAAATAATTAAATTTTTGTGGATTGATTATATTTGTTTAAATTTGCACAGTTAACCTAATAATCTAAATAGCGAATACCAAAAACAGTAGTAACGTCAACTAAAAAATTTACCCATTCATGAAGAAGCATAATTTCTACGCTGGCCCTTCGATTCTGAGCCAGTACACAATCAAGAACACAGCAGATGCCGTGATCGACTTTGCCGGCACAGGTCTGTCGATTCTTGAGATCTCGCACCGCAGCAAGGAATTCCAGAGTGTAATCGATGAGGCTTCGGCTCTCGTAAAAGAACTGCTCGAAATCCCCGCAGGCTACTCAGTGCTTTGGCTCGGAGGCGGCGCTTCGACCCAGTTCTGCATGATTCCCTACAACTTCCTGCGCACCAAGGCTTCATACCTCGACACAGGCGTATGGGCACACAAGGCAATCAAGGAGGCTCGCCTCTTTGGCGAAGTCGACGTAGTGGCTTCTTCGGAAGATGCCAACTACACCTTCATCCCCACCGACTACACAATACCTGCCGACAGCGACTACTTCCACTATACCTCCAACAACACCATCTACGGCACAGAAATCCGCAAGGATCTCGACGCTCCTTGCCCACTGATTTGCGACATGAGCTCCGACATCTTCTCACGCCCCGTGGATGTGTCGAAGTACGATGCTATCTATGCCGGAGCGCAGAAGAACCTTGCTCCTGCCGGCGTGACAATCGTCATCGTTCGCGACGATGCTCTCGGCAAAGCCGACCGCAAGATTCCCACCATGCTCAATTATCAGACACACGTCGACAAGGGCTCGATGTTCAACACACCTCCCGTGCTGCCCATATTCTCGGCATTGCAGACACTGCGCTACTACAAGGTGCTTGGCGGCGTGAAGGTGCTCGAGAAGATGGACCTCGACAAAGCAGCCGTGCTCTACGACGCTATCGACTCAAGCAAGATGTTTGTTGGCACCGTGGCTAACAAGGCCGATCGCTCGATTATGAACGTATGCTTCGTCATGAAGCCCGAATACAAAGAGCTTGAGAAGGAATTCGTTGAATTCGCAACATCGCGCGGCATGGTAGGCATCAAGGGCCATCGCTCGGTAGGCGGCTTCCGCGCATCGCTCTACAACGCACTTCCCATGGAAAGCGTGAAGGCTCTCGTTGAGGTAATGAAGGAATTCGAGGCAAAACACTAATTGGCCATGAAAGTATTAGTTGCTACAGAAAAGCCCTTTGCTGCTGTCGCCATCGATGGCTTCCGCAAAGAGATAGAGGGCGCAGGATATGAGCTGTGCCTGCTCGAAAAATACACCACCAAGCAGCAATTGCTCGATGCTGTGGCTGATGCCGACGCTATGATTGTGCGCAGTGATATCGTTGACGCCCAGGTGCTCGACGCTGCTAAGAACCTCAAGATTGTGGTGCGTGCCGGCGCTGGATATGACAATATCGACTTGGCAGCCGCCACGGCTCACGGCGTAGTGGTGGAGAACACTCCCGGCCAGAACTCAAACGCTGTGGCTGAGCTCGTATTCGGCATGACGGTGATGGCCGTGCGCAACATGTACAATGGCACATCGGGCACAGAGCTTAAGGACAAAAACCTTGGCATACACGCATTCGGCCAAGTAGGCCGCAACGTGGCTCGCATCGCCAAGGGCTTTGGCATGAACGTGTCGGCGCTCGACCCGTATTGCCCCGATGAGGTGATGATTGAGGCAGGCGTTAAGCCTTTGCATTCGGTAGAGGAATTGTATTCAGGCAACCAATTCGTGTCGCTTCACATCCCGGCCACTGCCGAGACCAAGGGCAGCGTAGGCTACGACCTGGTGAAGCTATTGCCGAAAAACGGCGTTTTGGTCAACACCGCACGCAAAGAGGTAATCGAAGAGGAAGGCTTAGCCAAGGTTCTTGAAGAGCGTCCCGACATAAAATATGTAGCCGACATCAAGCCCGACAGCGCCGTGATGATGAAGGAGAAATTTGGCGACCGTGTGTTCTTTACGCCCAAGAAAATGGGGGCGCAGACAGCCGAGGCCAACATCAATGCCGGCATAGCTGCTGCGCGTCAGATCGTCGCTTACCTTCGCGACGGCATTGACCGCTACAAGGTGAATAAATAAGCGTTAGTCGGATGTGCGTCCGACAATAACGACGCGCATCTGGCCAGGCTGCAAATATTTGCGCGCCATCTCAACCACCAATTCAGGAGTGAGATGGCGCGCTATGTCTGCCTGCATGTTGAAGTATCCGTCGGGCATTCCCACAAGCAGCTTGGTCTGGTAATAGTTGATAATAGAGAAAGGGCTATCGAGCGTCTCCATCAGAGCCGATCCGATGTGCTGCCGCAAGCGCATCAGCTCATCGGCATTCATCGGCTCAGAGGCGAGTCGCTCTAATTCGTTGCGTATTTCTTGCAGCACATGCTCGGTGTATTTGTGGTCGGTCTGTGTGGCTATGCACACCATGCTTCCGTCGAGCGTGCCTTTGAGATATGCATGTATGCCGTAGGTGTATCCTTTGTCTTCTCGCACGTTGAGCATGAGCCGGCTGCCAAAATAGCCGCCGAGAGCCATAACGGCGAATCGCAGAGGAATGTAGTCGGGGTGGGAGCGCAAGGGAGCCGGAAAGCCAACCTCAATGGCATCCTGCAGAGCCTCCGGTCGAGCCACATGCACAGTCTGCGGCAGTTGCGCCGCATAGGGATATTCCTTCACATGTGTTTTTGCTGCGCCGGAAGGGAGCGACATCAGAATATGCGTGACCTCTGCGAGAAGCTCGTCGGTGATATGTCCAGAAAGGAAAGCGTGGCAGCCCTGGGCTGTGTACACGCGCTTGTGGAAGGCGCGCAGGCTTGTTGCAGTCACCTTGGCGATGTCTTCGGGCAAATCCTCCTTAGCCAAAGGATTGCTTGCGCCCATCATGAGCGGATTCAGCGCCAACGAAGCGATTACCTGCACTTGCGAGCGGCTCTGCTCGAGTGTTTTTATGTGGCGATTGCGCACGATGTTGAGTGCATAGTCGGGAAATGCCGGCTCGGTGATTAGCTCAAGGAAGAGGGGAAGCACGCCGTGCGACATGCTATTGAGCGATGCTATTTTTGCCATAGAGTAGTGAGCGTCGGCGCGGGTCATGAAATGCGCGCCGCGAAAGTCAAGCGCTTCGCTGATTTCAATTCCCGATTTCGATGCCGTGCCTTCGGCAAGCATAAGTCCGCACAAGTCGGCGGTGGCGGGTATGTCGGCGTCAGCTTTGCCTCCCTGGAATACCAGTGAAAGCTGGTTCACAGCCTGTGTGCCGCCGTCGTACCAATTAAGCACCACTCCATTGTCAAGCACCTTTGAGTTGATTTTCGGCAGATTCAAGTCGCCGAGAGGCTGCACATCGGGAGCAATCAAGCGGCGGGCGCGGTCGAGATCCTGAGGCGTGTCGATGCCTACTGTAATTATGTTGGTGGTAGCTGCCTTTATCTTGTATCCATTTTGCAGCCAGCGTAGCTGCTCGAGCGACTCGGCCAGTTCGAGCGATGACTGAGGCAAGTGTGTGATTTGTGCGAGCACGTCGGCCTTATAAGCATAAATGCCCACGTGGGTGTAATATTGGTGACGCGACGGCCACTCCTCTTTAGGGAAATTGCGCAAATAGGGAATGACCGACCGTGAAAAATACATGGCGAAATTATTATCGTCGATGACAACCTTGGGCGAGTTGGGGTTTTCCAGAGCGGAGAGTTCGCCGTCGGTCGGGAAGGGACGCACGAGCGTGGCAATCTGTGTGACGGGGTCGTCGAAACAGTGCTTTAGCGAGGCAATCTGGGCGGGATGGATAAACGGCTCATCGCCTTGGATGTTGATTACGACATCTGCGTCGCTTGCGACGTTGACGTATGCTTCGCGCACGCGATCGGTGCCGCTTTTGTGCTTGTCGCTGGTCATGACCGCTTTGCCTCCAAAAGCCTGCACGGCAGCGAAAATGCGTGCGTCGTCGGTGGCAACTACCACATCGTCGAGTTCCTTTTGTGCTTGCTCATACACGCGTTGTATCACAGTCTTGTCGCCAAGCATGGCAAGGGGCTTGCCGGGAAATCTTGTAGAGGCGAATCTCGCCGGAATTATGCCAATGAATTTCATATGCATGAATTATATTAGTGGTGTATCAATTTTCAGGAATGAATTTCACGTAGAGCTGAGCGTTTTCATACTTAACGACTTTCACTTGGCGGTGCGCGTCGATGTAGCCGCTAAGGCTCACTGCGTCGAAGTCGTGGTCGCCAATGCGTATTTTCCCGCTGGGACGCATATCGGTGACGGATGTGGCCAATTGTCCCACGTAATGGCGCTGTTGAGTATCTACGGCTATGTATCCTTCGCTGTCGCGCAGCTCGGTCTGGAGCTCCGACACCCTGCGCACGCATTTGGGCCCATGCTTGGAGGTGAGGAACCATACGGCTCCCACAGCCAGAAGCACCCCAGAGGCGGTGACTACAACAGCTCGGGCAATGTCGCGCCCAACCGATGCCTCCCATACACCCTCGCTAAGCATCGCCCCCACAAGCGAGGCGAGTATAGCCACAATGCCGCATATGCCGCAAATGCCGAATCCTGGAATCACAAACAGCTCCAGTGCGAGCAGCACGAGCCCTGATATGAAAAGGATGAGCACCCATGGAGCAATCGTGCCCGACACAATCCATGGCAGGAAATAAAGCACTGCCGCCACAAAAGCCACTCCACCGGCAAATCCTATGCCGCCAGTGTGCATCTCCATGTATATGCCGCCCAAAATGAGCATAATCAGCACTGCCTGCACAGCTGCGCTGCCAAGAAAGCCAAGAATGGTGTCGGATGCCGACGGCTCGAATCGCTGCAGTCGATGCGTGCCGGATATGTGCTTGCTGATTACGTCGTCGACGCTTGTTGCGATTCCCTCGGCGTAGCCAAGGCTAATTGCTTCGTCGGGAGTGAGAGCCATCACGCTGTCTACCGTTACGAAGCTTTCGGCAATCTGAGGGTCGCGCCGCCAAGCCCAAGTGGAGTCGGGCTGCATCACCTTGCCGTGGCTCTCGGCAGTGGCGCGCATGATGGTTTTCATATAGCTTTGGTATTTGTCGGGCATTGGCTCGCCGTTGCCGTTCACCACTGTGCTTGCGCCATAGCTTGCGCCTTGCGACATGTACACCGTGTCGCATGCAAGTGTAATAAGCGATCCGGCCGAGGCGGCGTTTGGGTCGACAAAGGCAATCGTTGTCATGGGCAGGCGCAATATAGCCGTTCGTATCGAGTCGGCAGCGTCCACTGCGCCTCCGTATGTGTTGATGTGGAATATTACGTAGTCGGCATTCTCGCTTGTGGCTTCGGAGCATCCGCGCTGCACGCACCGCCACATCTTGTTGTCCACTTGGTCGTTAAGGTCGATTACATACACGAGTGGCTCGGCGCAGCAGGCGCCAATTGCCACCAATGCCAGTAGAAGTAGGGTGAAAGTATGTCTCATTTTGATAGTTGATTGGCTTTGTTTTTCTTGAAATATGACGGGGCGATGCACACGCCTATCACCAGATACACATAATATGTGATTATGCGCCACACCATGGCTAATACGAGTGCAAGGTCGACATTGCCGATGAGGTCGCCGTAATATTCGGTGAATAGCCATTCGCTTATGCCCGAGCTGCCTGGCGTGGGACTCACCATAAGAAGCACCCACACCACGAATTGGCGAGCAAACACGAGAATTGGCGACGACTCCGGCACAAAGCCCCAGAAGAGGGCGTTGACGATGAGGTAGCGCGAAAACCAAGACAGTGTGGTGGTTCCGAACACGTTGGCCCACCACTTTAGCGAATTGCTCTTGATGCTGACGCTTGTGGCCTGCATGTTGTCGGCCAGCGACACAGCGTGCTTCTTCCACCGGCGCAGACCTCGTAGGCTGAAAATTCTGGTGATGAGGCCATGTATGAGCTGCGGCTTCCATATGATGCCGGTGAAGAGCAGTGCGCTGTAGGCTACGATGCACGCGTACACAGTCCAGAATACGATTTCCACGCCTTGCATGAACAGCGAATCGTCGACATTGCCGAAAAGCAGGTCGTTGGGAAGGCTTAACACTAAAATAGGGCAAAACACCACAAAGAACATTTCGTCGAGGAAGAGGGTGGTGAGGGTGAGCGTGGCTGCCCGGCCAGCCTTCACGCCTTCAGTGTTGAGGTAGAATATAGCCATGGCGCTCCCGCCTACGGCCGAAGGCGTAATAGCCGAGGTGAATGCGCACATAAGGTCGACTCTCAGAGAGCGCAACCACGAAAGTTCGGGCCATGCTATGGTGTGGAATCTCCACGTGAGCCCGAAATCCCGACCCGCCACAAACACCAGGGCAATGGCCACGCCCGCCACCGAACGCCAGCCAAAGCGAATCGACTGGAACGCGGCAATGGAGAAATCGCGTGCGAACAGCCATGCCACAACGGCTATGCCGATGGCCACTGGAATCAGAATTTTCCAGCCAAGCCCCTTTATTTCATTGGCACTGTTTGAGCGCATTAAGCAGTGATTCTGTCTTCTGTACGGGGTTGTGGCTATCACCAATTTCGTTGCCAACGGCTATGCCGTTGATGCCAACTTGCAATATTTGCATTATTTGCTCTGGCTGGAAATTGCCCTCGGCCACCACTGGCAGCTCGAATTTCGCGTTACGCAGAGCCTCAATGTTCTCGCCTATTCGCTCAATGCTTATCGAGGGCGGAAACGTGACGTAGTCGATGTCAGCTCCGACGTATGGCATGGCGGTGGGTGCCAATGACACTTCAGCGCCAATTATTGCTTCAGGACCAAGTTGCTCGCGCACGGCAGCGGGGTCGATTCCTTCACCGCGCAGGTGCACGCCATGTATGCCAAGCTCTTTGGCAGTGTCAACATGGTTTTCAATCGTGAGTATGGTCATGTTCTCCTTGCATAGTGGCACAACCTCTTCGGCAAGTTCGCGCAGCTCGCTCTCCGACAGGTCGGGGACGCGCAGCTGCACCCACGAGCATCCACCTTCAATTGCCATTTGCACTTGTTCGGGGATACTGTATTTATCATTGGGTTGAGCTATAAACTGCAGCATATGCTATCTATATTAAAAAACTTCCTGCAAATATAACTATTAATTAGGTAATTTTGATTAACTTTGCGGTAAAATAAACCGAAAGATTCCAGACAAATCATGCTCTCTAAGACCCGTGACAACCTAATAGACGCCGCCAAGCAGGTGTTCATCCTTAAGGGCGTGGATAACACTACAATCAGCGACATTGCGAATGCCTCCGACCGCGGACGTCGCACCATCTATGCTTATTTCAAGAACAAGAAAGAGATATTTCGAGCAGTGATTGATCGCGAAAGCGACAAGATAGTGCTTGCTCTCAGGCAAATTGTCGACTCCGACATGAGCGCACGCGAAAAACTGTCGGCATACATGCGCGCCCATGTGGGCAAATACGGCAGTTTTTCAGTGCAGAATCAGTCGCTGCGTAATTTTTTCTCGTTGGACTTCTTGCGCACCGAGCGCATGCGCAAGCTTGTGATTGACAAAGAGGAGGCCATACTCGCCGAAATTCTGAAGCAAGGCATCGAGAACGGCGAGTTCGACCCGGACCAGGCACGCAGATTGTCGCGATGCCTTTATCCTCTGTTGCATGGCGCAGAACAAGTGCACCTCAACGCCGGTTCAAGCCAAATCGACTCACTGATAGAATCAGCGATAGAATTCTGCGTGAATGGTGTTAAAAAAACTTGATTCGTCAGCGCGCCTTTTCGAGAGTTATGCGGTCGAGCAGGGCGCGGTTCACTTTTATGTTCATGTTCTCATCCTCGGGTAGATACACTACTTCTATCGTATGCTTGTCCGGAGTGAGCTCTACGAGGATGCCATTCGACATGCCCCAATCATCCCAGTTGTCGACTCCACGCTGGGGCAGAACCAGCGTCCCGACTTTCTTTCCGTCGACCTTTAGCGTTCGCACGGCGGCTTTGTTCTCCGTGTTGACCGGGCCTTCGCCGTTGGCGTAGCGCACGGCTATAGAGTAAGTGCCTCCATCTTCAGCATCGACGATGACGTCGACGGGCTTGGGATTCATGTTCTGATCTGTGCCAACAAAGCCATATCCGTAGTATCCGGAGGGCTTTAGATCATAAAGATTGGAGCTTTCTGGCCAAGAGAATTGTGTAACTTCGTCGTTGAATTCTACGTCGATGCGTGGTCGGTTGCTGCGTGGCTCGGAAGCGAAACTCTGCGTTCCGTCGGAAGCGACGCCAATCACTTGCCATTCGCCCGGCTCGATTGCTGGATATTGTGTCTGGCGAGTGCGGGCAACCTCCTTGCCATCCTTTAGCACGATATACTCAGCGATATATTCGATAGGATTCCAGTGGAGCAAATCCATAGTAGGAGTGTTCATAGAACCGAGGTCGGCCGATGCCTCGAGCCATGCCTGCGGAGTGAGAGGGGCCTTGAGATTGGGCACGCTGTTGATTTTCATCGGAGCAATTGGTTCGTCGCACATTGTGACGACAATTATGCCGCCTTTTGCGAGCTGATTTGCCGAGATTACCTTATTCGGGTCGACGGCTTTGCCATTCAGAGTCATTTCCTTTACGCGGTCGCCATATCCTTTTACGGTTATGTCGAGACGTGCGCCTCGGTAGGGGAAGTTTTCGAGTGTGCGCTCTCCACGGAATGCTTCAGGCACGAAGGGCGCTATGCGAAGGCCATCCTTGTCAAAGTGAATTCCAAAGAGCACCTGCTGCGTAAGAGCGATATTTCCGGCAAGACTCCAAAGCATGTTCGACGAATTGAGCTCGGTGTAATAGTCGCCGTTATCGAGGTTGAAGTTCTCCTTGTTGGTGGCGAAAAGCGCGGCTGGGCGGAAAATCGAGCCGATGCCTTCCACCACGCCCTGCTCATTTCCTGCCTTGGCTTGGGCGAGTGTCCAGTAGCTGCCGACGAAAGGCCAGAGGGCATTGTTGTGATAGCTGGGAATATCTACTATCTGAGGATAGAAGATTGCAGGGCCGAAGGGAGTTGTGGGGTTGCTCTGGGATATCTCTTTCTGGCGCTCGGCCGGAGCTATGTCAAAGAGAATGGCGAGAGCGAGACCAAGAGTCTCTGCGCGTGGATTCATAATCATATTGTCACGGCCGTAGGTGTACATGCCGTAATATCCCTTGTCGGCCATGTAGAATGTCTCGTCAATTTTCTTGGCGAGTTCGGTTGATTTTTCCGCGTATTCGTCGGCGACTTTCTTATGGCCCAAGATGTTGGCCATATCGCTTACCGCCTTTAGGGCAGCGGCGTAGAGCACATTGGTGTTCATTGCTTCCGACTGCGAAATGTCCATTGTCTGCATCCATCGTGGGTAGGACTGCTCTCGCCAGTCGATAAATGAGGTTTCTCCCTTTACAAGGCCGCGTTCTGAGCGAATTGTCTTATCATCCTTTTCAATGCTGCGCAATGCGATGGGATACACCTTTTCGAGCCACTGGCGGTCGCCAGTCACCTTGTAGCATTCATATGCAGCGATCGCCCAGATCATGCGGTCGGTAGAAATCGGCCATGCGCCGCCTGAGCCCGTGTCCTGTATAATTTGGCCAGAGGGATTGACCTTCTTCATAAGCGAAATCATCGATGCCTCGGGTTGGAGAGCAGCCATCGAAAGAATAATAGAATAGCTGACATCGCGTGTCCATACGCCCGCCCATTCCTTGCCAGTGCGCAGAGTTGTGTCGGGCTCGACTGCGTTGACCATTTCATCGAGGCCCATGTTGTAGATTGCCTGGTGCAAAAGGTTTCCTCCCTTAAGGTGAGGATATGATGAGAGGTCGTTCTTGCGTGTCCATATCTGTTCGACAGGCATGTAATAGCCAGGGCGTCCTTTGTATGTGCTTTGTATTTGATAAGGAGAGTTGGCCCAGGCCTTGAATTCATTCTGGTATATTGTGTCGCCTTGCCAGCGGTATGCGTCGGTGCGGACGATTACATCATCGGTGGATGCTCCGTGTACAGCGCTTCCGGTAAGCATTGCGCCAAGAATGGCAATTGATTTTAATGCTTCCATAAATGTCGTCAAGTGTAAGATTATTGAAAAAGCCATGTCATTTCAGAAGGTATGGATACTTGTTAAGGATGGCCACCGCTTTGACCTCCCATTCCACCGCTTTGACCTCCCATTCCACCGCTTGATCCGCTTGCACCGTTAAATATTGGGTCAGTCAGCTCAGTTGCGGCAGTTGATAATCCAGTTTTATACAACTCCTTAACTAAGCTATTGCCATTTTGGCTCCATAGAGTTTTGAAATACTCAATGACTTCTCCGCTTTTTTTCTGCATTTGGCGCAATGATTTATAATCCTTGTGCCAATTTTTCGCTTTGTCACTTTTGTCATCCAATTGGCATGATTCGCGTATCTTGATTTTTATGTCATATTCTCCTGTTCCCCACATTTGCTTGCCATTGTCGAGAGGCATATATGAGCGAGGAACAACAAAGCAATCGCCAGTTACTTTGATCAAGTTATTTTCAAGAAAAATTTTCTGGGCAATTGAGTCATCCTTGCATTCGGTTAGTGCTTGTTGAAGGATCCCATTGCGTGAATACGTATACGTTGTTTTTACCGTTCCATCTTCATTTACCGTTTCACCGTCGTGTATTTTAAAAGAGAATTTGAAATTGCCGAGCTCCACATTTTTGTGCACTTGTATTGCTTCGTTGATCCAAGAAGAATATATCGACAAATCAATTCCTATATTGAGATCTTTGCGTTCGTCAAATGAGAAGCCGTTCCCTCCCTTTCCGGGTCGGATGATGGCGTCTCCTTTGACTTCTGCCTCGCTTTTTTTGATTTCTTCCATCAGTCTAATGCCATTAGCCGTAACATTGGGCAAATGGCATCGATAGGGATAGAAGGCGAGTGTATCGACTACTAAATTGAATTTGCTGTGGCTGAATAAATTCTCAATTTTATCACGGTCAATGCTGCATGACATATATATCATTTCTTGGCCATCGCGTAATCCTCTGATTTCAATGCCGTCAAAATTGATGTCGGATGGATCAAGAGCGCCACGGAATGAATTCCTGGCGTAGAAATCATTCAATCCCTTAATCGAAGATATGCTGTCGGTGTAATTATTCTCATTTTGAATCATTCGCGCCCACTCCTGCTTTTGCTTTTTGCGAATTTGTGTGAGATTGTAGGTCTCGGATACGACAACTTCAACGAGACCGGATACCGCTCCTGCTCCAATGGAGCTAAGCACGTCAGATATAATTGTCCTGTTTTTTCCGGATTCTTCACGTAGATTCATCACTTCAGTAATTTTTGCTCGGATGTCAGCAGGCATTTCACGAACAGTCACTTCCCATTTGCTAACCATGCTGCCCATTGGTTCGTTGGAATTGTTTATGACGAAGTCTTGCGACAGCGCAGCTGGGGCAGAAATTATTGCAGATAAGGCAAATGCAATTACTTTAATTAGTTTCATATTCAGAGACATAAGTTTTTATTTACAAAGTTAGGTGAAGTTTTTCAAATATAAGGATTCAACGTAATATTTAACATATGGCAAATCATTTCTCAATCAATGGCATCAATCAACACAAATGCATTTACGTATTGTGGCGCGTTGAAATTTTCATGGCCGGATTTCTTGATTTTTCTGGATGCCATTATCGACGGTAAGAATTTCAGCTCATAACTATCCTCCCCAGGCTCTGCTTGTTGTGTTATAAGTTTAGAGCGTGCCGATGCAAAGGCCAAGCCTATTGGTTTGCCGGAAGCAAGTTCCTCGTAGAATAATTGCATCAACGCAGCAGTTGCTTCGCTGTTGACATTCCAAAGGCTCAAGAGAAGCACCTGCACTCCTGCATTTTTCAGGCCTCTTTGGAGTCCAAATACACCGTCAGAGGAAATCTCGCCCAAGGCGCTTTGGCAAGCCGATATTGTAAACAACTTGCATTTTGAAAGATCCATTTCCTGCAATTCCCTGGCTGAGAGCAAGCCGTCGTAATGAGTCTTCGCATCGAATGTCGCATCTTTGAGATGATAATTCGCGCCGGCCAAGGCCATTATGTTTTGCGACATCACATCGTCCTCATTAATTGGCTTTAAATCAGTTGGGATAGGATTGCTCGAGCAGAAATCGCCATGAGTTGATACCAAGATGGATTCATAGTGGGATGCAATGCGTCGGAAAGTGCCTTCAGAAGCATAAGAATGCATCACGAGCGAGTCGTTAGGGTTGTTGCGTGCGTAAAATATTGCCTTTGCTTCATTCGAAGAATCCGTAAGCCGAGGGAATGACTTTCCGATATAGTTGGAATAAGCGATGTTATCGTTATTCCCTGGGTCGTCGGATCCATAGTCCAAATCATAGCTGATGCCGCCAAAAAACAGAGTGGGGGAGGAAGGCGAAATTACAGTGGATTCTTCCATCAATCTGCGAGTAGAGGTAAGCCGATACATCTCGTGATCTTTCACTGGAGGCAAATACTCGATAGCCAGGCGATGCAAGTATCCATCTGGAGCAAAGTATATGCGCTTAGTGCCTGCGAGCTCCTTCATTAAGCTTTCGGTCCATACTAAATCATGTAGATTGGGATTGACGTAAAGTGAGTCCTTGTTGGATCCGTTGGTTGACTGCATTTCATTTCTCATGAAGTCAGGGATATCTGACGGCGAGGGAAGTGATATGAACAGTGGCTTGCCCTTGGGTTTCAGCAGCAGTGCAGCCATGTTTTGCTTTCCGCTCTTTTCGTATTGTATGAACTCTATCGCGGCATAATTGCTCTTCAGGCGTTGTTGAATGTCTTGCCATCTATACGAGAGCGTTTTCAATGCTTCCTCAGAGGCCACGTCATCACCTGAGATTCTCGATAATTGAAGCAAGAGCCCTTTTGCAAATAGGGTGACGTCGTATAAAAAGCCAGCATCAGCGTTTTCCAACTGATAGCAGTCAGCGATGAATGGGCGCAGAGATTGCCAGTATTCCGCACGTTGCAGGGCATTCATTTTCGAGAAATTTGTCAAGGCATATTCCTTTTCCGAATCAAAATAGTCTCTGTATGCTTTCAACGCCCCATGTTTGTCGGAATTAGCAAGAACAAGAATCTTGCCTCGCATACGTTCGGCTCGGCTAAAGGCTTGGCTTGATTTGTCGGTGGCGTATTTAAGTTCGGTTTCCGATATCTTAAGGGCCTGGTCAAAGTCTCCTGTTCGAGCAAGACACATGGCATAAGTCAGTTTTGTAATCAGCCAATCGTCATCGCCAGGTTCATACAGTGTTCCAATCATAGAATCGACTTTTGCCATGCATTCAGTGGCTAAGTCATATTTTTTCAAATAATAGTAGAGTTGTGCAAGATCCCTATATGTCAGAATCTCGGTATTCATTTGGAACGACACCGTATCTCTGTGACAATTTATTAGATTGATGGCATTGGTGTAATACGTCTCTGCCGAATCGGGAGAATTCGTTAGATAGTGATAATTTCCGTATAGCTTATACAGGGAGGCCTCCAAATCAATCTTTGCCTTGTCATCTAAATCTCCATGCGCTATAAGCAAAGCGGCCGAATCAGCACACTCGCGCATTCGGGTATGTTGGCTAAGTTCGTAAGCGTAGTTGCCCCTTCCAATGATGCCATTCACAAGTCTCTCAGTGTCAGCATTTGCAAAAAGGCTCACAAAGGCTATTAATATAACGAATAAAAATCTCATTGGTGGGAATTATAGTTTATGATCACGTAAGATCGATTTTCTTTAGAACCGTTGGCGATTTTGAGCTTTAATGGCGTGCCCTTATCTACGTTGCCGGTAAGTTTGATGCAACCGCTTCCTGCAGAAGATTCGCTAAAATCGCCATTGCCGGATGCTTTAGCGGAAATTTTTGCCTTTTCACCATCATATGGTATAATGATGATAATTTGTTCACCCCAGCGGTTGGGCAAAGTGAGAGTAACAGACATACCGGGGCGAATGGCACGCTCAATAAGCGAGTAATTGAATCTTGAGTCGGCTCCATTCAGAAAGCCCGCATAAGTGGCTTGGTGCCGGGTGCCATCCTCAGCATGGTTCATTAATTTATTGAGTCTGAACCCCGGGACTCTTTCCGATTTAACGCATTCTGCATCGGGATTGTCAGCGTTCAGATTTTCATTCAAGGGTGTCCATAGCTTATCATTGGCAAGCGTTTTCACTGCACTGTTGAAAGCAGCTTCTCCTCCTGTTTTGAGAGAATTCACCATATCTACGAGTTTGTTGAACTCAACATCTTGCGCGCTAATTCCAAAAGCGCACATAATAAGAGTCGTAATAAATAATACCTTTCTCATGTCAACACATTTCTTCGGGCCAATAATAGTCAATCTTATCGACAGTAAAAATATTGAATTCATTGTTTTTTTTCGGTGGAAAATCATTGCGATGAGATTTGCATCTAATGATGTTCTTGTCGGATATCGACGTTATCTCTGACAATTCAGGCCGATTTTTCGGATTGAAGTCAAGGCATCGCACTATCAGTTGGCTCAAATCGGGCAAGTCTTTGCGCAAAGTGGGGATAGGTGCAGTGCAGCTTTGCCCTTTGCCTCCGAGAGCTTGAAACACATGCACTCCAAGAAACGTGTAAAATACCGTGGCCGCGAGAGCCCATGCTGGTGAGTAGCCCTCCGGTGCGGTAAATCGTTCATCGTGGCTCGCCGACCATTCTGCCAACAAGAAACGTTCTCCGTCAATTAGCACGTGATCAGGCGAGATGGGGGTAGCCGCTGACTCAGCCTGCATTGCAATGTCGCGGAATATGCTCCATGCCGTAATCTCATCAATCTCGCCAGCTATAGCTGATATGTCTCGCTCGGGATAATACTTCATGCTGCGAGATGTCTGGCCATCAGTCTTTGTGGCAATTACACCGTCGGTGGTGATTGTATGTCTATTCCCTTTATGGATGTCCATTTTTCATTTTGCTAATAGTTCTATTTCTGAAGTTGGAACAGAATATGAGCGATTTTTATTGCTCTTGTCCGTGACTGAAACTATTCCAACTGCTTTGTAACCCATGCCGTCGCGAACAATTACTGGGCCGCCTGAGAATCCATTCGTTAGGGAGCCTTCATGGGCGAGCATGAAAATTCGTCCGTCGAGTTCGGGCATCTCCTCAAGGCTAACGCGGAGTTCGTCAGACTTTATATCAGGCTTGCTTCCCATAACACTCGATTCGGGATAGCCGAAAAAAGTAAGCTTTACTCCGGGATGGTTGAGTAGCTTTTGCAGACATGCTTTGTCGGCAAGCGCAATTTTGCCAGGCTTGACCCACTTAGCCACCGCTAAGTCGCCAAGCATCATGTCACGGCGATTGTATCTGTGCGAAATGCTCCTCCAGTATTTTTCGTCGTTGTAGCCTCCAAGCTCTACGATCTCATCAGATGCATAATTCATGATAAAATTCTCGGAACTCAGTGTTTTGTCATTTCCTTCATTGTCGGTCAACGTAAGAAAAGAGATTATGCGCCAACTGTCATCTCCCGAAAGTTGATTTTCCGTTTCAGAGAACAGAGCCTGTTTTATTGGCCACTCATCCCTTTGAGGAATACTGGGGTATTGATGCGCTTCCACGATGTTAAGCCATGGCTGAATGCAATGTCTGGCGGTAACGATTAATGAATCTTTGGTAAGGAATGCGGTGCCGACTGGGCAAGAGGGGTATATATAGGAGTCGCACACGCTGTCGCGATGTACAAGCTGCAGGCTGTCAACTCTAATTTTGAAAACGGATGCCGAGATTTCTTCCTTCATTGCATCGGTTATCTCCTCCCTTTGGTCAAGGTATAGTTTATATCCGACAAAAGCAAGGATAACACATATTGCTGCGATTATACTCCATACGGCTTTCCCGGCTTTGTGTATGTGGGTTATATTGGGCGCTGACTGTTTGCCTTCCCGGATGTTGAATTTGAAATGATGACCTTTGATTTCAATCACGTCCCCATCGTCCAGA
>CAZORI010000028.1:0-27951 GCA_964582335.1 uncultured Bacteroides sp.
TCCTGCGACTTATTCTTAATAATGTCTGACGTTCTTGGCCTGTGACTTATATATGTAATATATACTTCCATCCGTTTATTTCAAATTGAATATATTCCTTTACAATCTGCTGCATCTCGTCCGTAGGAATCTTGTGCATCAGAATCTCTTCAAACATCGTGAACATCCACACTGTGTGCAGGTGAATCATAAAGTCGCTCACTTGGGTATTCATCTGCGGATGTTTCCGCTTGTTGTTTTCAAACCAAATCTTCACTTGCTCCGTAGCCTTGTCCGTGAAAATCATCTTGAAATTTTCCAATGAAGAACCTTGTGCGCCGAAAAACAGAATCTTCATCAGTCTGCGGTGTTCCTTTATCAGAACCATGTATTCCGATACAACTGAAAGGAGATATTCTTTCCTTAGCATATTCATGGCATCTGCGTTGTAGCCATGATGACGGTCGAACATGGCATTGAACGATGAGATTACAGGAGCAAGCACGGCGCAAAACAGCCGGTCTTTGCTCGGAAAATAGTTGTACAGATTCCCTACGCCGACTCCCGTTTGCGAGGCGATGGCACGCATTGAGGTTTTTGCAAATCCCTTCCGGGCGAACTCTTTGCGTGCCGCATCCAATATCTTTTGTTTTATGTCGTCTTTCAGAATCTGCATAGCCAAACGTTGTTTATTTATCGCCTGTAAAGTTACCGTCAATCAATGATATTCACAATACCATAAAATAATGAATATACGAAATAAAGCTAATATTCAACGATATAAAGTAAAAAAATAAGCCTAACAATGAACGACATTAGAACATCGTTCTTTTTTATAATAGTAATATGTTACCAACTATTGGGTATATAACGGGTATGTCATTTCATTCAGACATACCCGTTATATTAAAATTTCATGCCTTTCGATCTTTTAATCGCTAGGTATATACTATCCATAGCTGGCAAGAAATCTGTTCCAGTCCTCCGTCATGGCTTCGATGACCGCCGTGTTGTTACGCAGCTCACCCGTCTTGGATTCCAGCTTAAACTCCGAATCGCGCTTGCCCTTGCTGAGTCTTTTCGCCAACTGGTTCCAGACCTCTCCCACCAAATATCGCCGCAGCATAGGCGCCAATCGGGCTGTCACCTGTCGATAATCTGTCGGTTCCTGAAAAAGGTTGACTCGGTTTGGTACATTTACTGATGTTGGTTCACTTGCCGAAGTCATAGTGTGGATTCTTGCATAAAACAATATATCATAGTTGGGTGTTATAATTTGTGGAGAATTTGTTGTACATTTGTAGTGCAAATTAGTTGATAAACCAAATCCAATTATCATGTGCATATCACATGGCCGATGGCTCGTATTTAGAATAATATGTATAGTAGTGGCATTTCTGGCAAGCACGTCATGCCATCACCAGCCCAAATATGTGATTGAGGGCACTGTGCCGTCACACGAATATGATGGCGAGCTGATGTACCTTGTGCCGATGAAGGGCAAGCATCCTCGAAAGGTCGACTCTGTGCGGATACACAACGGCGCTTTCCGATTTGAGGGTGATTCCTTTGTGGTGAAGATACTGCGCTCGCCGATCAAGCATCGCATGAATCTGCAAGAACTTTTAGTGGTTACAGAGCCGGGCGTAATACATGCAGATATCGACACGGTGAGCACTGGCAGGGGCACGCCGCAAAATGAGGCATTGCAGAGTTGGAAAGAACATTTGTCGGAATACAACAATGCTATCATACCGGCTTGGCATAAGCTGAAGTATGACGAGACTGCCGACACTGCATTGCTGAAGCATAGGATTGACTCGCTGAAACAAGCCAATGCCCAGTGGACTTACGAGTTCCTGATGGCATGGAAGGGAACCGTCGTGGGCGATTTTGTAGGCGAAATGGCAAAGCAGACCCTCACGGATGAACAAAGGGAAGAACTATATGGGGATGAAAGCATCGATAATGAAGAGAAGCCGTGACCTCTCTATTGCCCTGTGCGGATTCATACTGGTTTTCGCCGCGTGTTTTTGCTTTTTTCAGCTTTGCTACCAACAGCATTTGCTGCATAGGGAGCAAAACAATCTGTTTTTGTATTCATGGCAATATATAGCCGAGAACTACCATGGCGTAGGCTGGCTTTCGAGCCTTATGGGCGACTTCCTGACTCAATACTTTTATTATATAGGCGCAGGAGCAGCAATCTTGGCCTTTTCGATGTCAGTGCTGTGGGTGCTGGCATATGCAATCTTGCTTCAGTGCTTCAGATGCGCTTCTGCCTCATGGGCGCATTTACTCAGCTTAGGAGTGGCATCTGTGCTTGTGTTATGGGAAGCATTGCGCGAGACGGGGCCGTCGTTTCAGTTTAGCTCTACAATATCGCTTATCACGATTTTGCTAATATTGAATATAATCGTAAGATTATGGCGGATGCGTAGGGCAATAGGTTTTGTAGCCGCCATTTTGCTATTGCCGGCAGGCATTTGGTGCTTTGGCAGCTTCAATGGCAGATGGCTAAACATTCCTGATTTCGACATGGAGAGGCTTATGGCAATCGATAATGCCGCATACTTCGGCAATTGGGATAAGGTGCTGAGACTGAGCGGTGATATGCCGGAAGCGCGACTTGCTGTGTTCTATCACAGCCTTGCAAATGCGCGCAAGGGTCAGCTTACTGAATCAATCAAAGATAAGATGTATCTCGGACCCGAGATTCTCCTTCCCGTAGTGGGTCCGAGTTCATCGTATATGCGCATAGGAGCAGCGGGACGTGCTTGGCATATGATTGGCGACTACACCATGGCTGAGCATTGCTATATGCTTTCCATGATATTCTCGCCTCGCAGCACAGGCGCCAGGCATCTGCGCGAATTGGCGCAGGTCAACATTGACAATGGCGACTGCGCAGCCGCAGAAAAGTACCTGCGCATGCTTTCGCAGACGGCTGCCCACTCACGATGGGCCAACGACAAATTGCGTCAACTGGCTCATGCGCCGATGCAAGAATCGCAGCATTGCGACACACTCAGAGCCGCCAATGATATGATTCGTTCACTGCGATTTGCTCTCCAAAAGCGCCCCGACAACGCAATAGCATATGATTACTTGATGAATTACCATCTCACAGTGGGCAATATGTCGGGCTTGATTGCAGATTACGACTCTAAGATGCCGAATCATCAATGGTATCAGCAGGCTTTGCTCATTGCTTTGTCGCAATCAGATGAGAAGATGGCGAAGGCGCTGGAGTACGGCGTATCACCGTCGATTTTGTCGGAATATGCTCAGTACGTCGATCAATATTTGAAATGCAACGGCAATATGGCGGCAATGCAGCCTCGATTTGGCGACACTTATTGGTATCATTATCATATCACAGAACAGTCGAGATGAAGATATTCCCATATATAATATTATTGGCATGCATATTTGCCTCGAGCGGATGCTCGCCTCACCCAACAGAGGCTGAGCGCTTGCAGGCATGTGCTCCGATCTACCCTGAATACGACTCAATAGTGGTGCCTCGGAATATCGCTCCGCTAAATTTCATGGTACGAGGTGCTGATGCCGTGTATGTTGTTGCTCGAGGAGAAAATGATTCAATCGTCGCTAAGGGCGCGGACGCGAGGTTCGATGTGGGCAAATGGCATAGGCTTCTTGAGGCTAACGCCGGTAAAAATCTCGATGTGAGTGTATATGCAAAGGAAGATGGCCGATGGAGAGAATACAATCCTCTTGTATGGACTATTTCTGCCGACACAATTGACAGATACCTTAGCTACCGACTGATAGAGCCGGGCTACGAGGTGTGGAACAACGTGAAGCTGTGCCAAAGAGACCTCACAACATTTGAGGAAAGGACAATAATAGACAATGACGACGTTGACGGCAGTTGCCTTAATTGCCATATTTCGAGCAAGAGCCGTAATCAGATGATGTTTCACCTGCGCGGCATGGGGGGAGGCACTCTGCTTGCCACCGATGGATCATTGCGCAAGCTAACGCTGCGAGGCGAGTCGATGCCGGCCGGAGCCGTATACGGCGACTTTCATCCCAATGGCCGATATGCGGTGTTCTCGAACAATACCATAATTCCGGCGTTGCATGCGCAAGGGAGCAAGCGCTTGGAGGTATACGATAGCCAAAGCGATGTATTCGTCGTCGATCTGGATAATAATCGCGCTATCAACGTGCCGTGGTTGTCGGATACGACGCAGTTTGAGACATTCCCGGTGTTTAGCGCCGACGGCACTAGCATCTTTTTCTGCACAGCCCCGGCAGTGTCATTGCCCGACAGCGTGAAGAGCCTGCGGTATTCGCTTTGCCGGGTCGATTTCGATGCCACGACAGGGAGGATAGGCGAGACTGTAGACACATTGCGAAGTGCGTTGATCCATGGCGGGTCGGTGTGCCATCCCAAGGCCTCGCCCGATGGCAAGTGGCTGATGTATACAGTGGCCGACTATGGCACATTCCCGATATGGCATGCCGAAACGGATTTGGAGATGATGCATCTGCCCACTGGAGAAATAAAGGATGTCACGCCGCTCAATTCCGACAAGTCGGACACATATCACAGTTGGTCGGCCAATAGCCGATGGGTGGCGTTTGCCAGCAAGCGCGGCGATGGCCAATACGGCAAGCCCTACATAGCCCATATCGACAGCAACGGTATAGTGTCGCGTGCGTTAGTGGTGCCACAGCGCCATCCTCGCCACTACGATTACACATTGAAGTCGTACAACATCCCCGACCTAAGTCCATTCCCCTCAGCATTCACCCCCTCCGAAGTAAAGCGTCTCCGTGCCCAAATCACCGTCGAGCCTCTCCTCGAATAAGGCGCGTTAGTTGCGCCAGAAGTCGGAGGTGAAGAGCAGAAGGATTGTGAAGAGCTCAAGACGGCCTATTAGCATCAAGGCGCAAAGCACGAGCTTGCCGAAGGGGTGAATGTCGGTGTAGCCTATGCCAAGGCCCAAATCGGGGCCGCCAATGCCGGCATTGGACATGGCCGACATGGAGGTGAAAAAGCTGTCGGCCATAGGCAAGCCCACAGCGCTAAGCATGAGCGCGCCTGCCACCATCACGATTAAGGACAGACAGATGAACGACACTACCTTGCTGACCAAATATGCCGGCATCACCTTATGGTTGACTACCACTTGCGTCACTTGGTTGGGCTGCAGGGCTTGGCGCAACGAATTGCGCGCGTATTTGGCAACTACTATAATGCGATCAATCTTAGCGCCTCCTGATGTAGAGCCGGCGCATGCACCAATGAAAATAAGGGGCACAAGCACAGCTGCCGTCACAG
Source organism: uncultured Bacteroides sp. (assembly GCA_964582335.1). GTDB lineage: Bacteria > Bacteroidota > Bacteroidia > Bacteroidales > Muribaculaceae > CAG-873. The sequence goes on from CAZORI010000028.1 coordinate 5,294, forward strand.
CTCCCCATTCGGGGAGTCCGGGCACGATGTAGCCTGTGGAGGTGATTGCCGACACTACTTGGAATATTGGATTCACCAAGGAATCGGACACGTTGTGCGCCTTGCCTCCGATAATCAGGCTTATGATTACAATGGCCGATGCGCACGCAGTGATGCATATATAAGCACGCAAGGCGCCATTATGCGCCAAAGGCTTGAATTTGCCTCGGCAAGCAAAGTAAATCATGGAGAAATTGGTGCCACCCAAAAACATGAATATGGTGACAATCATCGTGATGTAAGTGCTTTGCCAAGCTACCACGCCATTGGAATGCGTAGAGAATCCCCCAGTGCTCATGATGCCAAAGGCATGGCAAAGGCTGTCGAAAAAGCTCATAGGCCCTGCCCACAGTAGCAGAAAGCACGCCGCAGTAAGGCTGACATACACTCCCCATAGGCTTTTGGCAGTGGAGCTTATGCGCGGCCGCGTCTTGTCGTGCGTGATGCCCGTGACCTCGGCATTGAACATCTGCATGCCACCGGAATGGTTTAGCACTGGAATCACTGCAAGGGTGAAAAGGATAATACCCATGCCGCCAATCCACTGCATCATGGCTCGCCATAAGTTGAGTCCGTGCCCTATGCTCTCGGGGCTCGTGTAGGCCGAGCAGCCTGTGGTGGTGAATCCGGCCATGGCTTCAAAGAATGCATCGGCAAGGCTGAGCGGATGCTCGGCCAGCAGGAACGGAAACATGCCGAAAATAGAAAAAACCACCCACACCGATGCCGTAAGCAGAAGGCCGTCGCGCTTACCAAGGATTTTGTGGGCCGGATGTATTGTTCGGTTGAGAACGTAGCCAAACGATATTGTGCCCGCCGAGCAAGCAGCTATCACCATCCAATCGTCCTCCAGGATGCACAGCGAGGCAATTGCTGGAAAGGCCATGAAGCAACCCTCAATCATCAGAAGCCAACCGATGATTTTGGCAAGCATAGAGAAGTTTATGGTGCGTTTCCTTACCCACATAACTAATAGGTCAATTGAACAATTTCTCGATTTGGTGCAGCGATCCGGCCAGACAGAACACAACCACATGGTCGCCAGCCTGGATGCGCGTGTTGCCGGTGACGAGCTGGCCGTGGCCGTTGCGCACAAGGCCGGCAAGCGTCATGTCGTGCGACAGGCGCAGGTCCTTGATGAGAGCACGCGTAATCTTAGCGTTAGGCTTCACCACAAGCTCAGCCACCTCGGCGTCGGCAAGAGCCAGGCATTTGGGAGTGCTGCTGTCATTGTCGAGCAGCAACTGGAAAATCGACGATGATGCCAGCAGTTTCTTGTTGATGACGGTGCCGATATTCAGGTTTTCGGCTTGGTTGATGAATTGCAAGTCCTCCACTTCGGCAATCGTTTTCTTCACGCCGGCCTCGCGCGCGGTGAGGCAAGCGAGAATGTTGGCTTCGCTGCTGTTGGTGAGCGCTATGAATGCATCGTAGTTGGATATCCCTATATCATTGAGGGTGTCAATGTCGCGCGCGTCGCCGCAATATATGTCGTCGATGCCGGGGCATCGCTCAGGCAATGACTCGCACACCTCGCGACTTTTGTCTACAATTGTGAACTTGTATTCACCCTGACACATCTGTATTATGCGCACTGCTATCTTGCTGCCTCCCATTATCAACACACGATGCACGCGGTGCTTTACTTTGCCTGTAAGTTCGAGCAGATCCTCCACGTTGTCGCGAAGCGTGGTTATGTACAGTATGTCGCCCGGCTGCATGTAGTCGTCGCCGCGAGGAATCACTATTTCGTGGCCGCGCCGTATGGCCGAAACGTGGAAATTATGATGAGTGAAGGCGAAATCCTTGAGCTGCATTCCTGCCATCTTGGCGTTTTCGCGTATGCGCACGCCCACCACAATGATTTCTCCATTGAGAATCTCAAACCACTGGCGCACCCATGTGCGCTTGAGCGACGTGCGTATCTGCAGAGCAGCAAGGTATTCGGGGTATATCACTGTGTCGATGCCAAGCTGACGCACAAATGGGCGGTTTTCGTCCGTCATGAATCCGTAGTGGGTGATTCGCGCCACCGTGCGCTTTGCACCGAGCAGCTTTGCCATTGAGCATGCCAGCATGTTGTCGGCCTCATTGGTCATAACGGCTATGAAGAGGCTGCATTTGCCCACGTTGGCATCCCTCAGCGTCTGGAAATTGACAGGATTGCCAAGCTGAGTCATCAGGTTGTATTTCGAATCAAGGGCTGTAAGGCGCTCTTGGTTGGCGTCGACGATCATAATGTCCTGATCCTCATTCGACAGCAGACGCGCCAAATGCGAACCAACCTCTCCGGCTCCAGCGATAACGATGTTCATTGTTTGCGCAATTTAAGTATCTTGGCCGCAAGCGATTCGGGGTCGAGGCCGCATATCGCTTTCAACTCATTTATGGAGCCGTGCTGCACGAAGTGGTCGGCGATGCCAGCCACAGCCAAGGCGTTTTTGTATCCATGCTCAGCCATGAACAATGCCACAGTCGCTCCCAGGCCGCCCTTTAATGTGCCGTCCTCCACAGTGAGAATCGGCGTGCCGGCTTTGCCAATGCTGTGCAGAAGATCCTCGTCGATAGGCTTCAGAAAAAGCATGTCGTGATGGGCGCAGTCAACGCCTTGCTTTGCGGCTATGTCGATGGCTTGCGTGCATTCGTCGGAGATTGTCCCAATTGAGAGCACAGCCACGTCATGACCCTGGCGCAGACATTGGCTTTTGCCAACGGGCATGGCCGTCATTTCGTTTTTCCAATCGATCGTGTCGACGGCGCCGCGAGGATATCGTATTACGAAAGGTCCATCTTGGCATTCAATGGCTGTGTACATGAGATTGCGCAGCGTGTGGGCATCGCTGGGCGCGCTTACCACGATGTTGGGCACACTGTTGAAGTATGCCAGGTCGAGCAGCCCATGATGCGTGGGGCCGTCCTCGCCTACGAGGCCGGCGCGGTCAACGCAGAACGTGACGTGCAGCCGCTGCAGTGCCACGTCGTGGATCACGTTGTCGAAAGCTCGCTGCAAGAAGCTGCTGTAGATGGCCACCACAGGCTTGAGCCCCTCCTTGGCGAGGCCGCCAGCGAATGTCACGGCATGTCCCTCAGAGATGCCCACGTCGAATACACGCTGGGGCAGCGCGTGCTGCATCACCGACACAGATGTGCCCGATGCCATAGCGGCCGTTATGGCCACCACCTTGGAGTCGACTTTGGCAATTTGCAGCAGCGTCTCGCCAAACACTTCCTGGTATTTCGGCTTGCTTGGCTCAGTATGAGTCTGCTCCTCTCTTATTCCTGTGGCAATGTCGAATTTGCCCGGGGCATGCCACTCGGCCGGATTCTTCTCGGCCGGCTCGTAGCCTTTGCCTTTGACGGTGCGCAGATGCAGCAGGCGAGGGCCATCCATATTCTTGATGTCCTGAAGCACTCGCACTATGCGGAATATGTCGTGGCCGTCAAATGGGCCGAAGTATCTGATATTGAGGCCTTCGAATATGTTCTGCTTGTTGGAAAGCAGTGATTTGATGCTGTTGTTGAATCTCATGATGCGGCCTTTGCCGCTTTCCGTCACCAGACGCAATCTTTTAAGCAGTTGGTAGATGTGGATGCGGAAATTGTTGTAGCTTGGCGAGGTGTTGATCTGGCCAAGGTAGGAATTGAGCGAGCCCACATTGGCGTCAATCGACATATCGTTGTCGTTGAGAATCACCAGGAGATTGTTGGGGATGTTGGCGGCGTTGTTGAGGCCCTCAAAAGCGAGGCCGCCGCTAATCGATGCATCGCCAATCACGGCTATTACGTTGCGTCGGGGGTTGTCGCCTTGAAGGGCGCTGGCTGCCGACATTCCCAAGGCCGCAGAGATGGAGTTGGACGCATGTCCGGCCGAGAATGTGTCGTATTCGCTCTCGTTGGGGTTGGGGAATCCGCTCAGGCCGCCCAGGGTGCGGTTGGTGCTGAATTCGTCGCGCCGCCCGGTGAGAAGTTTGTGGCCGTAGGCCTGATGTCCCACATCCCACACGATGCGATCGTAGGGCGTGTCGAACACGTAGTGAAGCGCCACCGTAATCTCCACGCTTCCCATGCTCGAAGCGAAGTGGCCCGGGTGCACTGAGAGCTCTTTGATTAGGAAGTCGCGTATCTCTTGGCACACTTGGGGGAGCTGTTCGAGCGAGAGTTTGCGCAGGTCAGCAGGCGAGTTAATCTGTGAAAGCAAGGGGTAAAGAGTATCTTGTTCAGCTTCTGCCATTCCTTACATATTTTTTGTAGACGGGCACAAACACGATGATTGCCGATGCTACGATTACGAAAATCGTGTAGAGGGTGACCTGCGGAGTGCGAAACAGCAGGGTGAGCACCAATGCAAGCCACGCAATGCCCAACAGCAAGAATCGTATTATGACTGATGTTTTCATTTCTTTCGCAAAGGTACGAGAAAAAACAGATAAAACAAAAAAAATCGGAGACAGGGCGCCGATGCGCTGTCTCCGATTGTGGGAACCACACCAAAGGATGCGATGAAACTCCGATAAGACAGGATTTGAGTGCCCATCATCCTTTGTAATCCGCCTGGCCGTCGCAACGGCCCCGCATAGCCAAAACTTCGCGGGTGGGGCCCGCCATCGGGTGATTAAGCTCGTCTCGGGAATTTGTAAACAATTGACGAGTTTCCCAATCAACTTTGGTGTGGCTTTTATCTGTAAGGTTTCCCTCGTAGTCTCCGACTCTCTTGTCTTCGCTTTGATATTCTAACGCAAAATTACATAAATTAGTTCTATTTACAAAATTTTTCGTCTGGGAATTATCGGCAAGTCGTTAAAATATGTGTTCCTTGCCAAATTGAGGCATAAAATTGCTATTTTTTATTTTGTAAGCATTTTTTATTTATTTTGTAAGCATTTTCTATTATTTTTATTTGAATTAGAAAAATTTATGTTGTACTTTAGCACTACCAAATTAATTTTAATTTGTGTCATTAAATCTCACCAAAATGAAAATAGGCATTCCTAAAGAAATCAAAAACAATGAGAACCGTGTAGGTGCTACGCCCGCGGGAGTGAAAGAGCTTATCAAGCATGGCCACACCGTGTGCGTGCAGCATACGGCAGGCGAAGGCTCTGGCTTCGCCGATGAAGAGTACAAGGCCGCTGGTGCAGAGATTCTGCCGACCATCGAAGATGTTTATGCCGCTGCCGACATGATCATCAAGGTGAAGGAGCCAATCGCATCAGAGTATCCCCTTGTAAAGAAGGGTCAACTCCTTTTCACATACTTCCACTTCGCTTCCGACGAAGATCTCACCATGGCAATGCTCAAATCTGGAGCTACATGCATCGCCTACGAGACCGTTCGCGACAAGGTGGGTACACTGCCCCTGCTCACACCCATGAGCGAGGTGGCCGGACGCATGTCGGTGCAGGAAGGCGCACGCTTCCTGGAGAAGCCGCAGGGCGGCAAGGGTAAATTGCTTGGCGGCGTGCCTGGCGTGAAGCCTGCCAAGGTGCTTGTGCTTGGCGCAGGCGTAGTGGGACGCAATGCTGCTCTCATGGCATCTGGCCTTGGAGCTGACGTCACCATCGCCGATATTTCACTGCCCACGCTGCGCCATGTAGCAGAGGTAATGCCTAAGAACGTAAAGACCATCTTCTCTTCGCAGCACAATATTGAGCTGGAACTGCCCACAACCGACCTTGTAATCGGCTCAGTGCTGATTCCCGGCGCAAAGGCTCCGCACTTGATCACCAAGGATATGCTGAAGCTGATGACACCCGGCACCGTGCTCGTTGACGTTGCCATCGACCAGGGCGGATGCTTCGAGTCGTCGCACGCCACCACGCACACTGAGCCAGTGTACACTATCGACGGCGTTGTGCACTATGCAGTTGCCAACATTCCGGGAGCAGTGCCCTACACCTCTACGCTCGCTCTTACTAATGCCACGTTGCCTTATGCATTGCGCCTCGCCGACCTTGGCTGGGAGGAAGCATGCAAGAAGGATGCCGGCTTGGCTGCCGGGGTCAACATGGTCGACGGCAAAGTGACATGTGCAGCCGTGGCTGAGGCTTGGGGTCTGAAATACGAGCCGCTTGTCCTATAATAACACATAATCATACTGCGAACCAACGTCGAAGCCGCCCATGCATGGGCGGCTTCGCTACTATAATCCTCAACGATTAATTCATCCATGAGTTGACTGTATGATAGCCTAAATGTATGACAATACAAATTGATTTTCATTTTTGACTTTTTTCCCTTAAATTTGCATATTATTATCGATATTTTTGTCGGAGCAGCATTTCTGTGCATATACTCTTGCCGCAAAATAATTTTTAATCTTTAATTTTTAATTTGCATACCATGGCTACAACAGGAAAACGTATTCCCATACAAGATTTTCCAATTAACAAAGACTTTGGCGACAACGAAGAATTCTTCAGGGTTATTACACCGCAAGGTGAAGTGCAGTTGCCAAAATTCAAATTCCAAAAAGGGCATCCCCTGCCCGACTCAATCAGTTGCCGCATCAAAGACACTAAGTACGGCAGGCCTATTCTCGGACATAATTTCATGAAATACATCAATGAATTTTATGCCGACGGCTTCTCTAAAGGCCAATCCTTCAATTTCAAGGTGATACATTGCGCCAACGATGCAAGGACCGACTACTTCCTGCAAGACGAAAACGGACTGCAATTCCGCCTTACCGACCAGAAAACTCCTCTCTCCAACGGACAAATCGTGAAATGCAGGTTTGAGACGCTCAATCAGGCAATGTACAAGCTCCGAAGATCTGAGTCAGACACTCAATTGAGGTCGTCGAATCTACGCGAAATCGGACGCTTCCTCAACCTGAAATCGTGGGAAGTAGACAAGCTCGAGCGCATGCTTCTCGAAATCCCTGAAATGAAGGAGCCAATGCAAGAGCACGCCAATGGCGAACCTGCATGGATATTGCATGCGCTCCGCGCCGTGCACATTATACTGCCGCGATGGTTCAATCAAGCCATTGCCACCATGTCGGCCGACAACGTCCACGACATACTGGAGGCTTGCCGCAAAATCACGCTCAACCTGCTGCAGGGCTCCGACTTCCTCAGATTCATCAAAGGTGACGAGCGCACCGAACTGCAAGCCGAGCTCACTACGCAAATCGAGGAATTCGACATATATCTGCAAGCACTCGACATCATAGAGCACAAAGGCCAGAGAGAATTCATCGACGTGCTGCTCACTCACCTGAAAAACTCAGGCTATCTGTATCATCCCAACATTCAATTCGCAATATTGATGATACTTTTCCGCCAGTCGCCCGACTTGGTCAACAGCAGCCTTGGCAACATCTTCGACACACTGATGGAGTGGTACCCGTCGACATGGAAAGCCGAGCCGTTCCGCCAAGCCTTCGTCGACCAACTGCAGATATACATCACAGATGCGCGCAGCCAAATCGAGCAATTCCTTGTGCCTGAGACAAGCGACGACAACGAGAAGATTGAAAAGGTGCTCACGGCAATCGCCATACAGCAATCCCTTGCCACAGAGCAGGACCGCGTGGACATACAGAAGAACATGTCGCTATTCTATCGTTGCATATCCCTGCTCCACAACACCAAAGCCGACGTGCTGCTGCAAAAGTCGTACCTGACGCTGATGGGCGTGAAATTGCCCACCGACTTCACATGGCTCGACATCAAGGAGCCTACAATGATGATGACGCGAGCTTCGGTAGATCCGCCGGCCAACGCTGTGCTTCCTTCCACCACGAAATACTTCATAAACGACAAAATCAAGCTCAAGGTTGGCTCAGAAGGCATAACGATTAGCCGGTCCGATTACAATTCCGAGGCTCAGATTCCCAACAATGAAATGCTGTCATGGCCCGGCCTGCAGGTGCGCGTGCCGGTAGAACATCAAATGAGCCGCACTCGCCTGCGCAACCTCGACCGTCATGTCGAATTCTGGAACGACGTGGAGAAATCGCTGTTCGTGCCCACTAATTCCGGAGAACAAATCTCGCCCTCGAAACGTATGCCCGACCCCGACGACCAAGTGGAAATCGAAATCACGCGCATCATCCCCTCCGCTTCCGACATCAACAAGGCCGAAGCGTTTGTGTGCAAGATTGTAGATGAAAACTTCATCGAAACGGAAGGACTGATGGCTGCCGACGATCTGATATCATACCACCTCTACGGCATTAAGTCAGGCGCTTTTATCGACGACTCTGGCAATCCAATGAGATTCAGAGCAATGGTGGAACACATCGACGAAAACGACATGCCCCATTTCTCGCTTATCGACTCCACACGCGATGCCGTGCGCGACGTAATAAGCGAATCCGACACGTGCCTGGCTGTAATAACCAAGGTCAACGACCGCAACTACAGCGCCATCTCCGACCATGGGTTCGGACTCTTCATCCACAGAAACATTGAGGATTCCGTACCATACCACACTCGCGACGTTGTGAAAGTGGAGATTACTTCAATCGACCCCTACAATTATGTGCTTGGCAAAGCTATTGAGGGTCCGCTTTACGGCATCAACATCGACAATACAAAATCGCTTAGGAACATCCTTAGCTCAATTGCCATCGACGACCAATATTCCGAACAAATAAGCCTGGAAGAAGACGAAATGATCTCGGCCGAGGACATTGGCGAAATCATAAATGTGCTGCGATTCAAGGCAGTGTCACTCAGCGATAACATTATCCAGGCATACGACTACCTAAGCTATGCTCGCCTGCTTGCCCGCATCATTGGCGACGAGGAAATGGCGCTCCGATTCAAGGCGCACAAGGAAATGCTGCTCCTGTCGCAGCAATACGCCAAGAATAAGACACTATATAGCGATGACATCGATGCTGTGGTGAATTCTGTGCCCGACGACGTGCTGATAGCGCGCCTGGCCAACAAACTCAACATTGTAGCCAGCCTTTCTCACTCGGAAGAAAACGGCCGACTGTGGGACATTGTCAACAGCGACTCCAACGACATAGAAAAAGAGCTTGCCCAAATGGCGCTAACCCACAATTTGCTCTACGACCTTAATCATGATGATCCATGCCTCGACATCATCAAGGACAATATTGCCAAGACGCTCAACGTAAGCAACGAGCAACGCAACCTGAAATACTATGGCTCAGAAAGCCAGTATATTGAGTTCAAGAGCAGTCTTGTTTATCCGGCTCAGAGGGGACGCAAAGGCATATCGATGGCCGACCCCGACAAGCAGGAATTCGAAATTCTGCACATTGTCGCCGGCTTCCTCAACACCACAGGCGGCACGCTTTACATCGGCGTGGCAGATGACCACTACGAGCGCGGACTTGAGGAGGATTTCAAATTCTACCGCATGGACACAAGCGAGCGCAATACCCTATATCGCCGGAAAATACGCAGCCTCGACAATCTTGCCACGTATCTGCAAGTGCTTATCGACAAATCGTTCAACCTCGGCAAGAATGCAGGCGACTACGCCAAAACGAGCGTAGACGACGAAGCCTCCAAAGGAGTGATTATGGTGAAGGTGTCGCCTTGCCCCCATATTGTCACCCTCGACGGCAAAATATTCGTGCGCCACGGATCAAGCACTGTGCCTCTGCTCAACACTGATGAAATTGACCAATTCAAGAAAGACCGCGAACGCCTGTTTGAAGAACAGGTGAAAGTGCAAAGCGAAGACTCCAAAGCTGTCGAGCCGACGCAAGAGCCTTTGGATGAAGCCATTTCACAAAACTCGCCCGAGACAAAGCAAGACAATAATGCCGAAACGAAGGCGGAAGAAAACAGCAATCACGACATTATTGAGATAAACTATAATAAAGACAAGCTCAACACCTCACGCATACGCAACAACATACTGCACGACTACGAAGACTACGAGCACTTCGTGCCAGCGCATGCCTATCTGCGCTTCACCAAAGATAATCAATTTATCGCCACAAAAGACGAATGGAGCCTTGAGCCCGACGATCTTCTCGACATCATCGTACACGACGACGAGGCCGACCAAGCTTTGCTGCTCATTTACGATGACGACAGCGCAGTGAAAGTGCCTATGGAGCGTATCCTCGACAAGGACAAAATGAACACCCCGCAAAAGCTATATGCCGACAAGCACCTCGTGTTTGCCACCCCTGTCCATGCCGATGACGGCATATTCAGCATTTTCACCAACAGCAAAGGCACTGTGTACGAACGTGTGACTCCCCCATCCGACTTCACTGTGGGAAATGTCAACAGCACACCGTCGCGGTTCATGGCGGCAGATGCCGACAATTCGCCTTTCTACGAACTCGTACCCGCCAACCGCATGGCCGATTTCGCTCACTTGCTTTCGTCAAATTTCAAGCGCAACCAATTGGGCTCGCTTGCTAAAGGGCCGGCCAACGCGAAGGTAGTCCCAGAATTCATTATCATGAAATTTTACAGCAATTTCAACTTGTAGCATGAACCTTCACGCACGGCATTTGTTTGTATTTCTTTAATCCAATTTAGCTGTTAATAAACGACATTAATCCTATATGCGACCGCTTATATCTATAATCACGGTTACATACAACGCCCAAGACACTATCCTGCACACGCTGGAGAGTGTTGCCGCACAAAGCTGCAAGCAATACGAGCATGTGATCATCGACGGGGCTTCGTCAGACCGAACTCTGCAGATTGTCAGCGACTTCGACAACGAAGACAGAATCAAACTCATTTCTGAGCCAGACAAAGGCACGTATGATGCCATGAACAAGGGCATTACTCATTCGAGTGGCGACTACTTGATATTTCTCAACTCCGGCGACAAATTCCATTCGCCCCACACCTTGCAGCATGTCGTCGACGCTATATTGGAGAACAACTATCCCGGCATCGTCTACGGACAGACCGACCTTGTAGACTACGAGGGGCGCTATCTCGGCCCTCGCCACCTGCAAGCCCCTGAGCATCTCACCATCGATTCGTTCAAGCAAGGCATGGTAGTGTGTCATCAGGCTTTTGTAGTGCTCAGGCGAATAACTCATTTCTACAATCTGAAATACAAATTTTCGTCCGACTACGAATGGTGCATACTCGCTTTGCAGCATTCTCACCACAATATATATTTGCCGGAGACCTTAATCGACTATTTGTCGGAAGGCCTCACAACAAAGAACCACAAAAGTTCGCTTCGCGAGCGCTTCTCCATCATGTCGACCTATTATGGATTCTTCCCTACCCTTTGGCGTCATGTCGGATTTGCCTTTAGATATGTGAGGCGCAGAAAAAAAGCCGTCAATACGCAATGATTATCGTCAACACTACATTTGTGCTCCACCCCGACACTGAGACAGAGATTCTGTCTTGGATACGAGGCTCTTACGATAAAAGCGCATCTCATGCCGGAGCCTTGTCGCCCGGCATGCTTACGCGCATTCTCGCCAATAATCATGGCGACGATTGCGTCTCCTATGCCATGCACATATCATTCCCCGATCTCAGCACTGCCACTAAATGGAATGAAGGCGTAGGCGAATCATTGCGCTGGCTGCTTTCGCAGCGTTGGGGCGAGCGTGCGCTTACGTTTCACACTTATCTTGAAGTGATAGAGTAATGGAGCGAGAACATCTGAAGGAATACGACCGCATAATCATCGGCATCGACCCAGGCACCAACGTGATGGGCTACGGCCTGATTGGCGTAAAGGGCAAGAATCCTATGATGATAGCCCTGGGCGTAATCAAGCTTAGCAAATTCGATGACCATTACATGCGGCTTGCGCGCATCTACGAGCGCGTGCTCTCGCTTGTTGAGCAGTACTTGCCCGACGAAATGGCCATCGAGGCGCCTTTCTTCGGCAAGAATGTGCAGTCGATGCTGAAATTAGGCCGATCGCAAGGCGTGGCCATTGCAGCCGCCTTGTCACGCGAGGTGCCAATACACGAATACGAGCCTCGCAAAATAAAGCAAGCCATCACCGGCAACGGAGCCGCCTCGAAGGAACAAGTGCGCGAGATGCTGCGCCGAATACTCAACATCCCCGCAGAAAGCCTTGACCTTGAGCTCGATGCCACCGACGCCTTGGGCGCTGCCCTATGCCATTTCTACGAGAGCCAGCGCCCGGCTGTGCAGAAAGGCTACAAGTCGTGGAAGGACTTCATCGCACGCAACCCCGACAAAATAGTATGAAACTATGGACTACTGTCACACTTTGATGATTGCTAAGGCCACCATTATAACAATCGATTTAATCAGAAAGTAAGATGCTCGGCCATCATTTTAGCTATATTCTCTAAATTTTCCTTGTCGATTTGGTCAAATTCATCCAAATTTCGGCTATCGATATCGAGCACGCCTGCCACTTTGCCGTCCTTGATGATAGGAACCACTATTTCCGAGCGTGAAAGCGAACTGCACGCTATGTGCCCGGGAAACTTTTCAACGTCGGGCACTATTATCGTTTCAGCCTTAGCCACTGACGTGCCGCAAACGCCTTTTCCTACCGGGATGCGAGTGCATGCAAGCGGGCCCTGGAATGGGCCAAGCACAAGCCCTGTGTCACCAACACGGTAAAAGCCAACCCACCAAAAGTCGAATGCGTCCTTCAGCACAGCCGCTACATTGGCCATTGTGGCCACAACATCACGCTCAGCTGCGACCAACCCGCCTATTGCTTGGACAGCCGCATGATACTTTTCTTTTTTTATGTTTTTTTCCATTGCATTTGTTTCTGATACGCAAATTTACTCACAATTGGCCCGATTTCAGGCTTATTGAACAAAAATTTTGGTGGAAGTGTTTTTTTCTGTATTTTTGCATCAACTGATACAATTATTTATTTGAGACAATTATGAAAGGAAAATTTTTACTGACTGCGATAATCGCCGGTTTGATGTTGGGCGGCTCAAGCTGCGTTAGCAGCAAGAAATACGCTCAACTGCAGGAGAAATACGACCAACTCGGCAAGGATTACTATCAAGCACAGCTTGACCTCGCCAAGAGCAACACCAATGGCCAAAGCCTGGAAGAGCGCTTGGCCGAAGCGAAAAAGGACAACGCCGAGCTGCGCCAGGCTTACAACGCCATACAGAAGAGCCTTGACAACTCTATCGCCCAAGGTTCGCAAAGCAGCGTCAACATAGCAAAGCTCGTCGATGAAATCAATGCCTCCAACAAGTACATCAAGCAGCTCGTTGAGGCTAAATCGAAAAGCGACTCGCTCAATATGGTGCTCACAAACAACCTCACCCGCTCGCTCTCGCGCGACGAGCTCCGCGACGTTGACATCAAGGTGCTGAAGGGCGTGGTGTACATTTCTCTTAGCGACAACATGCTTTACAAGAGCGGAAGCTACGAGATATCTTCGACCGCTATGGAGATTCTAAGCAAGATTGCCAAAATCATCAAGGACTACGGCGACTACGATGTGCTCGTTGAGGGCAACACCGACAATGTGCCTATCTCGAAGACCAATATCCGCAACAACTGGGATCTTTCGGCTCTGCGCGCATCTTCAGTGGTGCAAGTGCTTCAGGATAAATTCGGTGTGAATCCATCGCGTCTCACTGCCGGCGGACGAGGCGAATACAACCCCATTGCCGACAACGACACTGCTGAGGGCCGCGCTCGCAACCGTCGCACCGAAATCATCGTTACGCCTAAGCTCGACCAATTCATGGATCTGATTGACCAAGCTCCTGAGGACAGCACTGCCACCACCACAACTACAACGTCGACCACCATAGTTTACTGATTCTCAATCCATATTCACCATAATGGGCTGCGACATTACACGGCGCAGCCCATTACTTTTTGCAGGAAGCAAATATCAATAAAAATTTTGTCGGGATGTGGATTTGTGTGAAATTTGTGCTAAATTTGCGATGAATTGAAAATCAATCATTTCAACAACATTGAATCAATCATTTTTCATACGATGGAATCTAAAAAATTCTTGCTCCAAGAGAGCGACATACCACATGCATGGTACAACGTAATGGCCGAAATGCCTCATCTACCTCATCCGCTACTAAGCCCTGCAACGCATCAACCGCTAAAAGCGGAGGACCTTTTCCCACTCTTCTCAGAAGAGGCTGCTCGCCAAGAATTCAACACCAAGGATGCGTGGATTGAAATTCCCGACGAGGTGGTGGAAATGTATAAGATATGGCGCCCCACTCCGCTGGTGCGCGCACGCAGCCTGGAGAAAATGCTCGACACTCCCGCACACATATATTTCAAGAATGAAAGCGTAAGCCCAGTGGGTTCGCACAAGCTCAACTCCGCTATTCCCCAGGCCTATTACTGCAAAAAACAAGGAATCACCAACATAACCACCGAAACGGGCGCCGGCCAGTGGGGCGCTGCCCTATCGCTCGCCGCCAAGCACTTCGGCATCGACCTGGCCGTGTACATGGTGAAGGTATCGTACAACCAAAAGCCCTACCGCCGCTCAATCATGCAGACATACGGCGCTGAAGTGATTGCTTCGCCGTCGATGTCGACCAAGGCCGGACGCACAATAATCACAAATCACCCTAACTATCAAGGCTCGCTCGGCACTGCCATATCCGAAGCCGTGGAATTGGCTACATCAACGCCCAACTGCAAATACTGCCTTGGCTCAGTGCTCAACCATGTGGCATTGCACCAGACCGTAATTGGCCTTGAAGCAGAGAAACAGATGGAGATGGCCGGCGAATACCCCGACATCGTTATCGGATGCTTCGGCGGCGGCAGCAACTTCTCCGGAATTTCGTTCCCGTTCCTCCGCCACAACTTCTCGGGAGAGCGCAACACTAAATTCATCGCCGCCGAGCCGGCTTCTTGCCCCAAACTCACTAAAGGCGTCTTTGAATACGACTTTGGGGATGAGGCCGGCTACACGCCGCTCATCCCCATGTACACGCTTGGCCACAATTTTGCGCCGGCCAACATCCATGCCGGAGGCCTACGCTATCACGGAGCGGGCGCCGTAATAAGCCAATTGCGTAGCGAAGGCCTAATCGATGCGGTGGATATTCCCCAGCTCGAAACGTTCGCCGCTGCCACTATGTTCGCACAGGCGGAAGGCATCATCCCGGCTCCGGAAAGCAGCCACGCCATAGCCGCAGCCATACGCGAAGCCAACAAGGCCAAGGAAGAAGGAAAATCAAAGGTCATCCTCTTCAACCTTTCTGGCCACGGACTAATCGACATGGCAGCCTACGACTCGTACATTGCCGGCGACCTCACCAACTTTGAGGTAACCGACGAGGATGTAGCGCGCACTACCTCCGACCTTGAGCATCTGCTGTAACATCAACCATGCAATTATAGATGCGGCCGGCACACAAATCGGTATGCCGGCCGCATTTATTTGATATTAGCTGTTATTCGAGCGGGTCGTATGTCTCATACAAGAAATCGTTGTAGGGGAAGCGCGCCATGTGTATTTCCTTTGCGCGCTCATAGATGCGCTGTTTGAGGGTGTCGATGTTGATGCCCTTCTTGGCGCTGATGAACACGCAATTGTCGCCGAGCCTCGACATCCAGCTCCGCTCGAGCTCTTCAAGCGAAACGTTCTCGCGCTTTGCATCGGTAAGGTCGTCCTCGTCCTTGGGCGTATAGGTGAACTGGTCGATCTTGTTGAATACGATAATCATGGGCTTGTCGTTGCCCTCGCATATTTCACTCAGAGTCTTGTCCACTACCTCTATCTGCTCTTCGAAATTAGGATGCGATATGTCCACTACATGAATCAGCAAATCGGCATCGCGCACTTCGTCGAGAGTCGACTTGAACGAATTCACGAGATGAGTGGGCAGCTTGCGTATAAACCCTACAGTGTCGGTGAGCAGCATGGGCAGATTCTCTATCACTATCTTGCGCACGGTGGTGTCGAGTGTGGCAAAGAGCTTGTTCTCCGCGAACACATCGCTCTTGCTAAGCACGTTCATCAGTGTCGACTTGCCCACGTTGGTGTATCCCACAAGGGCGATGCGCGTGAGTTTGCCGCGATTTTTGCGCTGGATGGCTTTCTGCTTGTCGATGGCGGCAAGTTCGTCCTTTAGGCGCGATATTTTGTCGAGGATGATGCGTCGGTCGGTCTCAATCTGCGTTTCGCCTGGGCCACGCATGCCGATGCCGCCTCGCTGGCGCTCAAGGTGGGTCCACATTCGCGTAAGTCGAGGCAGAAGGTATTGGTATTGCGCCAATTCCACCTGTGTCTTTGCTGTGGCTGTCTGCGCGCGGTTGGCGAAAATATCGAGGATGAGACTGGTGCGGTCGAGGGTCTTCACCTTAAGCTCTTTCTCAAGGTTCGACACTTGCTTTGTAGTAAGGTCATCGTCGAATATTACGAGTGTCACCTCATTTTCCTCCACATATTTTGCTATCTCCTCAAGTTTGCCCTTGCCTACGAATGTTCGCGGATTTGGGTAGTCAACTCTCTGGAAAAAAGTCTTGATAGGGTATGCCCCGGCAGTTTCTGCCAAAAAAGCCAACTCGGCAATGTACTCCACAGCCTTGTCCTCGGGCTGCTGCGAAGTGATAAGTCCAACGAGCACAGCGCGTTCAAAATTCGATGGCACTTCTGCTGCTTCCATAATATATAACAAATTTCCTTTGTCTCTGTTTTCGTTAAATCAAGAGGCTCTCATAAATAATGCATTTGCAAATTTACTAAATATCCACCGTCATCCAAAAAAAATTGTTACCTTTGCCAATCATTAACAAAAAGTCAATTATTCCAATAGATGAATATATCAGAATCCCGAGCTGCCGTGTGGCATGGCGTGCTTTTGATGGCTCTATTCGCATTCTCTGCGTGCTACATCAGTGAATTCCAATGGGTGAAGGATATCTCGCTGAGTCCGCTGATAGTGGGCATCGTGCTGGGCATGCTCTATGCCAACAGCCTGCGCAATCATCTGCCCGACACATGGGTGCCTGGCATCAAGTTCTGCACAAAGCAAGTGCTTCGCTGGGGCATCATCCTCTACGGCTTCCGCCTCACATTCCAGCAAGTATTCGAGATTGGCGTGCCCGCAATTTTGATTGATGCCATCATCATATGCGGAACGATTGCAATCGGGCTAATCGCCGGCAAGCTTCTAAAGATGGACAGCGACACCACGCTTATGGTGTCGACTGGCAGCGCCATCTGTGGAGCTGCTGCTGTGCTCGGAGCCGAGCCCGTAGTTAAGTGCGCACCGTACAAAACCGCGATTGCAGTGTCGACGGTCGTAATCTTCGGCACGCTGTCGATGTTTCTCTATCCGGTGCTTTACCGCATGGGCGTGTTCGATTTGTCAACGCAGGAGATGGCAATATACACCGGCTCTACGCTTCACGAAGTGGCACACGTGGTGGGCGGCGGCAATGCCATGGACCCCGACGGTGCACTGCATCTGGCCGACATGGCCACCATCACTAAGATGATACGCGTGATGATGCTTGCCCCGGTGCTTGTAATCATGGGCTTCGTCCTGGCAAAAGCGCGCAGCGGAAATTCAGCCTCTGCCCATGGCAAAAGCAAAATAGCCGTGCCCTGGTTTGCCTTTGGCTTCTTGCTTGTGATAGGCATCAATTCTTTACTTCAAGCCATGCCTCAAATACCGGCCGGCACGCTAAGCCAATTTTTGACATCTGTCAATGGCTTCGACAATTTCATGCTTACGATGGCTATGACTGCCTTGGGCGCAGAGACAAGCTTCGACAAATTCAAGCAAGCGGGCGCTAAGCCTTTTATGCTTGCGGCCATCATATACGTGTGGCTGATGGGCGGCGGCTACTGCCTTTGCAAATACCTTGTGCCTGCGCTCTCTTAACAATTCGACACGATGGAATGGAATAAACTCATCAACGACCAACGCTTCGGACTGGAGCATTACTCCGACCCCAAGAAAGGACAAGGCCGCAGCGATTTCAGGCGCGACTACGACCGTCTGGTGTTTTCTTCGCCCTTCCGCAGGCTGCAAAACAAGACGCAAGTGATGCCTCTGCCAGGAAGCGTGTTCGTGCACAATCGTCTCACCCACTCGCTTGAGGTGGCATGCGTGGGCAAGTCGCTTGCCGACGCCATCTCATCGAGCCTTATGCAAAAATACAGTCACGAGCCTTGGCGCGACAAATTAGCCGACATCGGCGACATCGTGGCCGCCGGATGCTTGGCACACGATTTAGGCAACCCTCCCTTCGGACACTCGGGCGAAAAGACGATATCATCCTTCTTCAGCGAGGGCGCCGGCGCATCAGTCAAGGAGAAGCTCACCAAAGAGCAATGGGCCGACCTGACCAACTTCGAGGGCAACGCCAATGCATTCCGCTTGCTCACGCATCAATTCAAGGGACGCCGCCCCGGAGGGTTCGCCATGACTTATTCAATGCTTGCCTCAATCGTAAAATATCCCCACGACTCTTCACACGCCGGCATGAAAGGAAAGTTTGGGTTCTTCGACAGCGAGCGCGCCGACTTCGTGCGCGTAGCCGACACTTTAGGCATGCTCAAGCGTCCACAGGCCGACGGATCTGTCGCATATGCCAGGCATCCGCTGGTGTACATCGTGGAGGCTGCCGACGACATATGCTACGAAGTGATGGACATCGAGGATGCCCACAAGCTGAAGATTCTCAACACCGATGAGGTTATGGGCGCGCTGATGGGATTTTTCGACGATAAGCGCGTCAAGCACATCAACGACATACTTTCCGCTATCACCGACCCTCACGAAAAAATTGGTTATCTGCGCTCGTGCGTGATTGGAACGCTGGTAGAGCGATGCGCCGACATCTTCATTGAGCATGAGCAAGACATTCTCGACGGTACGTTCTCCAGATCGCTGCTGCAGCATCTTCCACCCAAAGAACGCAATGGATATGAGCGGTGCACTGAGTTGTCGTGGAACAAAATATACTGCTCATCGAATGTTGTCGACATCGACATGGCCGGCAACCGCATTATCACGTTCTTGCTTGAGAAGCTGATACATGCCGTGACGCATCCCGACCTTTATTACAGCAAACTGCTGCTGTCGCAAGTGCCGCAGCAATATGATGTGCATGCCGAAAACCTGTACGACCGTCTGCTGGCTGTGCTCGACCACATATCCGGCATGACCGACGTGTACGCGCTCACGCTCTATCGCAAACTCAACGGACACACCCTCCCAGCCGTATAGGCCCATTTCATGCCATGATATACTTCACAAGCGACACCCACGCAGGCGATTCTAATATAATACGCTTCGCCAAAAGGCCCTTCAGCACAGTGGACGAGATGAACGAGGCCTTGATTGACAACTGGAACAGCGTAGTCGGCCCCGACGATGAGGTGTATCACCTCGGCGACATCGCTTTTGGCTCGAAGAAATTCGTGACGGAATTCGTAAGCCGGCTCAATGGCACAATACATCTGGTGATGGGAAATCACGACTATCGCAACATATGGAACGCCAAGCTGCAGCATCTGTTTGCCGACGTAAGCATGGGGTCGTCGCTCGTGTGGAATCACCATAGAATACACCTTTCTCACTATCCGTTTCTGTGCTGGACCGGCCGATACCACTCCGAGCCCCAATTGCATGGCCATATGCACCTGCGTCAGGGTTACGATGGCTGCGACCGCAAACTGATGGATGAAGTGGCCTCGTGCAACCAGTACGACGTGGGGGTTGACCTCAACAACATGCGGCCTATTTCGATTGAGGAGGCGTGGGAAAAACTAAGGCTGCAATGCGAGAGCAACCTCAATTGCTACAACATGTGGTGCAAAGGCACGCCTATTTCAATGCCGAAATCCACTGATTGAGCGTATCAAGCAACGTGCTGTCGGCGCGATTCAGCGCCCAGCATTGGAATTGCGTGAATGAAACCGGGGTTTCGGTGTCGACATTGGGAAACGAATCGCGCATGGCCTCAGCCACCATCTCGCTGATTACAGCGCGCTTGATGATGCCCTTGCTCACCAATATGAGCAAATGCTCAGCCGAATATCGAGCATCGCTCTTCACGTATATCGTATCGCCTATCTCTTGCGACAAATTCTCTATTCGGTTCATGATGGGTGAGTCGTGAGCAACCCACACAGTGTCGCCGCCAAGGTCTATCTGTGATTTCACCATGCTCCCTTCGGCAGTGTCGCGACGCTGCACGAGCACCTCGCGATCGAGATATACTGGCTTGGTCATCAAAAACCGGCTGCGAAGCTGCGATGTGAGCGGCATTGAAGCCACCACAATGTCGTATTTTCCCTCTTCAAGATACTGCATGGCATGGCTCAGCGGAACGAATGGGTGCAACTTCACGGGCACATTGTGCTCAGCGACAATCCGCATCAACAGGTCGTAGTCTTTGCCCCATGCGCTGTCGCCAACTACGCGATACACGCCCGGGGCAAGCTGGATGGCCACGTCAAGAGTGTCGCCTCCCGATTTTGCGTAGCCGGGCGCAAAAGGGCTTTTCTTGTGCGACGACTTCCCTATTAGCACCATGGCAAGCACCGCCACGCATAGCAATGCAGTGAGCAGCCACATCGAATTTGACTTTGGCTTGAGGCGACGCATGATCAATTATGGAAGTCAATGCTGAGGCCCAGTTGGAAACGCCTCGGATTCAGAGGGTAGTGCGGCGAAGAGAAATAATTGTCTCCACCTATTATTCCTCGGTTCACGTGCGACATCATCACATAGAATCGTGTGCGCCCGAGCTTCATGTTGGCGTACGCCGTCATGAATGGATAATTGCCAAGCTTCAGCTCTTTTTGGTTGTAGAAGGTGGCCGTGGAAGGCTGGTAGGCCGGAGCGTAATATTTTGTGTAGTAGTCGCAATCGATGCCAAATTGCAAATGCAGCGTGGCTATGTGGCACAGTAGGTAGAGATTGCTGTATACGGCCAGCTTAGGCAAGGGAAGCACAGTCTCGTTGGTAGAGGTCTGGTAGGTAATCTTGTTGTCCCAATGCAGGATGCCAAGCCTCAAATCCTGGTGTAGCGTGGCCGAGAACACTTGCACAGTGCCTCCGTCTTGCTCAGGCAGGGCGCTCTCGTTGAAGAACACATGGTTCTGCAGCGTCTCAGTGCCAACGTTCAAGCTGGTTTTGGTCCATGGTATGCTTAGGATGCCGCCAAAGCGCAAGCGCCGTTCCTTGCCAAAATCATTTTGCCAAATAAAGTGGTTGGAGCGGTATTCGTTGAGCAGATAAGGCGTGGCGGTATTGTACAACCCGCCATAGGCAGTCACAGGCACCGTATCACCGAGCAAAGGAATACGCGTCGACAGATTTCCCCATATCTTCAGGTCGCCTGCCGCATCGCCGATCAATCCAATTTCGGCGTTTGCCTGGTAAGTAAGTATTCTGCCGTTCTTCTTGGCCAGCTGGCCTCCTACCCATGCCAAGTGCTGCGACTTTTTGTCGAGTATGCTCTCTATGCCCTGGGGAAACGGCGTAAGGCCGATGTCATCGACCATCAGCCGGTCGATAGTGTCGGTGGCTTGGGTAAATCTACGCGCTTCGTGCCTGAAGTAGGCCGCCAAGCCGAATTTGGCGTATTTGTTGAAATCCTCCAGCAGAGTCACGCCCACTGTATTGCTTACCGACGAGTATTTGGTGCGGTCGTCGGTGAGATTTGGATTCAAATACGTGTGCTCGAAGAATTTCTGCGTTTCGCTCGACATATTGTCGCTGAAGATGTGCTTGGCGTATTTGTAGTCTAATATCCAGAAGAATGATGTAACGGGCACGTACTCGCTGCTGATGATAGAGTCATTTTCGTCCTTTTCATCTCGCCAGAATCCAACCTTGTACATGTTGTTGAGGTAGATTTCTCCGCCAACAATTTTTGTGCTGGCGCGTGAGAGATTGGTTGGTATCGACTTTGGGTCAATCGACGACACGCCTCCTTGCAGCTCGGCAGGGTCGGTAATGTAAAGGTCGTCAGTGATGCCGCCGTTTTCCTTGTTGAGCAGGTTGTAATGCTGAGTGAAGCCTTTGAATTCGTATCTGTCGCCAAGATATGAGCCGTCGAGCCCCCACGTCAGTCCCTTGGTGTTTTGGTTTTCATATGAGCCTTTGCTGTATATGTAGTCGAGGTTGGCGCCAATCTGCGCTTTTTTGTTGACATTGCCCGAAAATATCACCTCGAGCCTGTCTTGGGAATTGTAGCGGCCGCCTCCAGTGTTGTAGCCCACGAGCGTCATGGGAATGCGCGTGTTGTACCACCTTTGCTTTGCCAAGGTGGGAGTCCATGCCATCTGCGCGTCCTGCAAGAAGAAGTGGCTGATAGGAGCCTGCTCCATGAAGAGCATGTTCTTGCCTTCAGCGCCAAGGTTGCCCGTGCAAGCGTAAGCATACGATTTCGCTGAGGGAATTGCTTGCTGGAAGTAGTTGTATTCCAGCGTGTCCATTGGCATCTGCGTGACAGTGCCCGTAGGGCCGTCTACGCCCCATGCATATGCCACTTGCTCGATGTCCTGCTTCTTCTCCGACACGCGTTTGCCGTCGGAGTTAAGCTTTTGCCCCGAGCCGGAAGCATTGTTGCGCTGCCCGGAGTATTGATTGGAGCTTTGGGCGCCGGCAGCAATGGCTATCATCGCCGTCAAAAGCACATATATGAGTCTTAATTTATTCATAATTCAAGTTTCGCAAGTTAATTTAAGTTGATAGAATGACACGAAAAAACGGC
>CAZORI010000029.1:0-26861 GCA_964582335.1 uncultured Bacteroides sp.
CAATTTTTCTCCGAATAAGTTGTTTTTATCTTATCACGAAAGTGCGAAAAAGAGCCTTGCGCCCTCATTTACAAAAAAATCACCTGATATAAACAAATAACTTCACGAAAATTTTGTCACTTCACAAAAAAAGCATAACTTTGTACCGTAATAAACGCCACGGGGTATTAGCTCATCTGGCTAGAGCGCGACACTGGCAGTGTCGAGGTGAGCGGTTCGAGTCCGCTATACTCCACAATCCAAGTTGACAATCAGCGATTTACAAAACAACCACCCAAATTTACACCCACCCCCGGTTGAATTTGGGTGGTTTTTATATTAACCTATAACTTTCATCGAAGTTACGTAATACCCCATCCGCTCTCAGCCATGAGGTCGGTCTCCTTCTTTGTCATATAAGGGGGCAGGAGCGATTCTCCGATTATACCAGGCTCGCCAATGCCACTGATGAGCAACGACAAAACTATTCAATATCTCACTTTAGGCCACATTGGCCTGAAATAGACGAAGACATGTCATTCGATGGCTTCTTTGCAAAATGACACTAAAATCAGCAGAAAATCGCCATGGGGCTTACGTAGCCACCATGGCGATTCTGCAATACTTATTTTACCTTAGCTAATCCTGCGCATTATCTTGTCTTGAGATATTCAAGCGAATTCCTGGCCAACGTGAGCACATTGTCCTGATAAGGATTGTTGGACGGGTAAGTGCTCTTGTCGGGCGTGCCGTCGGCATTCTTCATCGAGAACTCGCAGCCGCCATTACCGATACATAGAATCGTGCCCAAGAAATCAGTGTCGCCCTGCTGCGCCTCCCACACATTGAGCTGCGACACCCAATCGATCTGCGAATCCCATGTGCCAAGCGGATAAATGCCGTAGACCTGAGTGAGAGCGTTGTAGCATGCCTCATCCTGGGGGTCAAGGTCCGTGAGCGCTGTAGGTATGTTGAAGAATAGGCAGTTGTGGTCCTCAGTCCAGCCAGCGCCCTTGAAGGATATCAGCTTGCAGCGGTCGTTCGACGTAACAGTCAGCCCCTTGTATATGGGGTGCATCGAGTGGTCCTTGGTGAATTTGCTGCCAGGGTTGAGCGAAACAGCCATGTTCCAGGTGTCGCCGTTGTAGCCGCCCTCGCCAGTGCCGATTGATCGGTCATTATTCTTCAGCATGTCCATGTCGAGGCGTCCAAGAGCGCCTACATACACCGTGGCATGGCTCCAAAGAAGCAGACTGCCGCCGGCTGCGTACCATTCCCTTACCACAGGAGTAGCTTGCTCCACAACGTCGGGCATCGCAAACACCTCAGCTTCGCTCACGCCCTCGAGGTCGCGCATCCAGAACAGCACGCGGTACTGATTCACGTCGGCCACCGTGCTGATGTCGCCGAAATACACATATTGAGCCGTAGGATACTCCTCGTGCAGCCACAGCCATGCCGAAGCCTCGTCATCGTCGCCGTCGGCCACCAATTCCTCTGGCGTCGCGTATACGCTCAGGAAGCCAATTGCCGTCTTGCCTATCTTCAGCGAGGCAGTAGCCGGCAGCGACTTGCCTTGGCTGTTGCTGGCAATCATTGTCACTGCCCATTCCTCGCCGAAATTGACATCGCTGATGGTATACTCAGTTACATTTGGCGAAAGCGATTCCGATATCGTGCGGGTGCCGTTGGTTGCAGTCATCTCCACTGTCTCGGCAGTCTCGTTCTTGTCCCATGAGATGTAAGCGTCGTATCCGCCCGTTTTCTCAATCTGAGCCATCGAGATGCCAGTCATCTTCGATGCTCCAGGGCGTGTGTAGCGCTTCACCACTCCGTTCGACAGGTTAGTGCCGTCCGACAGCTTGAACACATAGGTGTATTCTATGTTCGTGTCGATGCTGCTGTGCGCGTAGGTGCTCGTCTCCACGGTCTCCGAGCCCAGAAACGATGTGCCATTGTAGAGGCTCACCGACATCATCATGCCCTGAGGCATAGTCCACGACCACACGTAGTCGTCGCCTTCGAGCTGCCCCGTGATGCTGTTTGCATCAATCGGCGATATTATCGGGGCAGCAATTTCGTAATCCTTGTCCTGGCAAGCACTGAGAGCAATCAGGCCAAGCAATGCCAGAAATGTATATTGAATCTTCTTCATTGTTGAAAAAAATGTTATCGGTTGATTAATTGTAGCCCTCATTCTGCACATACAGGCCGGGTACGTAGTAGAGCTGATTGTAGGGAATAGGATAGAACTCGTTTTTGCCAGCTGTGTAGTGAGCATCGAGATAGTACTGGCCGTACTGCACGCCGTCGTAGCTCGACTCATATTCTTTTGCGAAGTAAGCGTTGAGCACCTCGGAAGCGATGCCCCAGCGACGAAGGTCGAAGTAGCGGCTGCTCTCCATGGCCATTTCAAGGCGACGTTCCCAACGCAGGCGCACACGAGCCTTCTCCTTCGTGTCGAAGTCGGATGTCGGATACAATGCTATTTCACAGAAATCCTTTGCGTAGGCTATATGCTTGTCGATTGAATTTGCGGCGCGCTGGCGTATGTCGTTGATGATGAGGCGAGCGTCCTCCGTGCGTCCTACCTCAATCAGAGCCTCTGCACGCATGAGCATCACATCGGTGTAGCGGAACACATAGTCGTTCATCGCGAATGCCTGCCACGAGCCATCGAATGTCTCGCCCTCGCTGCGCTGCGGCACATCCTTGAGCGACGTGTAGTAGCCATAGGTGTTGGGAGTGCGCGAGTTGTCGGTTGTCATCATATATTCCGACTCATATTTGTAGGGGAACGACGGCATGCCCACTGTATGGAACAAACGCGGATCCCATTTCTGGTCTGAAGCAACGCCATTCACGGGGTAGTCGTCAGCAGCGTCGTAGCCGTCGAAGAGCGGCAGGCCATCCTGCGTCTTGTAGGCATTCACCAGGTTCTGCGACGGCTTGTGGAAATCCCATCCGCACGACCACATGCCCCAGCAGCCGTTGAGCATATTCGACCAGTTGGCACGGCCATAGCGAGTATTGTCCTCGGTATACTGCGACGTCTGCACTGCAAACACCGACTCAGAGCTATTCTTGTATTCAGGCAAGAAGATGTCGCCGAAATCGGCCAGGTAACCGTAGTTGGAGTTGACCACGACATCAGTGTAGTCAATCACCTTCTGCATATAGCTTTGGTTGATAAAGCCAACGCCGTCGGTTGCCTCATAGCCATCGCCCCAAGCAATGGTGAGGTAGCACTTTGCCAAGTAGGCCGCTGCAGCCACCTTGTTGGCGCGTCCTCCACCGTCGGTCACTTCCATAGGAAGCGCGTTGTAGGCAAGTTCAAACTCATTGATTACCTTATTGAAGAGTTCCTGATAGGTGAACTCATTGTTGGGAGTTTCATCCTGAGCGTTGTTTTTGAACACTTCCTCGTCGATCCATGGAATCTGGCGGAACATCGTAAGAAGCTTGAAATAGCTGTGGCCGCGCAAGAAATGCACTTCGCCTACGCGCTGGGCTGCCGTCTCCTCGCCGAGCTCCGACACGCCGTATTCCTCAAGCGAAACCAAGGCGCGGTTGCAACGCGAGATGTTGCAGTAGAGTCGGTACCATAGCTCATCGAGTTCGCCGGGTGTGGAGGTGAGCGTCGACCAAATCTCCATAGGATGATAACCGGTGTCGGTGGTGCCACCGCCGCCCTTCAGGCAGTCGTCTGATGAAAGGTCGCCATATGGCCAGAGGTTGAATGGATAGCTGTACCAGCAGTCGCCGAGCGAGGCGTAAGCTGCATTCACCATCTTATCGGGCTGCGAATACGCGAGTTCGCCGTCAACTACTCCCGTAGGGGGAACGTCGATAAATTCATTGCATGAGGCTGCGCACACGCCGAGCAGCGCAAGCATATATAGTTTTATTGATTTCATTTCTGTGTTCTGTTTGATGATTAGAAATCGAGTTGAAGTCCGAATGACACTGATGTGGGTATTGGGTAAGCCCAATTGGGATTCTCAGGGTCGGTGCAGGTGAGGCTGCTGCTTTTTATCGTCAGCAGATTCTGTCCCGACACGTAGAAGCGTGCTCTGCTCATGCGCAGGCGCTCAAGCACCTTCGATGGCAAGTTGTAGCCAATCTGCAATGTGCGCAGCTTTGCGTATGACCCATTCTCCACGAAGTAGGACGAAGCGCGTCCCTCGTCGCCTTTATTGTCGGTGGTGAGCATCGGTATGGTCGACGATGTGTTCACGTTAGGCAGCCATGCATCGAGCACTCGCACGCCCTTGTTGCTGCCGGCATCGGTTACGCTCCAGAAATCGTTTTGGAACTTTTGGTTGTTGTACACGTCCTGTCCGAGCACGCCTTGCCAGAACATCGTGAGGTCGAAATTCTTGTATGTCAATTCTGCGTTGAGGCCAAACGAAAGGTCGGGCACGGGATTGTAGATCCATGTCTGGTCGGCCGACGTGATCTTGCCGTCGCCGTTAAGGTCGGCGTATTTCATGCCGCCCACGCGAGCATTGTCCTGGCCCGAGGCGAGCACCTCATCCTGAGTTTGGAACAGTCCGTCGAATGCATAGCCTACAATCGAGCCATAGGGCTTCTTGGCTTCCACGAGATTCTGAGTGGTGGTGTGTGCGTACGAGCCTGTAGTGGTAGAAGGCAGGTAGGTGACCCAGTTGCGGTAGAAGTCAGCGTTCAGGCCAACGCGGTAGCCAAGGCCGCACGCGAGATCGTCGCGCCATCCCACTTGGAATTCCATGCCGACGTTGCGCAGCGATGGGCCATTGAGCCACGATGAGCCGCCCTCGCCCATCGAGCCGAGATATGCGGGTGTGATGAGCATGTCCTTCACGTCCTTGATATAAGCGTCGACCGAACCCGTGAGGCGATTCCTGAGCATGCCGAAGTCTACGCCGGCGTTGTATTGTATGGTTGTCTCCCATTTAAGGTTGGGGTTGGCTGTCTGGCTTGCGTAGTAGCCCGAGGGGAAGATGCCGCTCTGTTGCAACAGCAAGTCGTAGGCTGTAGATGTCACGCGGTCAGTGCCATAGTCGGCGATGTACAATGCGTAGCGAGCTGTGTTGGAGATAGCCTGGTTCCCGGTTTTGCCCCAAGAAAGGCGCAGCTTCAAGTCATCAAGCCATGTCTTTTTCAGATTCTCCGAAATGCGGTAGCCGAGAGTTGCGGCAGGGAACGTACCGTATCGATTGTTGCTGCCGAAGCGCGACGAACCATCGTGGCGAATAGTGAACGATGCAAGCACCAGGTTGCGCCAGTTGTAGTCGATTTTGCCGAAGAACGACACAAGTGCGTACGACGAGCGATTGCCGGTAGCCCTCTCCACGCCCGACGAAGCATCGGGATACATGTAGTCGGGAGTCTCTATGTCGTAGTTTTCGTTGTAGGCCGAGAAATCAATTCTTGTCTGCTTGAACATTTCCATGCCGGCAAGCACCGTGAAGTTGTGGTCGGCGGTGATGTTGAAGTTGTAGTTGGCAGTATTGGTCCAGGTCCACTTCGAGTCGTTGGCCTGCGACAGAGTCGTGGAATTCGTGTCGTTGTTTACGATGTCGCTGTGGAATGTGTAGCTGTAGGAGTGGATGAACGAAGCGTCGTAATCGAGGCCGAAATTCGAACGCAGCACAAGGCCTTTCACCGGCTTGATGTCAATGTAGGCATTGCCAAAGAGTCGCCATATCTTGAGAGCGTTGTCGCGATTGAAAGCAAGCTCGCGCAAGGGGTTCTGACGGTCGGCCATGCTGCCTACCGGGCCAGCGTATGTCACGCCATCAGTCTCAAACACCGGCACGATCGAAGGCATCTTAAGGGCGTTCTCCAGAGGTTGGCAGTCAACCTGGTCGGTGTACGTTAGCGTAAAGTTCTCACCAACGGTTATAACCTTCGAAAGGTTGAATGAGGTGTTGATGCGAGCTGATATATTCTCGAAGTTGGTGTAGCGAAGGATGCCTTCGTTCTTTTTGTAGCCCAGAGAGAACAGGGCTGTCATCGAATCAGTGGCCTTCGACACTGATGCATCGTAGCTTTGCGAGAAGCCGGTGCGCGATATTTCGTCGAGCCAGTCGGTATCCGACATCAGCATGGTGCGCTTGGCGTTGATATAGCCATCATACTGGCCATTTACTGTGTACGTGTTGTATTGCCCCGTGGAGATGTCGTAAACCGAAATCGGGAAGCCCGACGAGGCATTGAGGTTGAGGCCGTAGCTTGATGCGTAAGCCACAGGGTCGAGGCCGTCGTTGAGGGCAGCCTGTGCCATGGCTGTGGCGTAGCCGACCGTGTTGAGGAGCTTCATCTTGGATTGTCCTGAATAGAACTGTCCGGTAAGGTTGGCCGAGAAGCTTACGTTCACCTTGTCGCCGTTGGCTTTGCCCTTCTTGGTGGTGATGATTATCACGCCGTTTGCTGCGCGCGAACCATATATTGAAGCCGAGGCAGCGTCCTTGAGTACCTGCATGCTCTCGATATCGTTCATGTTAAGTGAATTCAGCGAAGCCGTAGTGGGCACGCCGTCGATTACGAACAAGGGATCCTGCGAGGCGTTGAAGGAGCCGATACCGCGTATGCGCACTGAGCCGGTGCCGCTTGGCGAACCATTGGCGGTGATGGTCATGCCAGGCACTTTGCCTTGCAATGCGCGCATGGGGTCTGTGTCGGAAGATGTCTCAAGTGATTTTGTGCTCACCACAGATACAGAACCAGTGAGATCGGCTTTCTTCATTGTTTGGTAGCCCACCACTACCACTTCGTCGAGAAGCTCTGAGTCTTCGGTGAGGTAGACGGTCATCTCTTCGGCGGCTGCCATCTCCACAGTATTAAACCCGATGTAAGAGAATTTCAAGATGGAGCCTTCGGGCACCTTAATGCTAAAATTGCCGTCGTAATCGGTTACAACCCCGACGTTGGATGCTTCGCTAAGCACCGACGCGCCAATCAGCGGCTCGTTGTCGGTCTTCGAAAGCACCGTTCCATGCACAGTGATTGTCTGCGCGTGCATCACTACTGCCGTTATCAGCATCATGATTGCTGTGAGGAATGTTTTTTTCATGTTATAGTTTTTTTGGATTAAAATTTCTGACGCAAAGTTATGAAGCACAATGTGTTTTGTCTATCACCATTGTTTCATCGATTAGTAATTTTTGGTCGATGAGCAAATTTCAATAGTGTTTGTGAAAAAATTCATACTCTGCCCGTGTCAGAAAATAATCAATGGCGCGCCGACATGTCACAAGCGCGCCATTAGATAATGCAATGATGTCGATTATTTATGCCCAAGGCGCTCGCGCAGGTCCGACGGCGTCTCGCCAAAGCTCTCGCGATACACCCTCGTGAAATACGCCGGCGCCGAGAAGCCCACATCGTACGATATCTCGCTAATGGTTTTTTCCGTCGTCATCAGCATCTCCCTCGCCTTTCCGAGCCTGAGCTTTCTCACCAGCTCTACGGGCGAATAGTTGGTAAGCGCTTTAATCTTGCGATAGAATTGCGACCTGCCCAATCCCAATTTAGCCGCTATGTCATCGACGCTAAGCTCGGAATTACCCATTTCGGCGCTGAATACGTCGAGAAATTTATCGTAGAATTCACTGTCGATGTCTCGATTTGTCGGAATATGCTTCTGCTCCTGAGCCTCTACTGCCACATCGGCCTTTGCCGCAGGCTTCCATATCTCCTTGATGCGTTTTCGGTTGTCAATCAGATTGCGGCAGCGCATCACAAGCATCTTGCTGTTGAACGGCTTTGCCAAGTAGCCGTCGGCTCCGCTTTCGTAGCCTTGGATGCGCTGCTCGTCCATTGAGCATGCCGTGAGCATCAGCACCGGGATATGCGAGGTGGAAACTTCCTCCTTTATCAGCTTGCAGCACTCCATGCCGTCCATTATCGGCATCATCACATCGCAGATGATAAGGTCGGGCACATATTTAGTGGCAAGCCTTACGCCCTCCTTGCCGTTGGCTGCCTCTATGATGCGGTAGTCGCCGCACAGCAGTTCCCTTATCATCGACCGTATGTCATCGTTGTCGTCAATTACCAGCAGTAGAGGCAATTCCGCATCCCCCTTGGTTGTGTCAATCTCCACATCTACGAGCTCGGCCGCTATTTCCGAGTCGGAAATTGCCCTCTGCAACTCTGCCCCGTCGCCGCTCTTCGCCACATGCCTTATGGGCAGCGACACCGTGAAAGCGCTGCCCTTGCCCAACTCGCTCTCAACCTCTATGCTGCCGCCATGCAGCTCCACAAATGCCTTGGCAAGCGAAAGCCCTATGCCCGAACCCTTGGGATGGATGCGGTCAACCTGGAAAAAACGGTCGAAAATGTTGGCTATGTCATCCTGCGATATGCCCTGGCCGGTATCGGATACAGTCACCTTCAGCGCATCGGACAGTTCACCGCAGTGCACAGCGATTTTGCCGTTGTCGGGCGTGTACTTGAATGCGTTGGAGAGAAGATTGAAATAAACGCGCTCCACCTTTTCCAGGTCGACAGCCATTGAAAAGTCAGTCGGGAGGTCGATGTCAACTGCAAATTTTATGTCGCGTTTCTTGGCCACTGACTTGAAGCCTTCGCTCCATTCTGCGATATGCTCGCCAAGGCGTACCTCTGTGAGGTTTACGTTGAGCTTGCCGTTTTCGTATTTGCGGAAGTCGAGTATCTGGTTGATAAGGCGGCGCAGTATCTTCACGTTCTTGTTGGCGATGCTTATCAGCGCGTGATGCTGGGGCGTGAGGTAGTTGGCCTCAGCAAGTTGCTCCACCGGCTCGGCTATGAGTGTGAGCGGCGTGCGCAGATCGTGCGACACATTGGTGAAGAATGCGAGCTTCGACTGCGTGGCTGCGCTCAGCTGCTCGTTGAGCGACTTCTCGGTGTCGCGCTGGCGCTCAAGCACCCGGTTTTGCTCAAGCAGTTCGGCCTGATGGCGTTTGTGTGCCCAATACAACCTTAAAATCACAAACAGCACGCCAAAAACCAGTACCAAAATGGCTATGACGGCATAGAAGAGTGCCGTCTGCGCCGAGTGTTGGCTCCAGTAATCGTCAACCTGCGTTTTAAGAGCCTGTATCTTTGATGTTTCTTCCTTTAGCGATTCGTTCTGCAGCAGCAGTATGTCGGCATTTGATTTGTCGACGGCCGACGACACCGGCAGCACGGCGTCGCGCACGTAAGGCTCGCCCTTGAGTATCGCCAAGGCCGTGCGTATCAATTGGTAGCCCTCTGTAGGATACAAGAAGGTGGCATCAATCTTGCCGTCGGCCACAGCCTTGATGCCTATCTCAGGGGCTGCATCTATGCCTATTGTCCTTACCGACAAGCCCAGCCCGCGGGCCACCTCTGAGGCGGCAATGGCCATGCGGTCGTTGTGTGCATAAATCAGGTCAACGTCGGGGTGAATCCTCAGCAGCGAGTCGGCCACCCTATAAGCGTCTTCGTGATTCCAGTCGCCGTAGGCCGATGCCACCACTTCCATCTTCAGGCTGTCGCACAGCATGTTGAAGCCTTCGCTTCGCCCAATTGCAGGCGTGGAGCCTCTGAGGCCGCGTATCTCCACCACCTTCGCGCCGTCGCCAACGAGCGAATGCGCATACAGGGCGGCAGCCTTGCCTATGCTTGCGTTGTCGGCGTTCTGCGATGCCGTGTAGGTGTCGCCGTTGATGCTGCGGTCGAACAACATCACCGGCGTGCCCGACTCGTACACCTCTTTTATAATAGGCGTGATGGCATCGGCCTCGTTTGGCGCAGCAATGATGATGTCGAAATCGTTGTCGACGAAATATCTTATGTCGGCAATCTGCTTGTCGTTGCTGTCGTCGGCTGAGCGTATCTCCACATCCACGTCGGGATGCAGCATTATCTCGCGGCGTATCTCATCGTTCATCTTATTGCGCCAGTCGTCGCTGCTGCATTGCGACACGCCAATATGGTATTTGGCTTTCTCGCGGCAGCCCGATGTGGACACCATTACTATTGCAGCAAGCAGACATGTGATAATTTTTCCAAGTTTCATCCTAAAATTTAAGGCTTATGGTTTGTGTTCATGCAAAGTTAGTCATAAATTTATGAATTACAGTGTATTCACTATTGATTTTTGCTCAATGAATCAAAATTAATAGTTTATACTAAATTATTAATAGTGTGAAAATCTCTACATATTTAACTTTGCAATGTCAATGAAACTCGACAGAAACAAAATACAATTTATATGAAACCGAATTTGAAAAAAGCAATTCCGATGCTGATTCTCCCGCTGATGTGGAGCGCGGCCTATGCTGCCGACGGAATTAAGGTGGAGCACCTCGGTCCCCACAACACTCTGGTAAGGGTCGACGCCGATGCTCGGTATCTGATGATGCCCGTGCAGGAGGATTATGGCGACGCTACAGTAAACGTACTGGTGGACGGAAACCTCGAAAAAACTATCTATGTGCGCCTGGCCAAGTCGACTATCGACTACACAGTGCCTTTTGACCTCGCTCCCTACAAGGGGCGCAACGTGGTGCTGAACGTGACACTGCCTCATGACAGCCGCCCTGAAAACACCGCCGGCGATGTATGCTGGGAGGGCATGACGCTTGCCGACACCATCGACGCGACCAACACGGAGAAATACCGCCCGGCCTACCACCACACGCCTCTCTACGGCTGGATGAACGATCCCAACGGCATGTTCTACAAGGATGGCGTGTGGCATCTGTATTATCAATGGAACCCCTACGGCTCGAAATGGCAGAACATGACCTGGGGACACTCCACATCGACCGACCTCGTCAACTGGCAGCATCATCCCGCCGCAATCAAGCCCAACGGACTCGGCTCGGTGTTCAGCGGCAGCTCAGCCATCGACACGGAGAATAGCGCCGGCTTCGGCGAAAACGCCGTGGTGGCAATGTACACCTCGGCCGGAGCAAGCCAAGTGCAAAGCCTTGCGCACAGCGCCGACAATGGCGAAACTTTTGAAATATACCCCGGCAACCCGGTGATCACAATCGACAGCGAAGCGCGCGACCCCAACATGTTCTGGAACCCCGAAACAAAGCAGTGGACTCTCGTGCTTGCTCATGCCCTGGAGCGCGAAATGCTCATCTTCACCTCGCCCGACATGAAGGAGTGGACGCTGCAGAGCAGCTTCGGCAAGGGCCTCGGCGCTCAGGACGGCGTGTGGGAATGCCCCGACTTCTTCGAGCTCCCCGTAAAAGGCACCGACCACAAGAAATGGGTGCTGATATGCAACATCAATCCCGGCGGCCCATTCGGCGGCAGCGGCATTCAGTATTTCGTGGGCGACTTCGACGGCTCTACGTTCACTGCCGACACTGACGCGGAAGGCAACGTGCCCACAAAGTGGCTCGACCACGGTAAGGACAACTACGCCCTGGTGAGCTGGAGCGACGCTCCCGAAAATCGTCGCACCGTGATTGGATGGATGAGCAATTGGCAATATGCCGACCGCGTGCCCACCATGCAATACCGCAGCGCCAACACCCTGCCCCGCAACCTGGAGCTTTTCAAGCGCGCTGACGGCCAAATATATGCTGCGTCGGTGCCGGCGCCCGAACTCGACGCCATTCGCGGCAAGAGCGTAGCCAGTGCCAATTCCGTAGCGCTGTCGAGCAAAGGCAAGGCTTTTAACCTCCCCGCAGCCAACGACGGCATATGTGAAGTGGCAGTGGAGCTGGTGCCCGGAAATGCCAAGACAGTGTCGCTGACTTTCGGCAACGCCAAGGGCGAGCATGTGGTAATAGAGTATGATCCGGCAACTGAGCAACTGTCGTTCGACCGCAACGCAAGCGGCTTAGTTGATTTCAGCCGCGATTTCTCACACATCACCGTGGCTCCCACACACAGCGACGGCAAGAGCGTGTCATTGCGAATTTTTGTCGACAAGTCGAGCATGGAGGTGTTTGCCAACGGCGGCCGCAGCGTCATGACCAACCTCGTGTTCCCCACCGAGCCTTACTCCACCCTTACGCTTTCGGCGCAAGGCGGCAATGCCAAGGCTAAGAATCTGAACATATTCTCATTAAACATTGTTAATCAATAATATCAACCATGGACAACACTCTGACTATGCAATACGGTAAAAAAGGACTGGTGATGCAGTTCATCCCGGTTATGTTATGCTTCTTCGCCATGGGATTTGTCGATCTCGTAGGCACAGCATCCAATTATGTGCAGAAGGACCTCGGCCTGACCGATTCTCAGGCCAACCTCTTTCCCTCACTCGTATTTTTCTGGTTTCTAATCTTCTCGGTGCCCACAGGCATGCTGATGAATAAGATTGGCCGCAAGCGCACAGTGCTCGTGAGCCTTGTCATCACGGCTCTGTCGCTCATCGTGCCCATTTTCAGCGACAGCTACTGGACCATGCTCGTCGCATTCTCGCTGCTCGGAATCGGCAACGCCGTGATGCAGACATCGCTCAACCCTCTTGTGACTAACCTCATCAGCGGCGACAAGCTCGCATCCACGCTTACATTCGGCCAATTCGTCAAGGCTATCGCTTCGTTCTTGGCTCCTATCCTGGCAGCCTGGGGCGCAACCACCTACCTGCCCACGTTCGGCCTTGGCTGGCGCGCAATGTTCGTAATCTACGCCGTGGTCAGCTTCCTGTCTATCTCCGCGCTCTCGGCCACTCCCATCCATGAAGAAAAGCCCGACAAGGCATCGAGCGTGAAGGAATGCCTGAAACTCTTGGGCTCGCCCTTCATATTCCTTTGCTTCCTTGGCATCATGTGCCACGTAGGCATCGACGTGGGCACCAACACCGTGGCTCCCAAAATCATCATGGAGCGCCTTGGCCTTCCCATCGAGGAAGCCGGATTCGCCACCAGCGTCTACTTCATATTCCGCACAGCCGGCTGCTTCCTCGGCGCATTCATCCTGCGCTGGATGTCGCCCAAAGTGTTCTTCGGCATCAGCGTGCTCATGATGGCTGCGGCCATGGCCATCCTCTTTGCAGGCGAAACGATTCCGGTGCTTTACATCGGCATTGGACTTGTAGGATTCGGCAACTCCAACATCTTCTCGGTAGTGTTCTCCCAAGCGCTCATCGCGCGACCCAAGGAGCGCAACGAGGTGTCGGGCCTTATGATCATGGGCCTGTTCGGTGGCACCATCTTCCCACTCGCCATGGGATATGCAGCCGACGCTTTCGGCCAGGTTGGCGCAGTGGCCGTTATGACCGTGGGCGTGCTCTACCTTATTTATTACACAATGAAAATCAAAAAAGCATAACGTTAGTATCATGAAAGGAATAGTAGTAGGAATGGGAGAGGCCTTGTGGGACGTTCTCCCCGAGGGAAAGAAGATTGGCGGCGCACCGGCCAACTTCGCTTACCATGTATCGCAATTCGGCCTCCCCAGCTGCGTTGTCAGCGCTGTTGGCGATGACGCCCTTGGCCATGAAATAGTGGATAACTTCACCTCGAAGGGCCTGAATCAGCTCATTGCAGAGGTGCCATATTCCACCGGCACTGTGCAGGTGGAGGTGGACCAAGCCGGAATCCCGCAATACGACATCAAGGAGAATGTGGCGTGGGACAACATCCCCTACACCAACATGCTCGACGACCTGGCAAAGCAGACCAAAGCGGTGTGCTTCGGCTCGCTCGCACAGCGCAACGTGGTGTCGCGCGACACCATCAACCGCTTCCTCGACGCAATGCCCAAGGACGAGGATTCTCTCGTGGTGTTCGACGTCAACCTGCGCCAGGGCTTCTACAACAAGGACATCCTGTGCAATTCGATGGAGCGCTGCAACATCCTGAAGATAAACGACGAGGAGCTCGTCACCGTTAGCCGCATGTTCGGCTACCCCGGCATCGACCTCCAGGACAAATGCTGGATTCTGCTCGGCAAGTACAACCTGAAGATGCTCATCCTCACCTGCGGCATCAACGGCAGCTACGTGTTCACCCCCGGCAACGTATCGTTCCAGCCCACGCCCAAAGTAGAGGTAGAGGACACCGTAGGCGCCGGCGACTCGTTCACAGCCGCCTTCATTGCCAGCCTGCTCAAAGGCAAATCGGTGGCCGAGGCCCACTCCAAGGCCGTGCTCACCTCAGCCTACGTCTGCACCCAGCAAGGCGCAATGCCCACCCTCCCCGCCGACCTCACAAAATAATCCCCCACACGCACACCACACAAAGCGCCATGACATATCCCCGTCATGGCGCTTTTCATTAATTCTACTAATTTTTAACTTTTAATTCTTGATTTTTCTCCTTACCTTTGCACTCGAAAATATCAGGCCATCGGCCTTGTGGACAAATTTGGCTGCTTGCAACCACAGTAAAAAATGCTAAAACCGCGTAACCCAACCCCTTACGTCAGTATTTTTTTGAGTGTGGGCATCCCTTGCCGGAAGTCCGCAGCGGCTTGTCGCCTGGCATCATGCGATTATCAACATTACTGACATAAATATGAACTATCTTTTCACATCCGAATCAGTGTCGGAAGGGCATCCCGACAAAGTGGCCGACCAGATCAGCGACGCCATCCTCGACGAATTCCTGGCCGGCGACCCGCATAGCCACGTGGCCTGCGAAACCCTCGTCACCACCGGCCAGGTGATCGTGGCCGGCGAAGTGACGAGCAACACCTATATCGACATCGCACACGTGGCCCGCCGCGTAATCAACGAAATAGGCTACAACCGCGCCGAGCTGAGGTTCGACGGAAACAGCTGCGGCGTGATGTCGGCCCTGCACGAGCAGAGCGCCGACATCAACCGTGGCGTGCAGCGCGAAAAGCCGCAAGAGCAAGGCGCCGGCGACCAAGGCATGATGTTCGGCTACGCCACCGACGAAACCGCCACATTCATCCCCCTCACCCTCGACCTCAGCCACGCCCTGCTGAAAGAGCTCGCAGTGATACGCCGCGAGGGCAAGCAGATGACCTACCTGCGCCCCGACTCGAAGAGCCAAGTAACCGTGGAATACGACGAAAACGACCAGCCCGTGCGCATCCACACCATTGTAATCTCCACGCAACACGACGAATTCATCACCCCCCGCGACGGCCTGAGCCAAGAGGAGGCCGACACGCAAATGCTCGACACCATACGCCGCGACGTGCGTGAAATACTGCTTCCACGCGTGAAAAAGCAATTTCCCGAGCACGTGCAGCGCATCTGGGACGACGAATTCATTCTGCACGTCAATCCCACCGGCAAATTCGTGATTGGCGGCCCCCACGGCGACACCGGTCTCACCGGCCGCAAAATCATCGTCGACACCTACGGCGGCCACGGCGCGCACGGCGGCGGCGCCTTCTCCGGCAAAGACCCCAGCAAAGTCGACCGCTCGGCCGCTTACGCAGCGCGCCACATCGCCAAGAACCTCGTGGCCGCCGGCGTGGCTAAGAAGGCGCTCGTGCAGGTGGCCTACGCAATCGGCGTGGCCGAGCCTGTGAGCCTGTGCGTCAACACATTCGGCACAGCCCTCGTGCCAATGTCCGACGCCGAAATCTCGGCAAAAGTCAGCAAGATTTTCGACATGCGCCCCCACGCCATAGAGACTCGCCTGAAACTGCGCGCCCCAATCTACCGCGAGACGGCGAAATACGGACACGTAGGCCGCACGCCGCGACATGTCACTAAGCATTACCTCATCGACGGAAAGGAAATCACCCGCGAGGTCGAGCTCTTCACCTGGGAAAAGCTCGACCATGTGGACCAAATCAAAAAAGCCTTCAAATTATGAAAATCGGCATAATCGTAGCCATGGGCAAGGAGCTCGACCTCCTGCTCAACATACTCGAGCAATCGTCCGAGATAACCATCAACGACTACACAATACACCGTGGCACCGTAGGCGACCGCGAAGTGTATGCCATGCAGTGCGGCATAGGCAAGGTGAATGCTGCCATAGGCACCCTCACCCTCATCGACACATTCCACCCCGACATTATCATCAACAGCGGCGTGGCCGGAGGCACAGGCCATGGCGCCGGAATCCTCGACCTCGTGCTTGCCGAGCGCATTGCCTACCACGACGTGTGGTGCGGCCCCGGCACCGAGTGGGGTCAGGCTGCCGATTGTCCCAAATATTTCGAATGCCCCGTGCCGGCTGCCGAGATGGCTCATAAGCTCAACGCAAAGCACGGGCTCATCGCCTCGGGCGACATCTTCGTGAGCCGCGTTGAAGATGTCGACCGCATCCTTGGCCTATACCCCGAAGCTATCGCCGTCGACATGGAGTCGGGCGCCATAGCCCAGGTGTGCTGCATCAAGCAAGTGCCCATGATATGCCTCCGAGTGGTAAGCGACACTCCCGGCAAAGCCGACAACATATCGCAATACAAGAATTTCTGGGGCGACGCTCCACACTTCACCTTCGTTGCCCTGCGCAGCCTCATCAACCTACTATAATGGAGAAAATAGCAAGCTTCACCATCAACCACCTCACGCTGCTGCCCGGCGTATACGTGTCGCGCCGCGACATCACGCCCGGCGGCGACCCTATCACCACTTTCGACATACGCATGACCGCGCCGAATCGCGACGCGCCACTGTCGCCCCGCGTGCAGCACGCCATCGAGCACCTTGCAGCCACATTCCTGCGCAACCACCCACAGTGGGCCTCCTCGGTGGTGTACTGGGGGCCAATGGGATGCTGCACCGGTTCCTACCTGATAATGCAAGGCAATCTGCAGAGCAGCGACATAGTGCCACTGATGGCCGAGACATTCGAATTCATAGCCAACTTCCAGGGCGAGATACCGGGCGCTACGCCACGCGACTGCGGGCAATACGACTTCATGGACCTCGCCGGCGCGCGCCAAGCTGCCGCAGCCTACCTGGGTGTGCTGCGCAATATCACCCCCGACCGCCTCATATATCCGGCCTGACACCAGTGGCTTTCGCTTTGTAATTGTATATGTGAATATTATTTGCTACCTTTGCAGAAAATTTCATACAATTATACACATGGAACGTGAAACACGCGTGCGCTTTGCCCCGTCGCCGACTGGCCCGCTGCACATTGGCGGAGTGCGCACTGCCCTTTATAATTACCTGTTCGCACGCCAACATGGCGGCACCATGATTCTGCGCATCGAGGACACCGACAGCAACCGCTTCGTGCCCGGCGCAGAGGAATACATCAACGAGGCCCTCGCATGGCTTGACATCGGCATCGACGAGGGCGTGCGCGAAGGCGGAGCATATGGGCCTTACAAGCAGAGCGAACGCCGCGACATCTACCGCGAGCATGTGCGCCAGCTGCTCGACGCCGGCAAGGCTTACATCGCGTTCGACACGCCGCAAGAGCTCGAGGCAAAGCGTGCTGCCACGCCCAACTTCCAATACGATGCCCACACGCGCGGCGAGATGCGCAATTCGCTCACGCTCGGCCCCGACGAAACCAAGCGCCTGATCGAAAATGGAGAGCAATACGTGGTGCGGTTCAAAATCGAGCCGGGACGCGACGTTGAGGTCGACGACATGATACGCGGCAAGGTTGTGATCAAGAGCGACATCCTCGACGACAAAGTGCTATACAAGAGTGCCGACGACCTGCCCACCTACCACCTCGCCAACATTGTCGACGACCACCTGATGAAGGTGTCGCACGTGATTCGCGGCGAAGAGTGGCTGCCCTCCGCGCCGCTGCACGTGCTCCTCTACGAGGCCTTCGGCTGGGCCGACACCATGCCCCGCTTTGCCCACCTGCCGCTGCTGCTCAAGCCCGACGGCAAAGGCAAACTGTCGAAGCGCGACGGCGACCGCCTCGGATTCCCCGTCTTTCCCCTTGAATGGAAGGACCCCAAAACCGGCGACATCTCCTCGGGCTACCGCGAAAGCGGCTATCTGCCCCAGGCCGTAATCAACTTCCTGGCTCTGCTCGGCTGGAATCCAGGCGACGACACCGAAATAATGTCGATGGACGAGCTTATCAGCAAGTTCTCGCTCGAGCACTGCTCCAAATCGGGCGCCAAGTTCGCTTTCGAGAAGGGCAAATGGTTCAACCACATGTATCTGCAGGAGACACCCGACATGGAACTCATGCCGATGATGCGCCAGCTGCTGCGCAGCAAGGGAGTTGACGACTCTGCCTACACCGACGAATACATCGCCAAGGTGATAGGCCTGGTGAAGGGACGCATCAACTTTGTGGCCGACTTGTGGAAAGAGGCGAAATTCTTCTTCGTAGCGCCCGAGGCTTACGACCCCAAAGCCATCAAGAAGCGCTGGAGCGCCGACACGCCCGCACAGTTGCAGGGCATGATGCAGGTTTTCGACAATTTCGACAATTTCGACAGCGACAAGCTCGAGCCCACTGTGCTGCAGTGGATCAAGGACAACGGATACCACCTGGGCAATCTCATGAATGCACTTCGCCTCACCGTAGTGGGCGAATGCACAGGGCCGCACATGTTCGACATAATGCGCCTCATGGGCCGTCAAGCCACCGAGGAGCGCATAAAAGCCGCTTTACAACGAATCTCTACCGATGGGGCCGCTTTATAACACTGGTGTCCGCATGTGCACTTTGGGCGTGAAAGCAGCAGCGCTTTTCATGCCTAAAGCCAAAACTATGATGTCGGGGCAGCACAAGGCAGCCCCCACCCTGCGGGAACGTCGTGCCGAGCTCGGCATCGACGGATTCGATGTATGGATCCACGCTTCTTCCCTGGGCGAATTCGAGCAAGCGCGCCCGCTTATTGAGCGGCTGCGCCGCGAGCGCCCCGACCTGAAGCTGTTGCTCACTTTCTTCTCGCCGTCTGGATATGAGGTGCGCAAGCACTACGACAAGGTCGACTGCGTGGCCTACATGCCGATCGACACCCCCCACCGCGTGCGACGTTTTCTGCGAGAGGCCAACCCGAAAATGGCGATTTTCGTCAAATATGAATTCTGGGGCAACTACCTGCAGCAACTGCGCAAGCGTGGCACGCCCACATTCATCATCGACTCAATATTCCGTCCGGGCCAAATCTTCTTCAGGCCGTGGGGAGGCATGTTCCGCAAGATGCTGGGCTGCTTCGACCACATTTTCGTGCAGGATGACGCTTCCAAGCAGCTTCTCGCCTCGGTAGGCGCCACCAACGTGACCGTGGCCGGCGACACGCGCTTCGACCGCGTCACCGACATCATGCGCGCCACCGCGCAATACCCTATCGTGGAGCATTGGATTGAGCAAGCGCGCAAGCGCGGCACAAAGCACGTGCTCATTGCAGGCAGCAGTTGGCAACCCGACGAGGATTGCTACCTCGACTACGTGCTCAGCCATCCCAAACTGCTCACAATCATCGCGCCGCACGAATTCAACGAAAACCGCCTGTCGAAACTGCTCTCCGCAGCATCGGGCCGAAGCATGCTCTACAGCGACGCCGAGAAGGCCGGACGCATACCCACCAACGTGCAGGCGCTTATCATCGACAGCTTCGGCAAGCTTTCGAGCCTTTACCGCTACGGCACCATCGCCATCATCGGAGGCGGATTCGGCGCCGGCATCCATAATCTCAACGAGGCTGCCGTGTACAACATGCCCGTGCTTTTCGGGCCCAACCACCACAAATTCAAAGAGGCGTCCGACCTTATCAGCGTCGGAGGCGCATTTGAATATTCTTCTCCCCAACAATTGCATCAGACGCTCGACAAGCTGCTCGCCCCCTCGGCTAAGGATAATTTCGACCTTGCGGCAAATGCAGCCGGCAAATACATACGCGACAACCTGGGAGCCACTGACAAAATCTATAATCTCATTTTCAAGTCATGATCAAAGCCGGAATCATTGGAGGCAGCAACCGCATGGCAGGCGAGTTGATTCGCCTGCTCGTCAATCACCCCGACGTGGCAATCATGTGGGTCGACTCGGCGAGTTGCGCCGGCAGTATGGTGTCAGAAGTGCACCACGGCCTGCTCGGCGAAACCGACCTGCGCATTTCTCCCCTTAGCGCCAACAGCCTCGACGACATCGACGTGCTATTCATATTTCGCCACAAAGGACAGACCATCGAGTGGCTCGAACAGCACCCCGTGCCGGCCGATCTGCGCATCGTCGACCTTAGCATTGACATGCGCGACCCCGACACCGCTGAAAAATACGGCTTTGTTTACGGAATGCCCGAGCTCAACCGCAAGCTTATGGTGCGCGGCGCAAAACGCGCTGTCCTGCCCCACCCGGCCGCTATGCTCACCGAGCTCGCGTTGCTACCCCTCGCCAAGCATGGCGCGCTCATTAGCCCCTTGCAGGTGAAGGCTTCTGTGCCTGCCGACAGCGAGCAAGTAGAGTCGTGCTCTGGCACTGCAGCCGAGGTGGCAAACGCTCTGCGCGTGCTTCAGC
This sequence comes from uncultured Bacteroides sp., assembly GCA_964582335.1. Classification (GTDB taxonomy): domain Bacteria; phylum Bacteroidota; class Bacteroidia; order Bacteroidales; family Muribaculaceae; genus CAG-873. The sequence goes on from CAZORI010000029.1 coordinate 20,274, forward strand.
CCGGCTTCGACGAACTCATCACCATCGTGGCAGACCCCTCCGACGACAAGCGCGCAATGAGCGTAATCATCGATCTTGACACTACCCTCGACATTGGCCAGATTCTGCGCATGTACGAAGAATTCTACGACGACCACAACTTCACGTTCATCGTGTCGGACCAGCCAGGCCCGGAAGAAGTGGACGGCACCAACAAGTGCCTTATCAAAATCGACAAGCGCGACGGCCGCGCCACCATCAGCGCCATCATGGACGCAATCCTCAAAGGGGGCGCCGGCACTGCCGTGCACGACATGAATCTCCTCTTCGGGCTGCACGAGCGCATTGCCCTCGCCCTCAAGGCTTCCACATTCTAACACCGCATTGCCTTATGAAATCATACGTCTTGGTTGACGCGCCCGAGATACGCGACAACCTCCTCCCTCTCACGTATTGCCGCCCCATTAGTGAGTTGCGCATTGGCATCACCACCATTCGTGAAAAATGGGAACGCCAGCTCGGCGCGCCATGTTCATGGCAAACTGTCGACTACCTTAGCGAGAAATTCCCATGCCGAGCCACCGGCGATACGGAATACATCAACGGCAACATCATACCCGGAGTGGGCGAACTGCACCACCTCTGGGACATATTCATGCTCAACGGCAAAGCCATCTGCGCCGACTTCGAAGCCATCACTGCCGAACGTGCGTCGCAGCCCATCAGCGACACGTGCCACGTCATCGGCGACCCCGCCCTCGTTTTCATCGAGGAAGGAGCGCACGTTGAGGGAGCATTCCTCAACACCACCAAAGGATGCATCTACATCGGACGCGACGCCGAGGTGATGGAGGGCACGTGCCTGCGCGGCCCACTGGCCATCTGCGAGCACGCTGTGGTGAACATGGGCGCAAAGATTTACGGCGACACCACTATTGGCCCATGGTGCAAAGTAGGAGGCGAGCTCAACAATGTTGTGATGCAGGCATACAGCAACAAAGCCCACGACGGTTTTCTCGGCAATGCCATCATAGGCGAATGGTGCAATCTTGGCGCCGGATGCGTGGCTTCAAACCTTAAGAACGACTACACCCCTATCAAGCTGTGGAACTATCCCGCCCAGCGATTCGTGCCCACCGGGCTGCAATTTTGCGGCGTAATCATGGGCGACCACACGAAATGCGGCATCAACACCATGATCAACACGGCCACTGTGATTGGCGTGGGATGCAACATACACGGCAGCGGCTTCCCGCGTCCGTTTGTGCCGTCATTCTCCGAGCGTGGAGGTGCCGGGGCCGGCTATGCCGACGTGAGCATGACCAAATTTTTCGAAATAGCCTCGCGCATGATGGCGCGTCGCCACGTCGAGCTCACCGAAGCCGACAAAGCCATATTCTACGCCATCCGCCGCCAAGCCGAAGCCTACCGCTAACACCCACATCCAATCGACCAAAAAAAGCCGTCGACTCGACGGCTTTTTTTGCAGCGTACCCGAAGTGGGGATCGAACCCACATGGCCGCAATGGCCAAGGGATTTTAAGTCCCTCGTGTCTACCATTCCACCATTCGGGCGTGGTTTGAGCCACAAAGTTACTAATTATTTTCGATACGATGAAAAATACTTACAATTTTTCTTGCAAGCAGCCATCACATGAATTAGCGAGGCGTACCCGGGGTGCTTAATGAGCTTCAAGCCAGTTGTTGCCCACGCCCGCGTTCACCTCCAGCGGCACGCGTCCGCGATAGGCTTCCTCCATGTCGCGCACCACAATCTCTTGCACGGCGCCCAATTCGTCGGGCTTCACGTTGAATATCAATTCATCGTGCACCTGCAGTATCATGCGCGAGCGCAAACCGGCCTGCAAGATGTCGCAGTGCACGCGTATCATAGCCAACTTTATGATGTCGGCAGCCGAGCCTTGCAAGGGAGCATTGATGGCGTTGCGCTCGGCGTAGCCGCGCACTGTGGCGTTGCGCGAATTAATGTCGGGCAGATACCTCTTGCGCCCCATGATAGTGGTCACGTAGCCCTGTTGGCGCGCCGTCTCAATCGACTGCTCCATATATCGCTTCACGTCGGGATAGGTGACCAGATAATTGTCAATCAACGCTTTGGCCTCGCCTCGCGGTATTTCCAGGCGTTCCGATAGTCCGAAGGCCGATATGCCGTAGATAATGCCGAAATTGGCCGTCTTGGCGTTACGTCGCTCATTTTCCGTCACGTCCTCGATGGCACGGTGATAAATCTTTGCCGCTGTGGCTCGGTGTATGTCGGCACCACTGTTGAACGCCTCAATCATTCCCTGGTCGCCGCTGAAATCGGCAATCAGCCTCAGCTCTATCTGCGAATAGTCAGCGCTCAGCATCATGTCGCCCGAATCGGGGATGAAGGCGCGGCGAATCTCGCGCCCGTCGTCGGTGCGTATAGGTATGTTCTGCAAGTTAGGATTGGTTGACGACAAGCGTCCCGTAGCCGTCACCGTCTGCTGGTAGGTGGTGTGCACCTTTCCCGTCACAGGATTCACCTGCTCGGGCAGCGCGTCGACGTATGTGGCCAGCAACTTGCGCAGCGCGCGCACTTGCAGTATCTTGTCCACGATAGGATAAGCGCGCCTGTGCTTTTCAAGGATTTCCTCCGTGGTGGACCATGCTCCGGTTTTCGTTTTCTTGGCCTTTGGGTCGATGCACATCTTGCCAAACAAAATCTCACCCACTTGCGAAGGCGAACCGATGTTGAATTTCTCGCCTGCGAGTTCGTAGCATTCGCGTTCGAGTTTGTTGAGCCTTGCCGTCAGGCCCACCGACATTTTCGCCAGTTCGGCCACATTGATGCGCGCGCCCTCCCATTCCATCGACGCGAGCACCGCCACCATAGGCAATTCTATGTCGGTCATCAGCGATGTCTGCTGCTGCTCCTCCAGCGCCTTGGCGATAACAGGCTCAAGCATCAGGCTCACGCGGGCTTGCTCAGCCACGCGGGCTGGCATCGTGTCGTCGGGCTGCTGCCACACCTTTTTGCGCTGCAAGTCGTTGAGCTCGTAGCTCATGGTCTTGTAGCCCATCATCTCATAGGCCACGATGTCGATGCCATGCTTCATCTCCGGCTTCAGCAGGTAGTGTCCCACGCTCGTGTCGTAGTATTTTGCCTGCATGTCCACGCCCTCGCGCATAAGCAGTATCATGCTGCGCTTCACGTCGTGGCTCACTATGGTCACATTGGTGCTCGTCATCAGCGGCTCAAGCATTGTCATCATCTCCTGCCGGTCGAAGGAAGCCTCTGGCAAGCCTACGTATACATTCTTGTCGTCGCCGTATGCCAAGGCGAAGCCGAGCAGATTGGCGCGCATCGACTCCTCGCCTACGGCGAGCATGGCCAGGCCCACGCGAGTGTGCTTTGAGGCCTCTTTCACATGCTCCGACAACTCTGCCGGGCTGCCGGCCACCACAAAGTCCTTAGCAGCGCCGCTCGTGGCAATGCTCGGCGCCGGGCCCTCGCCCTCGTCGGCGTAGTCAAACAGGCTGCCCATGCCTACGACAGGCGGCGCCGGGGCAGCCGCAGCGCTCTCAAGCACGCTGCGCGCCTTCAGCTTTGCGATGAAGCTCTTGAACTCAAGTTCGTTGTATATCTTCATCAGCTTTTCCAAGTCGGGCTCGCGGCGGCGCAGCGATTCCAGATTCACGTCAATCGGCACATCCGTCTTTATCGTCACCAGAAACTTTGAGAATTCGATTTGCTTGGCGTTGTCGGCAATCTTGCGCTGTATCGCTCCCTTCAGATCAGGGGTGTGCTTTATCAGGTTTTCCACCGACCCCCATTCCTTAATCAGCTTAGCGGCCGTTTTCTCGCCCACTCCGGGGCAGCCCGGCACATTGTCGCTGCTGTCGCCTTCCAGGGCAAGCAAGTCCACCACTTGCTCGGGGCTGTCGATGCCGTAGCGCTCGCATATCTCCTTCGGGCCTCGCACCTCGAACCCCTGCCCCTTCAGCGCAGGGCGGTACATCAGCACGTTGTCGCGCACGAGCTGGCCATAGTCCTTGTCGAGTGTCATCATGTACGTCACATATTCCTCGTGCGACGCCTTGTGCGCCAGCGTGCCTATCACGTCGTCGGCCTCATAGTTCTCCACCTCCAAGATAGGTATATGGTAAGCGTCCAATATTTCGCGTATGTAGGGGATGGCGAGAGTAATGTCCTCGGGCTGCTTCTCGCGCTGCGCCTTGTACTCCGGGTAGGCATCGTGGCGGAATGTGCGTCCGTGGGGTGGGTCGAAGCATACTGCCATGTATCCGGGATTCTCATTGCGCAGCACATCGTCGAGCGTGTTGCAGAAGCCGAATATAGCCGACGTGTTCAGGCCTTGCGATGTCACGCGAGGCGCACGTATCAAAGCATAATACGCCCTGTAGATAAGGCCGTATGCATCGAGCAGAAACAATTTTTTCTCTTCCATCACTATCTTAAATTCAATTGTGGTGAGCGTAAATAATAATTTACGGCATAAATTTAATAATAAACACTCTAATTACAATGAAAAAATTGTAACTTTGCACAATAAATCAAGACATGTCAACATTACAGGCGATACAAAACAGCATTTCTACTGAGCTCGACAAGTTCAATCAGCGCATTATGCAGCAATTGAGCACCGACAATGCGCTCATGCACACAATTGTCGAGTCGTATCTGCGCACCAAGGGCAAACAAATACGCCCTATCATAGTGATGCTCACCGCCAAAATGATTGGCAACATCAACGACAACGTCATCGCCGCAGCCACCGCTGTCGAGCTTCTGCACAACGCTTCGCTGATACACGACGACGTGGTCGACAACTCCTCAGTGAGGCGCAACGTGCCCACAATCAACGCCATCTGGCACAACCACATCGCTGTGCTCGTCGGCGACTTCTTCGTGTCCACGGCCATGCACAATGCCATCGACACACGCGACATCCGCATCATCAATTCCCTCTGCCACCTTGGCAAGCTGCTTTCGCTTGGCGAGCTCGACCAAATCTACAACGCACGCTACCACCAGCTCACCGAGGAAGCCTACTACCGCATCATCGAGTTCAAGACGGCATCCCTCTTTGTGGCTTGCGCGCAGATGGGCGCTATTGCCGCCGGTGCCACGCAAGAGCAAATCGACAAGGTGTCGGAGTTTGCGCGCCTCATGGGCCTCGCATTCCAGATGCGCGACGACATTCTCGATTATTACGATGAAAAGACTGCCGGCAAGCCCACCGGCAACGACCTGCGCGAAGGCAAAATCACGCTGCCCCTGCTCCATGTGCTGCTCGATGAGTCGGCGCCGTGCCACGAGCAGATGTCACAGCTCGCCGCCACCGACCAGCTTAGCGACGAAGACATAGCCACGCTCACAAAATACGCGCGCGACAACGGAGGCATCGAGTACACCTTCGAGCGCATGCAGGCGCTTCGCCGCCAAGCAGTAGCCTACCTCGACACCTGGAATGGCTCCGAGGCAGCCGCATTGCTCATCGCGCTATTCGACACCATAATAAAAAAGTGACGCCACAAGCGTCACCCGCGCATCTTATTCCAGCGTCCGTGACAAGCTCGTCACAGAGAAGCGTGATACTTTATCAAGCCGTAGAGCGACGACGGCTCAATCGACTTTATCGTAATGCCATTTTCTGCGGCAGCCTTGGCGAAAAGGCTGCGGTAGGTGCATGCCGTAGGGCCAACCACGCTTAGCGGATAATCCTTCACCCCGTATGTAAGCACATTGCGCTTGAAGAAATCGCGGAACGATTTCAGCACAAGCTCTCGGCAATATTCCATAGTGATGTTTTCGGCCAAGAAGTGCGAGAAGTCGCTGAGCGTACGGCTCACATTCGGCTCCGTGTACACCATGTCCATCACCTCGTCGACGGTGATTTGGAACATTTCGAAAAAAGCCGTCATCACCTTCATTGGCGCTATCTCCTTCAGAATATCCGACAAGAGCAGCTTGCCCATGTAGGCGCTCGACCCCTCGTCGCCAAGCAAATAGCCTCCCGACGACGTATTCCTTACAATCTTCTCGCCATCGTAGAAGCACGAGTTTGTGCCCGTGCCTAAGATGCAGGCGATGCCAGGCGAATGCTGAAGCAAGCCATAGGCCGCCCCCAGCAAATCGCTGTTTACTACTACCGGCGTGCGGAATTGGGCTATAAGCGACGATTCAACAATCCTGTTGCGGTTGGGGTTGGCACAGCCGGCACCGTAGAAATACACATGCTCAAACTTGGTGCGGAAAAAATGCTCCGGCAATTCCAATCTGATTATATGTGATATTTCCCTACGCGTCTGAAAGTATGGGTTCAATCCTGATGTGTCGGCATGGTCGATAATCTGACATCCGTCCACAATTGCCCATTCTGTATGTGCGCTTCCGCAATCTGCAATTAAAATCATGTTGACAAGAAATACTTATTGAAGTACAAATATAGCAATAATTTCTCTACTAAGACAAATTTATCGACTAAATCCACCATATATTCCATATATTCCACCATATATTGTAACAAAGCGTGGGCGGCAGCATGATCGAGTAGGAGGTAAACACTAATCGTAGGTGCTTATCTCCTACTTTCGTGTTTA
>CAZORI010000030.1:0-23956 GCA_964582335.1 uncultured Bacteroides sp.
CTTATGAGACAGGAAGAAAAATTAAAGACGATTACTATCAGAGATTATCAAATCAGGTCGTGTTCAGACAAGACTTGCCGAAATGGAACTACCTCATAAAATCATCATAATTTTTTACCAAGTTATTTTTTATCGTTACTTAATTCGTCTTTGTTTAATACTGGCAATGTGATAGCGCTGAATTAATTGGGTGATGATTATTCCGGGATGTAGATAATGTCGCCGTTCTCGAGCTGGTAAGCAGTGCCTACGCGCTTGCCCTTGTTGCCCGGAGAATTGTTGTCGTCAGATGGCGTGTATCTATTTATTTTCTCACCTTCCTTTGTGATTATCTCCATGTTTTCTTTGCCTGGATTCTTCACCATGGTGAAATCCTCTTGCGAAAACATTTCAGTCATGTTGTAGCGGCTTACTAAAGCCACCATAAGCGCAACGGCAAACACCATGGCCACATCGAAAAGGTTGCTCACGACGCTCATTGGGTCGTTGTCTTCTTGGCTGCCTAATATACGTCTGCGTCTCATTGTTTATGTGCGGCTTGTTTGGTTACTTCTGCGAGATATTCAAGCATGGTGATGTTTTTTATCGACCAGCGCTCCTTCACTTGCTGAGTTATGAATCCGATAGCGCTCACCACGAGTCCAACCACTGTTGTAGCAAATGCTACCTGCATGTTGTAGGCCATCGAAGCAATGTCGCCGGTAGCCAGTCCCACGAGAGCCGGGCCCATGGGGATTAGCGTGCCCATTAACCCAAGTATGGGGCCCATCTTGGTTAGCATTTTCGATGTTGACAATTCCTTCGATGCTTCTATTTCATATTCCGAAAGCAAAAGCTCGATGCGTGCATCGTTGCTCTTATCGCCGACTATCTGCTTGGCATACGATACGAGCATGTTTTTAGGCGAGGCTGGCAGCGACTGCTCAAATTCCGAGAAAGAGTCGGGTGAAAGTTTCTCTATGCGTTCGTAGAAAGGCACAGAAATCTTTTTTTGCTGCAAGTATTGGCCGAAGAACGCGCCAATAAGGAAAATTGCACGGATGAATAGAATGATGAGGAGCACTATTACCGGCACGAGCAATCCGGTGGAAATCCAATAGAGGATGTTAGATATAACGTTCATTTTGATTTGATTAGTTTATTCTGTTTTCTTTTGAACAAAATGTAGCCCAGAGCTGCTCCTATGATGAAGAGCACCAACACAGCTCCGAGAGTGAAGCAGTCAACTGAATTCACGCCTGCCACGGCTGTGCGACCGTTAACAGTGGCAATAACACCAAGCAGGCATATCATGGCGTTGACCATGAATATTAATTCCAATCTCAGGTCATTCTCAGGAAGAACCCATTTTATCAGCCACGGCATTGCCACGCCAATTAAGAGTGTAGCACCGGCCAATGACCAGGCTATTGCCTTAAAGTCAATGCCCGGAAAGGAAAAAATCACCTCGACCAAAACAGCCAATAGCACGGGGAAAATCAGTATGCCTGGAATCCACAGAGTGATTCCACGGGTGATTTTTCCGCTTTTCGACATTTTCTCGCCGACGATGCGCTCGGCTGATGTAACGCAAAACGTTATTTGCAGGAACGCATCGATAGTGAGCAAAACAGCCATGTCGAGCATGAGCTCGGGATTTTGTATCCAGGATGCAATCTGCGTCTTTGACTGGTTCACGGCAAATGTCCATGAAGCGCCCACGAAGCATGCCAACAAAGCGCATATCAGGAGACGTCCCCAAATAGGAAGATAGGTAAGTTTCAGCAATAGGCTGAAACCGACCATTAGCATTATGATTATTACCACTAATTCCATTATTCCTCCGTGATATAAGTGATATTTGTTTGTTTAATAAGAGCATTCTGGGACAACGAAAAAGCGCACGGAGGGTGCGCTTTTTCGTGGGTTTGTTGTTGGGGTCTTAGTCAAGTTTGTGGATTACGAGGCCTGAGCGGAGTTTGGGCTCGAACCAGGTGGTCTTGGGCGGCATGATGTTGCCGCTGTCGGCTATGTCCATGAGTTGCTTCATCGACACGGGGTATAGTGCCAGGGCTGCTGCCATCTCGCCGCTGTCGACGCGGCGCTTGAGCTCGCCGAGCCCGCGGATGCCGCCCACGAAGTCGATGCGCTTTGAGGTGCGCAGGTCCTGGATATCGAGCAGGTCGCGCAGTATAAGGTTGGACGAAATAGTTACGTCGAGCACGCCGATGGGGTCGGTGTCGTCGTATGTGCCTTCGCGAGCGGTGAGCGAGTACCAGCGGCCTTCAAGGTAGAGCGAGAAATTATGCAGTGCCTTGGGGCGATATTCCACGGTGCCCTCATCCTTCACGATGAAGTTGAATTCAAGCTTCTCCAGGAACTCGGCAGGCGACATGCCGTTGAGGTCCTTCACCAGGCGATTGTAGTCGATGATTTTGAGGTGCGAGGCGGGGAAGGCCACGGCAAGGAAATAGTTGTATTCCTCATTGCCTTTGTGGTTGGGATTGTTCTTAGCCATCTCGTTGCCCACGAGAGCTGCGGCGGCCGTGCGGTGGTGTCCGTCGGCAATGTACAGGGCCGGCATGTCGGCAAAGGCTTTGGTGATAGCATCGTTGTATTTGTCGTCGACAATCCAGAACGTGTGTCCGAATCCGTCGGGAGCCACGAAATCGTATTCAGGCTTTGTTGACGACACCTCGTCGATGATTTTCTGCAGCAAGTCGTTGTCGGGGAAGGCGAAGAACACCGGCTCGATGTTGGCGCGGTTGGCGCGCACGTGCTTCATGCGGTCCTCTTCCTTTTCCTTGCGGGTGAGCTCATGTTTCTTGATTACGCCGCGCATGTAGTCGTCGACGCAAGCAGCCACTGCTATGCCATACTGAGTGCGCCCTTCCATGGTCTGGGCGTATATGTAGTAATGCTCTTTCTCGTCCTGCACGAGCCAGCCTTTCTGCTGGAAGGCGTTGAAATTCTCCACAGCCTTGTCGTAGACGCGAGGGTCATGCTCGTCGGTGCCCACCTCAAAGTCGATCTCCGGGCGGATGATATGGTAGAGCGACTTGGGGTTGCCCTCCGACTCTTGGCGCGCCTCATCGCTGTTGAGCACGTCGTAAGGGCGAGATGCCACTTCGGTGACTAATTCGCGCGGCGGTCTTACTCCGCGAAATGGTTTGATTGTTGCCATGATTTGTGTTGGTTTGGTATAGATAGTAAGGAAAATGTGATATTTATCTGACGATAGTCTGCTTGCGGTCGGGTCCGACTGAAATGATTGTGATTGGAGTGTGCAGCTCGCGCTCAAGGAAGTCGACATACTTCTTGAAGTTGTCGGGAAGCTCGTCGTAGCTCGTAGCTTCGCTCATGGGGGCTTTCCATCCGGGCAAAGTCACATACACGGGCTCGATTACATCCTCCTCGATTGAGAACGGGAACTCAGTCACCTCCTCGCCATTGATTTTGTAGGCCACGCAGGCTTTGATTTCGTCGAAGCCGTCGAGCACGTCGCTCTTCATCATTATCAGCTTGGTGACGCCGTTGAGCATGATTGCATACTTCAGAGCAACGAGGTCGATCCAGCCGCACCGGCGCTCACGGCCGGTGACAGCGCCGTATTCGTGGCCGATGTCGCGAATCTTCTTGCCGGTTTCGTCGAAAAGTTCGGTGGGGAAGGGGCCGCTGCCCACGCGGGTGCAGTAGGCCTTGAATATGCCGTATACGTCGCCTATGCGCTGCGGAGCCAGGCCAAGGCCTGTGCATGCGCCGGCAGTGATTGTGTTGCTCGACGTAACAAAGGGATATGAGCCGAAGTCGATGTCGAGCATGGTGCCTTGTGCGCCTTCGCACAGCACCTTCTTTCCGCTGTCGAGCGCGTGGTTGATGGCATGCTCGCAGTCGATGAGGTCGAATTGCTTGATGTAGTCTATCGCGTCGAGCCATTTCTTTTCGAGCTCGGCCACGTCGGGCGTTTCGCCCATGCTGCGCAGCAAGGCGAGGTGTCGGTCGCGGTGCTCAGCATATTTCTTTTCGAAATTGTGAGCGATGTCGCCCACGCGCAATCCGTTGCGTGAGATTTTGTCGGTGTAAGTGGGGCCGATTCCCTTGCCGGTGGTGCCGATTTTGCCGCCGCCTTTTGCTTTTTCGTTGGCTGCGTCGAGCAGACGGTGAGTAGGCAGTATCAGATGCGCTTTTTTAGATATTTTGAGTTTGTTTTTGATGTCGACGCCGGTGGCTTCGAGAGCTTCGGCTTCTTCGCGGAAGAGGACGGGGTCAAGCACAACGCCGTTGCCGATGACATTGATGGTGTTGTCTTGGAAAATTCCTGATGGGATGGAGCGAAGCACGCATTTGCGTCCGTCGAATTCCAGGGTGTGGCCGGCGTTGGGGCCGCCTTGGAAGCGTGCTACCACATCGTAGGCCGGGGTGAGCACGTCCACCACCTTGCCTTTCCCTTCATCGCCCCATTGCAGGCCCAAAAGAACGTCAACTTTCATTGATAGAGTAGTTTGAATAAATTGAAACAATCGGCTGGCAGCCATGCGGCGCCAACCAGTTGCAAAGTTAATCAAAAATATTCAATTGTATGTGGTTTATGCGATTTATTTCTCGCCCTCGTGGTTCGCGATGAAGAGGCGTTTGTAGGTCGCAAAATCGCTTTTCTTAGTCGTAAGATATGTTGTGGAGCTGTCGTATGCCCGACGATGCAGACGGCGTAGTGAGCAAGCCTCGCACATAGTCGGGAGCCAATCTGGTGGACGGCGCGAAGAGATTTGACTGCATGTATTCGAGCAGCGAATGCACAAGCTGCCGTCCCTCGGGCTGTGCCTCCAGAGCCTCCTTGTCCGACATAAGCAGCAGCAATTTGCCGTTGTCAACCGCAAATTCCATAATAAGGCCCAGACGGTGGTTGCGCTCCACGTTGTCGATAACTTGCACAATCGGGCGATAGTCGATGCCGTTGAGGCGGTCGAGAATCAGCGGACGGCTGTTCTTGACGGCGGTGTACCATTGCCAATTGGTGTGAGTTTCGCTCGGGAACTGGCTTAGGGCCGGGTGCTCGTTGCTCACGAGCAGGCCAAGCGTGCCGGGCGAGACGGGCTTGTCGTTGTTTTCGCAGATGGTGCGGAACATGCGATAATTCCAATAGTCGGTGGTGAAGAGGCCACCGACGGTGGCGCTGTCCACGTCGGCTGCACGAGGCATGAGCAGCGCTTTGCCGCCACGGCGCATGGTGGCAAGAGCCTCGTCGATGTCGTCGGTGACCACAATGCCTTTAGGGGCGTTTGCGTCCTGTGTGTCACGCGGATATATCCATATGTCGTAGCTGTTGGTGGCTTGGCTTGTGGGCACGTCCAGGGTTAGGCTGTATTTGCCGGGCTTCTCTACGTAAGGAAGCTGCACCTCAGCGTCGCCGACACGCGTGAAGCCGTGCAGGGTGGGCGAGTCGAACATCCCGTATTCAATCACGTCGCCATCGCCGTCGCGGAGGCTCCAATATATTTTGCCGCGCAGAGGCTTGCCCGTGTAGTTGGCAGTGGCCACTGATGCACGCAGCGTGTCGCCGCCGAGATATGTGCGTCGTGGCATCATAGCCAGCAGCACAAGGTCGGAGCATGATTTGCGCCATTCGCTTGGCTCCACCAGGCCTTTGCCGTCCATGAATGGGTCGAGCAGTCCCACCACGGCAGTGCCTTGGCCTGGATAGTCCTGCAGGTCGAGCAGCTGGAATCCAGCCATCGACGGCGTGCGCAAGTTCATCTCTATGTCGGCGCGGTAGAGCTCGGCGCTCCAGGCTCCCGACGCTTTGAAGAAATCGTCGGCTTGGTCGGCCATGTTGGCATCGGCCAGGCGCTGGCGAAACATTTCGTAGTTGCGAGGCTCTGTCACACCGGTGTATTTCACCAATTCGGCATAGCGGGGGTAGATTTGGTATTGGCCCGTTTCATGACCGATCACCGGCACTGGCGAGGCCTGCACGGCATTCTCAAAATTGTCGATGGTGTTGGGATAATTGTGGTTGAGAATTCCTCCGTCGTAGGCATCGGCAAAGGAGAATGATGCGCGAGCGTGCGACGAGTAGCCATCGTAGCCGTCGCCGGCTCCCACGCGGCAAGTGACGAAGAATTCCTCTCCGTCGGTGCTTCCTTGGTAGCCAAGGAAAGCGTTGGAGCCGTTGGCATAGAGATGCCTATGGTCGACAGCGCGAAAGTCGTCATTGAATTTCTTCATCAGGGGCACCTCGCCCCACAGCTCGTTGCCGAGCGAGAATAGGACGAACGACGGATGGTTGCCGTATTGCTTCATTATTGCCATGCCGTCGGCGTGCAGCACGTCCATAAGGTCGGTCTCGGCCTCGTTGAACGTGCCCCAGATGGGCAGTTCGGGCTGCAAGTACACGCCCTCGGCATCGGCAGCGGCGAAGGCAGCCTCTGGCGGGCACCATGAGTGGAAGCGCACATGGTTGAGGCCGTAGTCTTTTATCGTGCGGAAGTAGGCGAGCCAGGATGCGGTGTCCATGGGGGCGTAGCCTGTGAGAGGGAACACGCATGCGTCGTGTCGCCCACGAAGGAATGTGAGCGTGTCGTTGACGAGCAGGTGATGCCCTTGGGCGCGGAATTCGCGCAATCCGGTGCGCAGCTTGCGCTGGTCGTGTCCGGCTATGCTGACGGTGATGTCGTGAAGCGCCGGGCTGCGGTGGCTCCATGTGTGCGCCGTATCGCCAAGCGCGAGCGTGAGCGAGTATTTGTCCACTCCGCGCTGCAGGCGTGTGGCGGCGCTTGCGCTCCCCGACTGCACTGCCAGCACTTGCCCGGGTATTGGATTGGCCACTGTCACGTCCACGCGAAATCCCTTGGGCGACATCACCGGGAAAGCTTGCGCGTCGGTGATGCGCGTGGGCGACGTTGCGGTGAGCTTGATGTCGCCAACGATGCCGTTCCAGTTGGTTTGGGTCGACTCTGTGCAAGCATGGCTGCTTTCGCGTATCTGCAGCGGTATGGCCTCACCGTTGTCGACAACGATTTTCAGCCGGTGCTTTCCGGGGGTGAGCCATTTTGTGAGGTCGCAGGTGTGCGATGCTGATATCAACCTGCTTGAGCCTGCTTCCTTGCCGTCGACGTAAATGGTGGCGGGGCGCGTGCGACCCAGGGTGAGTGTGATGTTTTTGCCTTTCCAGTCGCGCGGGATGTCGACGACGCGTGAGTATTCGGCCGGGCCGGTGTAGGTGTGCTTGCGGGCGAGTTGGGTAGTTTCGGCCATGTCTCGGTTGGGAGTGCCTATGCCGTTGGTGTCGAGCGTTCCAGGCAGGGTGACAAGAGCCGTAGTGTCGGGAGTAGTCAGTTGCCATGTGCCCCCCAGCCATAGGTAGTCGGTTGCAGTCGTAGGGAATGCGGCGGCCATCGACAGGGCTGCTGCGGCAATAGTTAAGGTAATTATCTTCATGTTGAAAGTGTGTGAATCGGCTTTAAGAAATAGCTGGACGAAGCATCCACTGAAGATACAACGCAGCAAACAAATTATTATTTTGTAGGCACCTTAATATATTAATGCAAAGACACAGAGGGTTAATTAATGTGAATTTGAGTGTTAATAGTCGACAAATCATTTTTTGAAGAGGGTTGTGTGCCAAAAATGTCAGAAAAAAGTGCTATCTTTGCAAAATAATTGGGAATTTCACGCCTTGTGATATATCCACGCGGCTGAGACTTCTGATTTCTAACATTATCTATCATACTTGACCTAATGGACATAAAAAAGGCTCTTTTCATTTCGCAGGAAATCAACCCGTATCTGCCGGCGACCCCCGTGTCGACTATATGCCGACGCGTGCCTCAGTCGCTGCAGGAGCGCGGCGTAGACGTGCGCACATTCATGCCTAAATACGGATGCATCAATGAGCGCCGCAACCAATTGCATGAAGTGATACGCCTTTCCGGACTAAACATAGTCATCGACGATGCCGACCATCCCCTGATCATAAAGGTTGCCACGCTGCAGCCATCGCGCTTGCAAGTGTATTTCATCGACAATGAGGATTATTTCCACCACCATGCCTCCACACAGCTTGAGATACACGAGTATCAGCAGGACAACGACGAGCGTGCCATATTCTTCACGATGGGCGTGCTCGAGACGGTGCGCAAGCTGCGCTGGTTTCCCGAGATTATCCAGTGCAACGGCTGGGTCACTGCCCTTTGCCCGCTCTTTATCAAGGTTAAGTTTGCCGAGGATCCCGCTTTCACTCATTCCAAAATAGTAGTAGGGCTCTACAACGACGCATTTGAGGGCTCGCTCGATCTGCGTATGGCCGACAAGCTGAAGATGCTTGGGCTCAACGACGCAGACCTGTCGGCATTGGGAGGCGAGCCTGTTACACACTTGTCGCTGATGCGCCTTGCCATTGACCATTGCGATGCCGTGGTGCAGGCAATGGAGGATGTAGATTCGGCCTTGATAGATTACGCCAAGGCATCCGGCAAGCCCTTTATGCCTTACGAAGGCGAAGACAATGTTGACGCTTATCTGAAATTTTACCAGACATTAGGATGAAAAAAATATCCATGATAGCCATCCCTGTGGTGGCGCTGATTTCTTCTCTTGCCGCTTGCAATGATTCGTCTACTATCGGCACTTCTATATTGCAGGATCAAGTGGAGGTGGTAGTTGACTCCGCCTTCACAGTCACCGGCAAAAGCATTTACACCGAGAAGGTGATGTCGCGCACAGTGACTCAACTCCTTGGATTGATTGATGCCCCCGGGTATGGCAAATTGTCGAGCGACATCGTGATGCAGTTCATGCCTGCCAATGAGATGGACTCCAACCTTGTGAGCTCGTCTGACATCGACTCGCTCTTGTTGTACATGTACATGTCCGACGGTGAATACGTCGGCGATTCGATTGTGCCTATGGGGCTTGAGGTGTACAGGCTTACCGAAAACCTGCCCTCGCCGATATACAGCGACTTCGACCCGGACGGCTATTACGACACAAATCCCATTGCGTCGAAGATATACAATATAAGCAACGAGAGCCTTTCGCTCAGCGGCGACACCGTGTTCTCGGGCGGCGTAGAGATAAGTGTGAAGATGCCGCAGGATTTGGCTGTAGAGCTCTTCGATGCCTACAAGGAGCATCCTGAGTATTATCAGTCGCCCGCCGCTTTCATCGACAATGTATTCAAGGGATTGTACATTAAGAACTCTTTTGGTTCGGGGCGTCTTTTACGCACGAATGCCACAATCATGTCGCTGTATTACCACTACTACGATGAGGAGAACGACAGCACGATCTACAACAACGGCAACTATTTCGCCGTTACGCCCGAGGTGGTGAACAACAACGACATAACCTACGAGATGAGCGCTGATTTGCAGCGGAGAATCAATGATGGAGAGCAGATTATAGCAGCTCCTGTGGGCACCGAAGTGCAACTTCGCTTTCCGGCTCCAGAGATTATCGAGTCGTATCGCTCGAGCAATTCCACCTTGTCGGTGCTTAACACCGTAACGTTCGAACTGCCAGCTTCCGCGATTACTAACGACTACGATTTCAGTGTGCCAACCTACTTGTTGCTGGTGCTGACAAAGGATCGTGAGGAATTTTTCGCAGGCAACGACCTGCCCGACAACGTAACATCGTTCTACGCCACATACGACTCATCCTCGGGAACGTATACATTCGACGACATGCGCAGCTATGTAGTGGATTTGCTGTCGAAGGACAGCCTGACAGAGGACGACTACACATTCAGCCTCGTGCCGGTGTCGGCTACCTTTGAGAGCAACACATCGTCGTCGTCCTACTACTATTACTACTATTACTACGGCACTACGTCGCAGACCCTCTCCACGCTTACGCCCTATATGGCAGCTCCGGTGATGGGCGAGGTGTTCCTCGACAAAGCAAAAGTAAAGCTCACATATAGCACTCAGAGCGACGTAGAATAGCAGACGATATACTCTCGAAGTAACAGTATGAAAAAATCACTTGGCCTGATTTGGCCAAGTGATTTTTTTTCAGTATGCTTAGAAGTCGTCAGTTGCGCATTAATTGTATTTTTAGAGCGGATATTCGTCGAAAGCGTAAAGCACGGTCGACATATAACGCTCGCCCGTGTCGGGCAGAAGCGCCACAATGGTTTTGCCGGAGTTTTCTTCCTTCTTGGCCTCTTTTAGAGCCACATAGAAAGCTGCGCCTGAAGATATTCCTACAAGCAGGCCTTCCTTCTCGGCAAGAAGTCGGGATGCCTTTATGGCATCGTTATCGGCAACCGGAACGATTTTGTCAACGACAGCCTGATTGAAATTCTTTGGCTTGAAGCCTGCTCCTATGCCTTGAATCTTATGCGGTCCGGGGTTTCCACCCGATAGGACGGCCGAACTTTCTGGCTCTACAGCAATTGTTTCCACTGATGGCTTGTGCTTTTTGAGAGTTTCGGAAACTCCGCTAAGCGTACCACCCGTGCCCACGCCTGCGATGAAGATGTCAACCTCGCCGTCTGTGTCCTTCCAGATTTCTTCTCCGGTGGTTGAGCGATGTGCCTCAGGATTAGCCGGATTCTCGAACTGCTGCAGAATTATGGCGCCAGGTGTTGCGTCCCTGAGCTCTTCAGCCTTCTTTATCGCGCCTTTCATGCCGTCGCTGCCGGGAGTAAGCACCAGGGATGCGCCAAGGGCCTTCAACATGTTGCGGCGTTCGATGCTCATAGTCTCGGGCATTGTGAGGATGAGATTGTAGCCTTTCACGGTGGCCACCAGAGCGAGTCCGATGCCGGTGTTGCCGCTTGTTGGCTCGATTATCGTTCCGCCTTTCTTGAGCGCGCCGTCTTTCTCTGCGGCATTTATCATAGCCAAAGCAATTCTGTCTTTTATGCTTCCGCCGGGATTGAACGATTCGATTTTCACAATCACCTTGGCCTTGAGATTCTCGGATTCCTCTATGCTCTTCACTTCAAGCAAGGGGGTTGAGCCAATCAGCTCGGTGAGGTTGCTGTAAATTTTGCCCATAATCTTTTTTTTCTCTCTTAAATTGTTGAACTAATGGATTATAAATTATTGGAATTTGAGTAGTTGATGCGGTTGTCAAATGCCGAGTCCATCGAAATAGGTTGTTTCTATGGCCCTTCGCTGCAGTATTTTAGATTCTGGAGGCACTGAATGCGTGAGCCAAATGTTGCCTCCAATAATCGACCCTCGTCCCACCGTGATTCGGCCGAGCACTGTAGAGTTGGCGTATATTGTCACATTGTCTTCTATGATGGGATGGCGAGGTATGTTGAGCGGATGCCCGTTGCTGTCGAGCGAGAAATTTTTTGCTCCCAAAGTTACGCCTTGATAGAGGATAACATGATTTCCAATGATGCAGGTTTCACCTATCACTACGCCCGTGCCATGGTCAATGGCGAAATATTCTCCAATTTCTGCCCCGGGGTTAATGTCAATGCCAGTCATGGAATGAGCCATTTCAGTAATAACTCGTGGTATGATTGGGATGCCAAGCTTATTCATGGCGTAGGCTGTGCGATAGTGGAGCATGGCTTTCACTACGGGATAACTGAGTATGATTTCTCCATAGTCATTGGCAGCGGGATCATTGTTGAACATTGCTTCCACATCGGTAAGCAGCAACCGCTTTATCTCAGGGAGCATGTCGATGAAGCGCAGCGATAGCGAAGATGCTTGCGACGAGGCTTCTTCCTCGCCGAAATTTTGGCTGAAGCGCAACGCCCTGCGTATTTCCGACTCCAGGAGTTGATACAACTTCTCGATGTGCACGCCTATGTGATACGACCTGATTTCTTCGTTTGCGCGGCGGCATCCAAAAAAATCGGGGAAAACCAGCGCTTTCACCTTTTCGATAACTTCTTCAAGTGCTGAAATCTGAGGAAAGGAACCGTTGCCTCTCGGCACCATTGCGCTTTCCATCGCTGACGATGCTACGAGGGCTTTGATGTTCTTCAGAAGCACGCTCTCAATTGATGATCTTTCCATAGGCTGGGGTAATGTGGGGTGATTTGAGTGTATCTACTCTTTAAAATTTCAAACCTATATAATTTAACAAAATTAACAACATTTTGTTATGCGTAGAAATAAATTTATGTGAAAATTTATTTTGGAAAGTGTGAAATAATTACTAAATTTGCACTCGCAAAAACAACCAAGCCGCAATAGCTCAGTCGGTAGAGCATTTCATTCGTAACGAAAAGGTCGTGGGTTCGAGTCCCACTCGCGGCTCAAAAGAACCAATAATAGTATAGCTCAGTAGGCTGTGAAGTTTGCTGAGTTTTTTTGTTGTCCATGCTTTATCTATCGACTGCCTTGGAGAGTAGTGCAGCGCTAATGACGTGATGAGGCGGGAAAGGCGATGGTGAAGCGAGTAAGGCCGTCGGCATCTGTCTGCAGGGTGAATGTGCAGTCGTTGCGCGTGAGTGCTTCGGCTATGAATATCAAGCCTATGCCTTGGCCGTTGGCTTTGGTTGAGAAGAAGGGCTTGAACAGGTTGGCGGCTACGTCGCTGCTGATGCCGGGGCCGTTGTCAGCCACAGTCAGCGTGCGCCGTTTGCTGTCGAGCACGATGCTTACTTTCCCGGCATTCTTATGAGCTGTGCTGTCGATCGACTCGGCGGCATTCTTCACAATGTTGATTATTGCCTGTTCCATGAGCACGGTATCGATATCCACATTGAAATCGTCTGAAATGACGATGTGGAGCGCGCAACCGTGCTCGACGCATATGCTTTCGAAAAGCACCGCCGAAGAGGATACAAATTCGCCAACTTTCACTCTGCTGAACACTGGCTGCGGTATCTTCACCACATTGGCGTAGCTCGTGATGAAGCTGCTCAGGCTGCGGCACCGCTGCATGCACACGTCAATCAATTCAACTGTGGCATCATCGGTATTGCTGTAGGCGATAGTGCTTAGCAGCGACCCTACTGCCGTCATTGAATTGTTCACCTCATGCGAAAGCATCCTGATTACGCGCCCGTAAGATTCCTTCTGTGCCTCCCTCACCTCGCGCGTCATGGGCTCGATTATGTAGAAAGGGTGCTGATATCCTTTGTCCATGAACGTTAGCCGTGAACATCGATATATCATAGAGTCGCTCAGCGTAGCCGTCACGCATTCGCCATTTTTCAGCCCAGCAAGCACTGCCGCCAGCGGACTATTGATTTGCGACGTGCGCAATCCCACCGCATCGGTGGCTGCAAGATACTGCAAGGCAGCAGGATTGGCCGATGAGATTACGTCCATGCCATTGAGCATGATCACGCCCATAGGCGACTTGTCGACAAGCAAATCCATCAGATGGCTTTGTTCGCGCACCCTCAGACGCTCTTCCTTGAGCGAGTTAATCATGAAATTGAACATGTCTACAATCTTGTCGGCATCGGCCTGGCCCACGTGCGCAAGCCGAGTGGTGAAATCCTGCTCGAGCAGCAAGTCCATGCCTCCAATGATTGTGCGCATCGAGCGGAACACACTGTAATAAAATATGGCAACAAGCGTCAAGCACACAAAAATCAGGGCCTCAATCGCATAGAAAGCAACGGCGTCAAGGCTTAACCTATAAAAATACAATATCGCACCGGCCACGACCAACAATGCGATCATTACTCCTAAATACCAGCGCTTTCTCATAGGCGAATGCCGTATTTTTCAATTTTGCGGTACAAAGCCTGGCGCGATATGCCCAACAGGGCAGCCGCGCGCGACACGTTGCCCGAGCATTGAGCCAGGGCGTTGGCTATGCGGTCGGCCATCAGTGTGTCCAAATCGCTCGACTGTGCGTGCACCGACACCTCCGGCGTGGATGCAAGCCGGCTCTGCAAATCGCCAAGCTTCAGTTCGGTGCCGTCGCCCATCAATAGCGCGCTCTCCACAAGATTTTTCAGTTGGCGCACATTGCCCGGGAAAGGCAGCGACGATAGATACTCCATCACCTCGGCCTTAACCGTAGGCTTGTGCTTGACGCCGGCGTCGGCGCAATGCTTCTCTATTATATGGTCGACGAGCAGTGGTATGTCGTCGCGCCGCTCTCTGAGGGGCGGCAGAGTGACGGTGATGAGGTTGATGCGATAAAACAAGTCCTCTCTGAACGTGTGGTCGGCCACCATCCTGGCCAGCGGAGCATTGGTGGCGCATATCACCCTCACGTCGGTGGTTCGTGGGGTAGAGTCGCCCAGCATTTCGAATGTGTGCTCCTGCAGCACGCGCAGCAGCTTCACCTGGCTGTTGATGTCGAGCTCGCCTATTTCGTCAAGAAAGATAGTGCCGCCGTCGGCAGCGGCAAATCGTCCGATGCGGTCGGCCACCGCGCCGGTGAATGCTCCGCGCTTATGGCCGAACATCTCGCTCTCGAAGAGCGACTGCGGGATGCCGCCAAGATTCACCTTGACAAACGGGCCAACGGCGCGCCTGCTGTTGATGTGAATAGCCTCGGCAATCAGCTCCTTGCCGGTGCCGTTTTCGCCCATAATCAGCACCGAGGCATCAGTGCGCGCTATGCGCTCCACGGTGTCGAGCACGTTCATAAGGGCTGCGCTGCGGCCAATGATTTTCCTCCTGTCGAAGCCGGAGGATTCGGCCGACGGCTTCGAGTGAATCTTTATGGCTGTGGCAATGCGGTCGAGCAGGCGAGCGTTGTCCCACGGCTTGGTAATGAAGTCGAAAGCCCCAGCCTGGACGCCTTCCACGGCCAGCGGTATGCTGCCCCACGCCGTCATCAGTATGACAGGCATATTGGGCCTCAGCACCTTGGCCTGGCGCAAGAGGGTGAGGCCTTCATCTCCGCTGGTGGCACGCGAAAAATTCATGTCGAAGAGTGCCAACTCCGGCTCGTGGCTGCGCAGAATATCGATTGCTTGCCGCGCATTAGCGGCAAGCATCACCTCATAGCCGATTCGCTCAAGCAGCATCCTTAGCGAAATCCTAATGGCGTTGTCATCGTCGACGATAAGAATCATATCGCAAATTTAGGAATAATTTCTCACTTTACCAACTCGCGTATGTCGGCCTCGATAGGACGATTCTCAGCGAAATCCCACAATGTGAGGCTGCGCAGCTGATAGTAGTACATCCAATACAGATACAGTTGGTTGATGTAGGCTTGTCGGCTCTCGTCCTTGCTCACCTGCGAGTCGTTGAGGTCGAGCGTCGACAGCCTGCCTATCATGAACGTCTCCACGTTGGTGTCGTATCGTGTGGCGGCAATCGTGTCGGCACGCTGCGATATGGCCACCTGCCCGCGCTGGTTGTTGAAACGCTCCACCAGGATGAAAATGTCTTGGTCGAAATCCATTTGCTCCTTGCGCAGGCGGCTCTCCACCGTCATTCGGTTGCTCTCAGCCACCTTCACGTTGCCGCGCCGCCTGCCCCAGTCGAGTATGGGTATCGAGAAACCAATCTGCACTATCTGATTGTCCTTCAGAGGGTCGTATGCGTCCCTAAAATTGGTCGACGTGCCGGTAAAGCCCACCTGAGCATACAGGTTCACCTCGCGCAGCTGCCCTTTTGCCTTCGCCACTGCATATTCCGCTTCGAGCTGGCGGCGGCGTATGTTCTGCGAGAAATAGTTGTTGGCGTGGGCGCGCTCGATGGCGCTGCTGTAATCCATCAGCACATCGGGCACGCTGCCGGGCAACTGCGGGTCGAGCTCTATCTGCTCGTCGATGTCGAGAAAAGCGCGCATCTTGAACATGCTCGACTTGTAATTGCTCTGCGCTGCCGTGAAATCGCTCTGGGCATTGAGTTGGTTCAGCTCGAGCTGCAGCACGTCATTTTTGCTTATCTGTCCCATCTCGCGCTTGGCCTGAGCCACGGCATACAGTTTTGTGGCATTGTTGAGGTTTTGCTCGGCAATGTGCATGTTCTCCTTGGCGAGCAGCAGGTCGAAGAAATAGTTGATCGCCGTCATTGCCACGTCCTCCGACGCGCTGAGGAATTGTCGCAGCGACTCTTCATAGCGCACCGGCTCGATGCGTCGGTCCCATTTTATGGTGTTGGTGCCGAACAGCGGTTGATTGAGGGTCAAGGCAATCGGTACCGACATGTAGCGGCGGTCGCCTTCATGGTCGAGTTGCTTCAGGAAGTCGAGCGACGTGTTGAGCGAAAGCGAACCGCCCGTGAGCCATATGTTTTGGCTAACAGATAATTCACCGGTCATCTGCAGATTGTTGTTGCGCACAAACGTGTACACTCCGTCCGACATCTGGTATGCACTGTAGCTTTTGCGGTAGCTTGGCAGCGTGGCATCGAAGCTAATTTCGGGTAGCAGTTCAGCCCGATACGTGCGATAGGTGTAGTAGGCGCTGCGCAGCTCGTTGAGAGCCACGGCAGCGTCGACGCTTTGCTTTCGCGCAAGCGCTATGCTCTCGTCGAGCGTAATAGGACGCGATATTTGCGCGCTGCAAAGCGCCGCGCATGCCATAGCAGCTATAAAAACCCGGAATCTGTGCATATCGCTCATTTTTTATTCCACCTGACGGCCATCGAAGAATCGGATGATGCGATCAGTCTGGCGCGCCTGGTCTTCGTTGTGCGTCACCATCACTATGGTGCGGTTCTCGTCTTTGTTGAGTCGGTGCAGTATTTCCATCACCTCGGCGCCCATCTTTGAGTCGAGGTTGCCGGTGGGCTCGTCGGCGAGTATTATCTCCGGGTTGCCCACAATGGCGCGCGCTATTGCCACTCGCTGGCACTGGCCGCCCGACAATTGCGAGGGCATGTGGCGCAGGCGGTGGCTTAGGCCCACCTTGGCAAGCACCTCCTTGGCGCGTGCGGCGCGTTCGCTGCCGCTCATCGAGCGATACAGCAGCGGCATGGCCACATTGTCGAGCACATTGAGCGAATTGATCAGGTGGAAGCTCTGGAACACGAAGCCGAGCATGGTGTTGCGGAAGGCGGCCAGTTTGCGGTCGGTCTGGCCATCCATGTTCTTGCCGCTGATCACCACTTCGCCTGTGGTGGGCGTGTCGAGCAGGCCGATTATGTTGAGCAGCGTTGATTTGCCGCAGCCCGATGGACCCATGATGCTCAAGAATTCGCCCTTGGCGATTTCGATATTTACGTTTTCAAGAGCCTGAGTCTCAATCTCATCGGTGCGGTACACCTTGTTTATTTCAGATAATTTTATGATTGACATGGGAAGAAAATTAAGAATTAAGAATTAAGAATTACCTCAAAGATCGCGAATAGTATCGACCGGGTTGGCGTGGGCAATCTTGCGCGCCGGCAACCATATGCCTATTGTCACAATCACCAGCAATATCAGCAGTGATATGCTGCCTAACACCACGCAGCGAGTTAGCAAGTCATCATACCACATCGGATTGTAAATCTTGAAGAATTTTAGCGATAAGTTTGCTGCCGACACGAATTTGTCGTTGGTGAAATTCTCTTGCAGGCCTATCATGAAGAATAAGCCTGTGCCAATAATCCACGACAGCACGGTCAAAATCCAGCCTTCGGCAATCATCATAAGTTCAAGCGTACCCTTGCGGAATCCGTAAGCGCGCATGATGCCGGCATCACGGCTGCGCGAGCGTATCTGCACATAGAACGTCGCTATTAGCGCCAAGCAAATATTCACCATGAAAAACACCATCACGGCATACGACAAGCCTATCGACACCTGCTGCTCATGCTCAACACTGTCTCTCATAGAAGAGTATGGCTGAGGATTGTGCGTGTACACCATTCCCGATTTTAGCTGAGGCAATGCATCTCTCAATGCGCTTAGCATCTCTTTGTCGGAGACGCCAGCGGCTTTGCGAGCCACAAGGATGTAGTCGGATGGTGAATTATTTATTTGCGAACTTTCAAAATACGCCAACGACCTTGCTGCGTTGCTGAAGCAAATCACGTCGCCAACCACGTCGGCGATTATATTGGTTGAGCCGCCGTATTCTGTTGCGTCGAAGTCGTAGATGCGCTGACCAATGGGCGATGTGTTGGGGAACACAGCTTTTGCAGCAGTAGTAGTGATGATGCTTCCCCCCGCAAGATTGTCAGGCTCAACATAGGGCGTAACACCGTCGCGGCTCTTAACGCCAAACGTGCTGAAGAAGTCCGTGCCGGGGTAAAAAGAGATTTTCGTAACATACGCCTCATGCACACTGTCAGCAGCCTCAAGCGCGTTTATCGAAAATCCGCTGCCATTGAATCGCATGGAAGAGTTTGCAATCGTAGCGGCCTCCACTCCCGGGATTTGTCGCAGGCGCTGCAGTATTCTCATAATATTCTCTTGGCGCGCCCCCTGGTTGCCTTGCGCTTCGTCATACGCAGGGTTTGCCGGCTTATATTCGTCCAATTCCACAGTGAAGAGCAAATCCTCATCATAGCCGAGGTCGCGACTGTGGATATACGAGTTCACAACCACTCGGTCCACCATCAGCCACATAATAATTGTCACAATGACGAGTTCGAGCATAATCCATGCGTTGCGTGTGCGTCGCGCCCAAAGCGTCTTGAAAATTAGTTTTATCATGATGGTAAGAGTTTATTTATTGTCATTTATGTAATTTACCACTTGCCTGCGCAATGTCCAACGCACGGGTATGTAGGCCGACACAAGGTTGAGCACGATGCAGATTACCAATGTGATAACGAACACCGCCGGAGCAAACAGCATCTCCGCGCTCACGTTCTTAGGCACTCCGGCAAGCGAGAAATACCCCTCTTCGAGCAGGTCGAAGAGCCAACCATGCGCAAGACATATGAATATCCAGGCACACACCAGTCCAATCAAGCCGCCGGCTATGGTCAGATAGAGATTTTCAAGGAGCACTTGGCGCGTGATTGCGCCCTTTGTCGCACCGAAGCTGCGACGGATGCCAATCTCAGAATACTTCCGCTCCATCTGGGCTCCAATCATGCCGCTGATGTTGATGGCAGGAATTATAAGCAGCACTATCAGCACCCACAAGTGCTGCTTTACGATGTTGCTCCACGTCTTCTGCTCCACCAGTGGGCCAAGGGCGTTCTGCAAAACATCGGTTAGCGGTCCCACCACAAAAGTGTCGTATTTATGGCCAGGATTGCCAATCGTATCGGCGCGCAGCATTCTTGACGCAACATCATCGAGTTGCTTCTGCACATCGTCGGTGCCATAACCATCCTTCTTCACTATGTATAGCTTATCGTAGCCTAATGCCTTCATCAATTCCGAGTCGGCATATTTTGAAGCCTCCATCGTGTTTGGTAAGAAGGCCTGGGCATAGGCATCGTGCGCAATTGGGCTTGCTTGCCGCACTACGCCCACCACAGTCTTGGGCTCTGAACCTATCGTAATTTCCTTGCCCACGGCGTTGTCGACCGTGCCGAAGGCATACCGAGCCAACTCGTCAGTGATTATAGCCACTTTCTGGTCGGAACTCGTGAGAGTCTCATCGAATGGACGTCCTTGCAAAAACTTGTATGGGAAAAGAGTGAAGAAATTTGGGCTGACGTTAAGGGCGCGTATGCTTACCTCATCGGAGGTTGCTGTCGACTGCGCGTAGTAATTTCTGGGACCGGCTGCCACAATCATTTCTACGCCATCAAGGTGTGCAAGATAGTTTTGCCCGAACCATCCGCTACACCACCCAGCCGTCATCGACCCGTCTCCGCGTAGTTGCACCCTCTCTAAGACAAGCGTTTTCGAGCGGCTGTATTCAGGGTAAATTGGCGCAGCGCGCACATAATAGAATATGGCGTATATCATCACGAAGGCTATGGCGAAAGCCACGCCAAAGATGTAGAGCAATGTGAACACGGGCTCTTTCTTGGCCTCGTTCCACGTTTTCTTAAGTGATTTTAACATGCTTATATAGTTGACTGGTTTTTGTTTTATCTAAGTTTTACCGAAGCATAGTTGTGGTATTCGCTAATGTCGGTGATCACCACTTCTTCGCCGGGCTTGATGCCCGACACCACTTCGATGTAGTCGTAATTGCATCCGCCAAGTTTCACCTCGCGGCGCACGAGCTTGTCGCCTTCGCGCACGAAAAGAGTGTAGTCGCCGGGGCCGCGATAGATCGAAGCATTGCGAATCAGCACCACATCGTCGCGCACATCCTGCATCACGTACACCTCGGCGCGAAGTCCCGGGCGCAGACGCGGATGATTGTCCTCGTTGAGCTTCATCGAGAATTCAAACACGCCGTTTTGCGATAGCGGCGTCACATTCATCACCGTGCCCTCGAGGTCGACCTTTCCTATGCGCGCCACCGCCGGAGCGCCCACAGAGATGCGGTCGGCCATGGCATCGGAAATTTCGCCGTCGATTTTGAAATGCGAGAGGTCGGAAATCACTGCGATTTTCTCGCCTTCGCCAATCTTTTGGCCAATCTGGTCAACGACAAACGTAAGCGTGGCATTGCGCGGCGAGCATATCTGAGCGTCGTTGAATTTGCGCTGCATCTGTGCAAGATTCTTTTCGGCAATGTTCATGTCCAGGTCCTTCACGCGTGTGTCGGCCTCGGTGAGTCGGCGTTGGTTGTCGAGTTGTTGGCGCAATTGCTTCAGCTCGAGCACGCCTGTGTTGTATGCCAATTCGGCTTCACGCACGCGGTCGCCCGTGCCTGAGCCTATGCTGTCGAGTCGCTTCTCGTTGTTCCAGTCGGCCAGCAGGCGGTTCACCGACATCTCCTTCACCTGCAGGCGCATTTCCAAGTCAGCAAACTGCGTTTCGTTGTTGATGCTTTGCTGTTGCTGCTCGTATCGCTTTATGCTTATCTGGTCGCGCAGCTGGTTGAGCTCTGTCTCGGCGTTGAGCAAATCGAGCTTCAAAATGGGCATACCTGCCGCCACCGTGTCGCCGGCCTTGCTGTATACCTCCAAAATGCGGCTGCCGATTGGCGATGTGATTATCTCCTCAAACGCCGGAGCCACCTTGCCGTTGGCGCTAACTGAGGTGTGCAGCGTGCCTACCTCCGCCTTTGAAAAAAGCAAATCCTTTTCTTTGACGCTTTTGGCCGCGAAGACTCGCGCGCCTACCACCATTGCTGCAATGATAGCCGCAGCCACTGCCCAGAGCATTGCTCGTCGCAACTTCAATCGCTGTTTCTCTTTTTTCGATAATTCTTTGTCCATAACAAAAATAGTCTTTACCCATATAGTCGCATTTATCGTGCCAAAATCATATATCATTGATAAACATAACGTTACGTTTGTATAGTGTGTCCGATATCGGACATTTTGTGTACGGATGCGCCTTCTGCTCAACTTTCGGACACACTTGCTCTCGCGAACAATTCACCCCGCATAAGTTAATATAGTATGTGACGATAACACGTTTTAAATAACAGCCTATAATTTTTTTGATCGTGAAGAGCAAAATTGGCATGTATTGGCTGCCTGCATTAGTTGCAGCCATTAGCGTTTCAGCTTTTTGTGTGACAGGATGCGACGGCAAAGGCTCACATTCTGACGATGGCTATGACCTGCCCGACACGATGAACGTAGTCACCTTGTACGGGCCGGCATCTTATTTTCAATACAAGGACACCACCATGGGCTACGACTACGACATGATGGAAGAGTTGGCTCAGGAGCATTATTCCCATGTAAATTGGCTTATAGCCAATTCCATCGAGGAGGCCATATTGATGGTCGACGAAGGGGAGGCCCTGTTGCTGGCAAGCAATGTGCCCGCAGTCAACTCATTCAAGAAGCAGGTACTTCTATGCGGCCCTGAGACGTACTACCGCGACCCGGTGGTGAAGCACGGCTATTCGCGCGGACGCGAGACGGTGGATTACGTGGACCGCATCTGGACCTACTACTCCGATGCGATAGAGAAGATAGCGGCATAAAAATGAAGAGCGGCTAAATTTAGCCGCTCTTCATTTTTATGGATAAGTTTTTAGTTTTTAGTTATTCACTATTAACTGTTTATTTGGCTGATACTATCTTCGACGAGGTGGTGAAGCTGCAGAGGGTGGTTCCGTCGGCTGTGACAGTGTAGGTGTTGCTTGCCTTCAGCGACGATGAGCTTATGAGCATGGTGCCACCGCTGATGGTGCGCGGCATTGTGAATGTAACCATAGTTTTTGATGATGAATCCAGCACCTTAAGCGCAGCGCCCTTCTTCACCGACGCGCTGCTGCACACTGCGCAGTATGATCCACTCGATGACGAAGGCGATGCTTGCAGCGTGCCGCCTATAGCAAGCACGTCGCCGCCGTTGATTAGGAAGCGGCTGGAATTGTCGCAGTCGATGCCGCTCTCAGGAGCCGATGTGCCTGCGCCTATCACTGTGCCGCCGCTGATGGTGAACGAGCCGTTGGAGTCGATGCCATCGTTGTTGATTGCATATGCATATACGTAGCCGCCTGTGATGTTGAGGGCAGTGGCTGCGTTGATGGCATCGTCGTAGGCGTACACTTGCACGTCGCCGCCCGAAATCGTCATTGTGGCCTTGCTCTCCATGCCTTCAGCGCCGTCGTTGCGTCCGGTGGCGGCAATCTTGATGGCGCCTCCGCTGATGGTGATGTTGCCATCGGCTCTAATGCCCTTTGGCGAAGACGTAAGCTCCTGCGAATAAGTGTATTTGCTGCCGTTGGTGGCAATGGTGATTTCGCCGCCCGACACATTGATGTCGGTGTCGGCGCTGAGGCCCTTGCCGCCGCTGCCGGTGCTCTTGGCACTTATTTCGCCGCCGCTGATTATGATCGAGCCGTCGGTTTTGATTCCGGATGCCGACGATGTGTCCTTGTCATCAGAGTCGTAGACGGCGTTGCCCGAGGTATTCAGGTCGAGCGTGCCGCCTAGAATCTCCACGTCGAGGTCGCACTTGATGGCCTTTCCGGCGCTTCCGCTCACGTTGGCGTAGATGTAGCCGCCCATGATTTTCACGCCGATGTCATCGTTGCCCTTCACATGCAGGCCGTTCTTAGCAGCTCCGTTGATAACGAGGCTGGCGCCAGGGCGCATGATGAATGAATTGTCGGTGCAGAATGCATGCTTATAGTTGCCGGTGACCTGCAGCACGCCGGTGCCGCTCATTATCACGTTGCCCTCGCTGAAGAAGCAGCCCTTGCGGTCCTCCGACTGGGTTGCGTCCAGGTAGTAGGGGTCGTCGGTGTATGTAGCAGCGTCCTCAATGGTGTTGCTGGTGCCGTCGGCAACGTGCAGGAACACTCTCTTCTTGCACTGGCTGTTGATGGCCGGGCCTTTGGTCGACTTCAGCGAAAGGTCGTTGAGCGTAAGCTTGAACTTCTTTTCGCCGTAAATCTTCACGCCGCCGTCGGTCGACGAGCCTTTGAGCTCGATTTCCACGCCCGACACAGAATTGGTGAGCATGTCGATGGCCACATAGCCATTGCTTACGTTGGTAAGAATCTTGCTGTCGGATGTCGTCACCTGAGCCGAGCTGCCGCTAAAAGTGACGGTAACCTTATTTGTCCACGAGTTGGCTTCGTGGTAGATGTCGTTGTCGCTGCCTACGGCATCTTTCGACGAGTCGGAGGCCTTAGTGCCGTCCCAGCCCTTGATGGTGTTGTCGATGCCGAGCTTGTCGCCGTCATCAGATGCCGAGCCGTTGCCCATGCCGCCGCCAAAGCCGCCACCGCCTATGCCGCCACCGCCGGGCGTAATAGAGTTGTTAGGCATTCCCCATTCGTTACCGGTGTTATCGTATTTGTCGCAGCATGTCATGGCCATAGCCACTGCGCATGCCAGAATTGTGTTTGCTGTACTGTGTATTCTCATGTTGAAATTAGTTACTCGCTTTTTCCGGAGCGCGAGGCGGCTCGGGACGGAGCATTTTTAGTTGTTCGTCGCGTAATTCTTGCCAACGAGCGTATTTCTCGGGGCTTTTCTTGAAAACTTTCTTGATTGACTTGTCGAGCTTCTCCTCGGCCTTCTTCATGGTTTTCTCCATCTTCTCAGGGTCGAAGTTCTTGTCGTTGTCCTTGGGAGGGGTATTGCCGTCCATGCGCGGAGCGCCATTGCCGCCAGGGCCACCCATGCCGGGACCGCCGCCGGGGCCACCCATGCCG
>CAZORI010000031.1:0-22282 GCA_964582335.1 uncultured Bacteroides sp.
AGTATATAGAGAAATTCCATGCCAGGGTGCGACTTGCCTTGGCATTGAAGTGTTCGTAAAAATAAAAGCGATAGACTATATAATTCCAAACGGACTTGAAATTAAAAATAGCAGGAGTAAAAGCATCGGTAAGAATGATATGTCCCCATATGACTTTTTGTTTTACACTGCAAATATAAGGATAAAATTTAAAACAATTTACTTTTATGAGTAAAAAACATAAAAAAATCACAATAACAGCGTCGAATATTACATATCGATTACAAATTAATTGTGATTATGCGACGGTGCGGATTGCGCCCGCTCGTCCCGACAAACAAAAATGCCATTTTATGTTTGAGATTTAAATTAAATATGAGTAATTTTGCACACGATTAAATTTAATCACATCAATAATGGAAATAATACGCACAGTAAAAGATTTGCGTGAGGCTTTGGCAAATGCACGCACGACTGGCAAAAGCATAGGCTTGGTGCCCACTATGGGAGCTCTCCACGCCGGACACTTGTCGTTGGTTGACAAGGCAAGAAAAGAGAATGATGTGGTAGTGGTGAGCGTTTTCGTGAATCCTACCCAATTCAACAATAGCGAAGATCTGGCTACCTACCCCCGCACTGAAGAGGCCGACTGCAAGCTGCTTGAGCAAGCGGGAGTCGACTTCGCATTCGTGCCCAGCGTCGGTGAGATGTATCCCGAGCCTGACACAAGAGTGTTTGATTTGGGTGAGGTGGCCCAGGTGATGGAAGGCCCCATGCGACCCGGCCACTTCAACGGAGTGGCACAAGTGGTGAGCAAGCTATTTGAAATGACACAGCCCACGCGCGCATATTTCGGAGAGAAGGATTTCCAGCAAATTGCCGTGATACGCCGCATGGTGGAACTTGAGCATTTCGATATCGACATAGTGTCATGCCCGATCAAGCGCCACGACGACGGCTTGGCCATGAGCAGCCGCAACGTGCGCCTCACGCCCGAGCAGCGCGACATTGCACCTTTTATATATAAGACGCTTGCAAGCTCGGTCGACTGGGCGAAGGCCCACACAGTGGAGCAGACTAAGCGATACGTAGTGGATGAAATCAACGCCATGCCACACATGCAGGTGGAATACTACGAGATTGTTGACGGCAAAACCATGCAGCCAATATCAGATTGGAGCCAAAGCGCCGCTCCGCAAGGATGCATCACTGTGTATTGCGGCGATGTGCGACTCATTGACAACATAAAGTACGACAGACGATGACAATAGAAGTATTAAAATCAAAGATACACTGTGTGTCGGTGACGGAGGCACGTCTCGACTATATCGGCAGCATCACAATCGACCAGGACTTGATCGACGCTGTCGACATCATCCCCGGTGAGCGCGTGTATATTGTCAACAACAACAACGGCGCGCGCTTCGACACATACGTCATTGCCGGCGAGCGCGGCTCGGGCGTGATATGCCTCAACGGGGCTGCTGCACGCCTTGTGCAGATAGGCGACATCGTGATTATCATGAGCTATGCGTCGATGACGATGGAAGAGGCACGCTCTTTCACCCCAAAGATAATTTTTCCAGACACCACCACTAATAAAATAATCTGACCAAATGTTTGAAAATCTTTCCGAACGCCTTGAACGCAGTTTTAAAATCCTGAAGGGCCAGGGCAAAATCACAGAAATCAACGTTGCTGAGACTCTCAAGGACGTGCGTCGCGCACTGATAGAGGCCGACGTCAACTACAAGGTGGCAAAGACATTCGTCGACACAGTAAAGCAGAAGGCTTTGGGCCAAAACGTGCTCACAGCCTTGAAGCCCAATGAATTGATGGTGAAGATCGTTTATGACGAGCTCACTGCGTTGATGGGCGCTCAAGCCGAGCCTCTAAATCTGAAAGGGAAGCCGGCTGTGATACTTATGTCGGGATTGCAGGGTTCGGGCAAGACAACATTTTCAGGCAAATTAGCCAAGAAGCTTAAAAGCGAGCGCGGCATGCGCCCGCTCCTGGTTGCTTGCGACGTTTACCGCCCCGCAGCCATCGAGCAACTGCAGACTCTCGCAAAGTCGATTGACGTGCCGGTGTACGCCGAGGAGGGAAACAAGAATCCTGTGCAGATAGCTCAGAATGCCATTAAATACGCCAAGGAAAACCACAACGACTTAGTGATTGTCGATACTGCAGGACGCCTCGCCGTAGACGAGGAGATGATGAACGAGATTGAGCGCATTAAGAAGGCGATTAATCCCGACGAAGTGCTCTTCGTGGTGGATGCAATGACCGGACAGGATGCCGTGAACACAGCCAAGGCCTTCAATGACCGACTCGACTTCAACGGCGTTGTGCTCACCAAGCTCGATGGCGACACGCGAGGAGGCGCAGCCATCTCTATACGCACTGTGGTGACTAAGCCAATCAAGTTTATAGGCACGGGCGAGACTCTCGACGGAATCGACGTGTTCCACCCCGACCGAATGGCAGAGCGCATCCTCGGCATGGGCGACGTGAAGACCCTTGCCGAGCTCGCCATGAAGGAATACGACGAGAAGCAAGCCAAAGAGCTGGAGCGCAAACTGCGCAAAAACCAGTTCACATTCGACGATTTCTTGCAGCAGATACAGCAAATCAAGAAGATGGGCAATATCAAGGACCTTGCTTCAATGATACCTGGCGTGGGCAAAGCCATAAAGGACGTCGACATCGACAATGATGCCTTCAAGAGCATCGAAGCCATAATATACTCCATGACGCCCTACGAGCGTGCGCATCCCGATGTGATACGCGGCACGCGCTCGCAGCGCATAGCCAAAGGCTCGGGTACGACCCTTCAGGAGGTGAACCGACTAATCAAGCAATTCGCCGAGACGCGCAAGATGATGCAAATGGCATCGTCGGTGAAGAATCCGATGAAGATGATGCGTCAAATGAAAGGACAACGCCGATAACGATGGAATTGATTGACGGTAAGAAGGTCGCTACAGAGATTAAAGCGGAAATCGCCGCAGAAGTTGAGGCTTTGGCAGCCTCGGGCAAGCGACGCCCCCACTTAGCCGCCATATTGGTGGGTCATGACGGCGGCAGCGAGACATATGTGGCCAACAAGGTGAAGAGCTGCGGCGAATGCGGCTTCGACTCCACCTTAATCCGATTTGAAGACGATGTCACAGAGGATGAATTGCTTGCAAAGGTGCAGTCGCTCAATGAAGACGTGTCGATTGATGGTTTCATTGTGCAACTTCCGCTCCCTCGCCACATATCAGAGCAGAAGGTGATTGAGTCGATTCGCCCTGACAAGGACGTAGACGGCTTCCATCCCGAAAACGTCGGGCGCATGGCAATAGGCTTGCCATGCTTCGTGTCGGCCACTCCGGCCGGCATAATCACTTTGCTCGAACGCTACAACATCGACACTAAGGGCAAGCATGCCGTGGTGCTTGGCCGCAGCAACATTGTAGGGCGTCCCATGGCTGAGCTGCTGATGCGCAAAAGCGCGCCTGGCAACTGCACCGTGACTGTTTGCCACAGCGCCACGCCCGACATACCATCGATTACGCGCACAGCCGACATCATAGTGGCCGCCCTTGGCGTGCCCGGCTTCGTGAAGGGCGATATGGTGAAGGAAGGCGTGGTAGTGATCGACGTGGGCACAACTCGCGTGCCCGATTCCACGCGCAAATCGGGATATCGGCTTTGTGGCGACGTAGATTTCGCCACTGTAGCCCCGAAGGCCTCTTATATCACACCGGTGCCGGGAGGCGTGGGGCCTATGACCATATGTTCTTTGATGAAGAACACGCTGCAGGCGTACAAGGAGCATCAAATCTGACATTTTGGTAAGCGCTCTCACATACACGTTGGTTGCACATCTTGTGGCGATGCTTGCCCAGAGCGAGCCGACATCGGCCACGCTGGTATTTGCCGGCGATGCCATGATGCACAAAGGCCAGATAGATGCTGCGCGCCAAGCCGACGGGTCGTATGATTTCAGAGGCTATTTCGACAATTTTGCCGACTACATCTCGAATGCCGACTATGCTGTTGCGAATCTGGAGACCCCGCTCGGAAGCAGCAATTTCACGGGTTACCCATGCTTCAACGCGCCTGACAGCTATGCCGACGAGTTGAAGGGCGCAGGCTTTGACATGTTGCTCACAGCCAACAACCATACGCTCGACCGCCGCGACCGCGGATTGAGGAGAACGATAGAAGTGCTCGACCAAAAAGGCATCGACCATGTGGGCACATACCACAATGTGGCTGAGCGCGACTCGGTGCTACCGCTGATTCGCAACGTAAACGGCATCAGCATCGCATTCCTCGACTACACTTATGGCACCAACGGCATACCGGTGCAAGGTGAGGTGGTGGTGGACTATATCGACAAGAATAAGATGGCAAGCGACATGCGCAAGGCCCGAGAGGCTGGCGCCGAGCTTGTGTGCGCTGCTGTGCACTGGGGCGATGAATACGTGCTTCTGCCCAACGCCACACAGAAGCGTCTGGCTGATTTCCTGATAGGAGAGGGCGCCGACATGGTGATTGGCGGTCATCCCCATGTGATACAGCCGATGGAGATGCGTGAAGACTCAGTCGGCAGAAAGCAGTTGCTGGTGTATTCGCTGGGCAATTTCATAAGCGACATGAAGAGGCCCGATACGCGAGGTGGCGCTATGCTAAAGGTGCACGTAAGCCGCGACAGGGCCGGGGTGGCCCGGGTGGACTCGGCCTCTTGCCGATTAGTTTTCGTGGAGCCTGGCGGCTGCGGACACAATTTCCGGCTGGTTGACCCCGACAGCTGCAGGTCGCAGTGGAAGGGACATGCTGCCACCTTCAGCGCCAATGCACGCAAGATTTTCAACAAGCACAATGTAAACGTGCGGGAACGCACACAATGAAAGGCCTAAAGAACAATTGAGGGAGAACCCATGCGGATTCTCCCTCGATGCGTTTTATGCCGGTAGGCGATTATTTTGCCACTGATTCCATGGCCTTGTCGACAACAGCCTTGAGCTCGTCGCCGCGAGCGTCGCGGCTAACGATAATGCCGTCGGGACCGAACAGTATGATGCAGGGAATGCCGGGAATGCCGTAAGCGTCGGTGGGAATGCTTTGTGCATTGAGGATTACGGGCCAGTTGATGCCGAGCTCAGCGATAGCCTTCTCGGTGTCGGCAGGTTCGTCCCATACAGCCACGCCAAGCACCACGAGGCCTTTGTCGCCCCACTTGTCGTAGATTTCTTTGATTACCGGGATTTCGCGGCGGCACGGACCACACCAGCTTGCCCAGAAGTCAACCAAGCAATATTGGCCGTTGCCAACGTAGTCGCTTAGCTTCTCGATTTTGCCGTTGTAGTCGATTTCGAAGTCGACGAAAGGCTTGCCCTCGCTTGTGGCAATCTTCTTCTCAGCTCCGTCGATGAGCTTTTGCACGCGCTGATAGTTTTTGAGGTCGGGGTTTTTGTTGGCGTATTCCATCACCTCGTCGGGCTCAAGAGAGGAG
The DNA here is from genome assembly GCA_964582335.1 of uncultured Bacteroides sp. Taxonomy (GTDB): domain Bacteria; phylum Bacteroidota; class Bacteroidia; order Bacteroidales; family Muribaculaceae; genus CAG-873. Next base: position 5,486 of record CAZORI010000031.1, read on the forward strand.
GCCATGTTGATGAACATCAGGTAGCCAATGGGCGAATCCATATGCTCGTCGGCGGCTTTGCGCATGTAGTCGTTATATTGGGTGTATATGGCTTCTTTCTCCTCCTCGCTTTGGGCTGCCTGGTAGTTGTTGGCAATTGCCTGTAGGTCGTCGTTGATTGAGTTGTACTGGTCGTTGAGCATGGAGCCCACAGCGCGGCGAGTGGAGTCGTTGATGGCGTAAGAGCCTTCCTCGAGGATGAATGTGCCGAGACGCTTGCCTTGGGCTGATCGTAGCGTAGCCACGTATGGCTCGTCGATTGGGCCTGTGAAAACCACAGAATGGTCAGCGACAACAGCGCTGTCGATGGGTTCGCCAGTGTCATAGTTGTTAAGGTAGACAACAGTGCCCTCGTCGAGGTCGACAGGCACAATCACCTTGTACTTGTTTTGCGAGCATGCTGTGAGCGCGATAAGCGCAATAGCGATTGCTCTGGTAAGGAAGTGCTTCATAAAAGTTGGTTTGTGTGAAAAAAGATGTATTTGTGGAAAAATTACACAAATTTCCACGATGCCGTCAATTAGTGTATGTTTAAGATTTCTTAAAATGGTGGGCTTTATATGCAACAAATGTTAACGCGCCTGACTGATGCATTTGTTGACGTCGCGTTTGCGCATAGGCCCTTCCAGATAGTAATAGTCGGCATATATAAGCGGAACGTCGTTTCGGCCTGCGTATATGGCTATGACTTGCGAGTCGTAGGATGTGGAGTGGTTGCTCCCAAGTCAGGCTGATTTTTTTGTGTTATAATCATCAGAGGCTGTTTTATGATATTTTAAGGTGAATAATTTGGTTTCGGGGCGAAATCATAGTATCTTTGCGAGAAATTAGGGATGTTATGCGCTGCTGAGCATATTGCTATGCTCAGCGTGGTATGTCACGACGTTCGGTACCAATATGATAAAGAAGAGAAAAGCAAAAATATCCACTTTGGGCTCACGCATCACTTCTATAATAAGCGTCTCGCTGGTGCTTTTTATAGTGGGCTTGCTTGTCACCTTGGGCATCGTCACAAATAGGGTGACCAATTCGATATTGTCGGATGTAAGCGTAATAGTGAAGGTAGACAGGCTGGCCGAGCCCGACGACGTTAACACGCTTGGCGCAGAGCTCAAGGCTGCCCCGTTCACTGCGTCGCTGCAGTATCTGTCGGCGCAGCAAGTGCTCGAGCAAGAGATGGACCAGAACGAAGAGACGCTTGCCTTGCTTGGCGAGAACCCCTACAATGCTGAATACGTAGTGAATCTGCGTCCGGCATATGCCCAAGCCGACAGCATCGTGCAGATAGTGGGGCATCTGAGCCTCCGCAACAGCGTCGACGACGTAATATCGCAGGTAGATACCGTGGCGGCCGTCAACAAGGCCACCGAGCGTGTAACCATGGGCTTGGCGCTAATCGCCGCCGTGCTTCTTGTTATTTCGCTCGTGCTGATATACAACACAGTAAGCGTGTCGGTGTATGGCCGTCGCTTCGTGATACGCACAATGCAGCTCGTCGGTGCCACGTCGGCATTCATACGTCGCCCATTCGTCAATGCCGGGATATGGCAGGGCGTGATTGCGGCTGTGATTGCGTCGCTGATGCTTGTGGGCGCTCAGGCTTACGTAGCCACTCTCGACATCAACATGTATTTTGAATTGCCATTGGGACAGACCTTGGCTGTGTGCGCCTGCTTGCTGGGCCTTGGCATGGCGATATGCGGCATAGCCGCTTACTGCGCCACCAACAGATACTTGCATTTGTCGGAAAACAACTTATATGAAGCGTAACGTAACAATAGGAATCATAAAACATTAGATATAGAAATGCAGAGTAATTCAAAAAAAGGCACCACGACGAGCAATAAGCAAGCCATAATACACGAGGCAAAAAGCTCGATGCCACTCCTTCACAACAATTTCATGCTTATGATTGCAGCCGGATTGCTTATAGTGATAGGATTCATCATGATTGCCGGCTCAAGCTCTTCGGTTGAGGCTTTCAATGAAGACATATTCAGCACGCGCCGCATTGTTATTGGCCCGATGCTCAGTTTTTTAGGCTTTGTGCTCATGGGAGCAGCGATAATAGTGAAGCCAAAATCGAAATAAGCATACAAAACGTTTTAACTGAGATGGACGTAATTGAAGCCCTGATTTTGGGCATAGTGCAAGGATTGGCTGAATATCTGCCGATCAGCTCCTCGGGACATCTTGAAATTATGAACAAGATGCTTGGATTGCAGCTCGACGGCACAGAGAGCTTGGAGTTTGACCTGATGCTTCATGTGGCCACAGTGCTAAGCACAATAGTGGTGCTTTGGAAGGAATTCCTGCCGCTCTGCCGCTCATTCTTCACGCTTCGCAACGACGACAATACGCGTTACGTGCTAAAGATAATAGTTTCGTGCATTCCGGTGGCAATTGTTGGATTCTGTTTCAAGGACTATATTGAGCCGTTCTTCGGCGGCAAGCTCGTGGTGGTGGGCATATGCCTGCTCGTTACCGCCGCTTTGCTGGCGTTTTCGCATTTCTTTCGCACGAGTCCACTTACAGCCAAGAAATACCAGCCTCGCGACATCACTTGGGGCGATGCCTTGGTAATAGGTTGCTCCCAGGCTGTGGCAGTGCTTCCGGGCCTAAGTCGGTCGGGCACAACGATAGCCACCGGCATACTCATCGGCGACAAGCGCGAGAAGGTGGCACAATTTTCGTTTTTCATGGTGATCATCCCCATATTGGGAGAAGGCCTTCTCGACATTAAGGACATGCTCATGCCGGCTGCCGATGCAGCCCCGTCGACAGTTGGCTTCTTGCCCATCGTAGTGGGTTTCATAGCAGCCTTTGTGGTTGGATGCCTATCGTGCAAGTGGATGCTCAATCTTGTGAAGAAAGGCAAACTCGTGTGGTTCTCGCTATATTGCTTGATAGTGGGATTGATTTGCATCATATTCGGCTGATGAATTTCCTCGAAGGAGAAATATTATGTATCGACAAGCCACTTGGCTGGACATCGTTCGATGCCGTGAAGAGGCTGCGCAGCGAATTGGTGCGCCGCACCGGCATCCGCAAGTTCAAAGTGGGCCATGCCGGCACGCTCGACCCCTTGGCCACGGGCGTGATGATAGTGTGCACCGGGCGAACTACTAAGCGCATCGACGAGCTGCAGCTTGGCGTGAAAGAGTATGTGGCTACGCTGTCGCTGGGAGCGACAACGCCGTCGTTCGACCTCGAGACGAAGGTAGACGCCACTTATCCCACTGAGCACATCACCCGCGAGCTGGTTGAGAGCGTGCTTTCCCGCTTCGTGGGCACGATACAGCAAGTGCCTCCGGCATTCTCGGCATGCAAGGTCGATGGACATCGCGCATATAAGTCGGCGCGCCGAGGCATCGAAGTAAAGCTAAAGCCAAAGACTCTCGTCATCGACCAGATAGAGCTGTTGGACTATGCTCCCGACAGCATTACCATCCGCGTGGTGTGCAGCAAAGGCACCTACATTCGCGCCCTCGCTCGCGACATAGGCGAGGCGCTGGGATCGGGAGCGCACCTCACGGCTCTGCGGCGCACAAGGGTGGGCGACGTGAGCATCGAGCGGTGCATGAGCGTGGAAGATGCCGCCAATATGATAAAAACAGTAGAAATAGAGTACCCGGAGTGGTACACATCAAACAACGATATAAAACATTCAGAGCAATGAAATTATCGCAATTCAAATTCAAACTGCCCGAAGAGCTGATAGCTCAGGAGCCTACGCAGCAGCGCGATGAGTGCCGCTTGATGGTAGTTCACCGCAAGACCGGCGACATTGAGGACATGATATTCAAGAACTTGCTTGGGTTCTTTGGCGATGGCGACGTGATGGTGTTCAACGACACCAAGGTTTTTCCGGCTCGACTCTTTGGCAACAAAGAAAAGACAGGTGCGCGCATAGAAGTTTTCTTGCTCCGCGAGCTTAATGAGGCGAACAAACTGTGGGATGTATTGGTGGAGCCAGCCCGCAAAATAAGGATTGGCAACAAATTGTATTTTGGCGATGACGAATCGATGGTGGCCGAGGTAATTGACAACACCACCTCGCGCGGACGCACGCTGCGTTTCCTCTACGACGGGCCTCACGACGAGTTCAAGAGTGCCTTGTATTCGATGGGACGCACTCCTCTGCCCGAATACATAAAGCGTGACGCCACGCCCACCGACGCAGAATACTACCAGACCATTTACGCCGAGAACGAAGGCGCAGTTATGGCTCCGGCAGCTGGCTTGCACTTCACGCGCGAGCTGCTGAAGCGCCTTGAGATACGCGGAGTGAACCAGGGCTTCCTCACAGTGCACAGCGGCCTTGGCAATATCCGCGAAATCGATGTTGAGGACCTCACCAAGCATCGTCTCGACTCAGAGCAAATAATCGTTGGCGAGAAGCTCGTGAACATGGTGAACGCCGCGAAGGACTACGACCACCAGGTGTGCGCCGTGGGCACGTCGGTGCTCCGTGGCATTGAGAGCGCCACAAGCATGGGCGGCCACATGAAGACTTTCGAGGGATGGTCCAACAAATTCATCTTTCCGCCTTACGATTTCACCGTGCCCACATCGTTGATTAGCAATTTCCACCAGCCCATGTCGACAATGCTCATGATGGTGGCAGCCTTCGGCGGTTACGACCTTGTGATGCGTGCTTACAAGCGCGCTGTGGAGGAAGGCTACCGCTTTGGGGTATACGGCGACGCAATGCTGATTATATGACAAATATTAAACAATTACGATAATGAACACAGAGATTGATTGGGCCAACCTTTCGTTTGGCTACATGCCCACTGACTACAACGTGAGATGTACGTATCGCGACGGCAAGTGGAGCGAAATTGAGGTTTCGCAATCGGAATACGTCAACATGCACATATCGGCCACCGGACTGCACTATGGCCAGGAGATATTCGAAGGGCTGAAGGCATTTCGCGGCAAGGATGGCAAGGTGCGCATATTCCGCCTCGACGAGAATGCGAAGCGCATACGCGAATCGGCCAAGGGGTTGCTTATGGCGCAGCCCCCGGTAGAGCTTTTCTGCGAGATGGTGAAAAAGGTGGTTAAGCTCAATGAGCGCTTTGTGCCGCCATATGGCTCAGGCGCTTCGCTTTACATCCGTCCCGTCGAGGTAGGTATCACTGCCCAAGTGGGCGTAAAGCCTGCTAAGGAGTACACCCTGATTATATTCGTTACTCCCGTAGGCCCCTACTTCAAAACCGGCTTCAATCCGACAAACATATGCATCATGCGCGAGTTTGACCGCGTCGCTCCACAAGGCACAGGCCGCTGGAAGGTGGGAGGCAACTACGCAGCTTCGCTCGAGGCAGGCGAAAAGGCACACGAGCTTGGTTACTCGGCTGTCCTGTATCTCGACCCGAAGGAAAAGAAATATCTCGACGAATGCGGACCGGCCAACTTCTATGCTATCAAGGACGGCAAATACATTACTCCGGCAAGCAACTCAATCCTGCCGTCAATCACCAATAAGAGCCTGCAGCAGCTGGCCAAAGACATGGGCATAGAGGTGGAGGCAAGGCACATTACTGTTGACGAGCTGAGCGACATCACCGAGGCTGCCGCCTGCGGCACCGCCGCAGTGGCTTCGCCAGTTGGAGAAATCGACGACCTCGACACCGGCAAGAAATACATCATCGCCAAGGACGGTAAGCCAGGCCCCGTGACCACCGCGCTATATAATCGCTTGGTGGGCATACAGAACGGCGACGAGCCCGACGTGCACGGATGGATAACCATAGTGGAATGATACCCTACGACCAAATCATAAGCAAATACTACGAATCAGGATCTCCGCTTTCGGAAATCCTGATTCGTCATTCTGGCCAGGTGCGCGACAAGGCTCTGGCGATTGCACGAGACAAAAATCTTGACATCGACCGAGAGCAGATAGTGGGCGCTGCGATGCTCCACGACATAGGCATCGTGTTCACCAATGCCCCCGGCATATATTGCACAGGCACTGAGCCTTACATCAAGCACGGCATCTTGGGCGCGCAGTTGTTGCGAGCCGAGGGGATGCCCGAATGGGCAGCGCGCGTGGCAGAGCGGCACACTGGAGCCGGGCTGACTGCCGATGAGATTGTAGCGCAGGGCTTGCCATTGCCATCGGTAGATTTTTTGCCGGAGACCCTTTTGGAGCAGCTGATATGCTACGCCGACAAATTCTACTCAAAGAGCGGCGACATGCAAGAGAAGTCGCTCGATAGGGTGAGGAGGTCTCTGCAGAAGTTTGGAGCCGACACGATGAAGCGCTTCGAAGAATTGCATCGAAAATTTGGGTAGTCAAAAAAAAATTAGGGTTGAGGCGCTTGTTGCACAAATTTTTTTGTATGCAAATTTTTTTGTAAATTTGCGCCGTAATAACAGAATCAACCATGAATACACCTAATGTGGCAAAAAGTGGGGCGCTTGCCTACATGATGTCATATTTGGCAGGCATCATCCCTGTGATTTTTTGGGGCTTGTCGTTTGTTTCTACCAAGATAATCATGGTGGACGGAGGACTCACGCCTACCGAATCATACATATATCGATTTGTCATCGCATACATTGTGATGGTATTTCTTACACACAAGCGATGGAAATCAAACAATTGGCACGACGAATTGCTCTTTGTGCTTCTTGGCTTGTGCGGAGGTTCGATATATTTCATCACAGAGAACATGTCGCTTGAGCTTACGCTTGCCTCCAATGTGTCGCTGCTCACTGCCACATCGCCGCTTGTCACTATTCTCATAATGGGCTTGCTGTACAAGAGCGATCGTCCCGGCTTCGGAGTGATTGTGGGTTCGCTTGTGGCTTTTTGCGGCGTAGTGTGCGTGATATTCAACAGCATGGGCTCGGAGGGCAACTCCAGCCAAGGCAATCCCATAGGCGACATGCTGGCCTTGGGCAGCGCAGTATGCTGGGCGTTGTATTCGCTGATACTCAAGCGGCTCAATGTAGTATACAGCCCTATGTTTATCACTCGCAAATCGTTTTTCTATGGCATAATCACGGCATTGCCCTTCTTGCTGCTGCAATCGAGCGTAACTTCACCGATGGCAGTGCTGTCCAACCCCATAGTGCTAAGCAATCTCATATTCCTTGCCATAGGCGCGTCGATCATCAGCTATTTCCTCTGGGCGATATCCGTGGAGAAGATTGGGGCAGTGCGCACCAACAACATGCTTTATTTCCAGGCAATCGTCACTCTTATTTCCTCGGCCATCATACTCGGCGAGCCGATCACGAAGATGGGTGTCCTGGGGCTATTTCTCATCCTCTTCGGCCTATGGCTTGGCGATTACTTGCAGGCAAAGATTAAGGAAAGGAAGCGCTGACATATTCCGGTGCGCATGCTGTGCAAGCGCATAGCGCTGACATCACCATTTCTGAGTATTGTGCGGCACGGGAATATTTGTGATATTTGCAAATTGAAACGCAATAAAACAGACACGTGGAATGAGATTGTCGGGAATGCCTACGGGCCGTGACGCCATAATAATTAAGATATTAGGTCATGGCGCTTTTCGCAAGCGCGTGATGGAGATGGGCTTTGTAAAAGGACGCACGGTGAAAGTGCTTCTGCAAGCCCCGCTCAACGATCCTATAAAATACTCAATAATGGGGTATGAAGTGTCGCTGCGCCGTAGCGAAGCCAACATGATAGAGGTGGCGGCTATCGAGGAGAAGACGACCCCGGACCAGGATGCGCGACGCTCCAAAGAAACTGTGGAAAAGGAAACGAAGCGCACAAGCAGCGTGATTAACGTGGCTCTGATTGGCAACCCCAATTGCGGCAAGACATCGCTATTCAATGTTGCCTCTGGCGCTAAGGAGCATGTGGGAAATTACAGCGGCGTCACCGTCGACTCCAAGACGGGGCATTTCTATTATAAGGGCTACCGATTCAACATCATCGACCTCCCGGGCACATATTCGCTCACCTCATATTCGCCAGAAGAGCTCTTTGTGCGCAAATACTTGCAAGACAAGACGCCTGATGTAATCATAAATGTGGTTGACTCGTCGAATCTTGAGCGCAACCTATATTTGGCCACCGAGCTTATCGACATGGATTGCAGCATGGTGATAGCCCTGAACATGTACGACGAGTTGCGGGCAAGCCGCGCAGAGCTCGACTACGACGCACTGGGCAAGATGCTGGGCGTGCCTATGGTGCCCATCGTGGCCAGGACAGGTGAGGGAATCTCCGACTTGTTTGACGCTGTGATGCAAGTGTACGAGGGCGAGCATGAAGACGTAAGGCACATACACGTGCACCTTGGCCCAGAGATTGAGCAGATGGTGCGCGAGCTTGTCGATGCCATCAAGGCCAACGGAGGCGTGGCTCAGCATGTGTCGCCGCGCTACCTTGCCATTAAATTGCTTGAAGGCGACGAGGAAAGCCGCAAGACTGTGGAGAAGGCTCCCGACGGCCAGCAGATACTTGCATTGAGCCAAGATTTGGCGCAAAAATACGATGAAAGACACACGGGCGAGGACCTGCAGTCGGAGATTGCGGCCGGGAAATACGGATTCATCGACGGAGCGCTTGCAGAGACGTACAAGTCGCCCGAGGCCGATTCCATGTCGACAACGCGCATCATCGATGCCTTCGTCACCAACAAGTTGTTTGGCTTCCCAATCTTTTTCGCCATAATGTTCTTCATCTTTTGGGCAACGTTCTCGATAGGACAGTACCCGATGGATTGGATCGACGATGCTGTGGGATGGCTAAGCGACTTGGTGAACAAGTGGATGCCCGACGGCGTGCTCAAAGACATGATAGCCGACGGAGTGATTGGGGGCGTAGGCGGCGTGATTGTGTTCCTGCCCAACATACTCATCCTCTATTTCTGCATATCGTTCATGGAGGATTCAGGCTATATGGCCAGGGCAGCCTTCATAATGGATAAGGTAATGCACAGAATAGGGCTGCACGGAAAATCGTTCATCCCGCTCGTGATGGGCTTTGGATGCAATGTTCCTGCCATCATGGCATCGCGGTCAATTGAAAGCCGGTCGAGCCGACTGATCACCATCATGATCAATCCATTCATGTCGTGCTCGGCGCGCTTGCCCATCTATGTGCTAATGATAGGCACGTTCTTCCCTCAGCACCCCACTGTGGTGTTCATATCGCTCTACATTGCGGGCATATTGATAGCAATGCTCACTGCAAGGATGCTGCGCAGGTTCTATTTTAAAAAGGACGAGACACCTTTTGTGATGGAGCTGCCGCCCTATCGCATACCCACGTTCAAGGCGTCGATGCGTCACACTTGGGCAAAGGGCGAGCAATATCTGCGAAAAATGGGAGGCATTATTCTTGTGGCAAGCATCATAGTGTGGGCGCTCAACTATTTTCCCCTCTATGACTCCGAGGCCGCTCCGGCAGATAATGCCGACGAGCAAATCACTGAGCAAGACTCCTACCTTGAGACAGCCGGCAAATTCATCAATCCGGTGATGGAGCCTCTTGGTTTCCATTGGCGCGCATCTGTGGCGGCATTGGCGGGCGTGCCAGCCAAGGAAATAGTGGTGTCGACGCTTGGCGTGCTTTATGCCAACGACGAGACTGTGGCCGACACAAAGCTTGGCGCGCGCCTTCAAGCCGTCAACCCCGCTACCGGCAAGCCCGACTTCACGGCGATTAGCGCGTTGAGTTTCATGATATTCATTCTGCTGTATTGCCCATGCATAGCCACAGTAACAGCTATAGTGAAAGAGACGCACCATTGGGGCTACGGCGCATTCAGCGTAGTGTACAATACAGTGATGGCATGGCTCATAGCGTTCGCGGTGTACCAGATAGGCAGCCTCCTATGATGGGCTTGATGCATCAAAAAAGTTTAAAAAAAGTGTAAATGAATGAAAATGTGAGTATCTTTTTAGGTTTATTTAAATTTATATTGTAACTTTGAAGTTCAAAACAATATTTTGAAAATGTCAACCTTACCAAGGATATCACCAATACCTGAAGAATTCAAGGACATAGCTCCCTACAACGACCTGCAATTCAAGGATAAAGTGGAGCATTTGGCCGCTGAGCCCGGTTTTGAGCACGCGGTGAAGTACATCATGCCCGGGATTGACTACGATGAGTTTGTGAAGAGCCTTACGCAAGTGGACACCCAGGATAATTTCCAGCGTTTCGTGATGGGGAAATTCCTTGAGCGCCTCGAAGAGCGCACTACCGACGGAATATCAATCGACGGCCTTGAGAAATGTGAAAAGGATAGGAGCTATACTTTCATAACCAACCATCGCGACATAGTGCTCGATGCGTCTTTCCTGAACCTTTGCTTCATAAGGTCAAACATGCCTATAACGCAAGTGGCCATAGGCAGCAACTTGCTCATTTACGACTGGATTTCCGAACTCGTGAAGCTCAACCGCAGCTTCATCGTGAAGCGCGATGTGAAGATGGTGCAGGCACTTGAGGCTGCTCGCCAGCTGTCGGCCTACATACACTATACAATCAACAGCCTCCACGAATCGGTGTGGATAGCCCAGCGTGAAGGCCGAGCCAAGGATTCCAACGACATGACTCAGGAGAGCCTGGTGAAGATGCTGGCGCTGGCAGGCAACGGCAGCGTGAAGGAGAACCTTCTGAATATCAACCTCTGTCCCGTGTCGATTTCGTATGAATACGATCCCAACGACTATCTCAAGGCCCGGGAATTCTTGCTGAAGAAACGCGACCCCAACTACAAAAAGAGCCAGCGCGACGACCTGTTCAGCATGGAGACAGGCATTCTCAAATATAAGGGTCGCGTGATGTTCCGCATCGGCACATGCATCAACGAGCGCTTGTCGGCATTCCAGTCGGAGGCGCGCCTTGATGTGATACGCGAGGCATGCCGGCTGATTGACAACGAAATTCATGCCGGATACGAGATATATCCGTGCAATTACATCGCTTACGACCAACTGCACGAAGGCATGCAATTCGCCGACAAGTACACAGCCAAGAATCTCAACGAATTCGACGCATACATCGAAGCGCAGCTTGCCAAGGTGGATGTCAGCGACGTGAAGGCCGAGGAGAAGGAATACATGAAGCGCATGATGCTCACCATGTATGCTAATCCTCTGAAGAACAAGTTGGCAGTCGCTGACGCACACTAATAAATTAACTACGACATGCGATTTCCCCTTTTGCCGGCATTGATATTGCTATGCGTGGATGTGCTGATGGATGTGTACATCTATTGCGCTCTGTATAGTTACTTCCGCACGAGAGTATGGCGCCGATTGCAGGCTGTCACAGCCGTTATTTTCAATCTTGCCATGGTGGTGGTCATATGCCTGCCCAAGAAGGTTGGAGGCGATGGCTCGCTGGCTGCGGTGATGTGGCTTCTTTACGGCTATCTCACCATCTACATACCTAAATTGCTGTGGATAATTACCGATGTGCTGTCGCGCCTGCCTAATCTGTGGCGAGGGCGCAGATGGGTGTGGATGTCAAGGTTTGGCTTTGGACTTGGCTTCGTCGTATTCTTCGTCATGTGGTGGGGAGCTGTGTACAACCGCTTCCAGACGCAGGTTGTGGAGCAGACCGTTGCGATTGAGCGTCTGCCGAGAAGTTTCGATGGGCTTCGCATTGCGCAAATCAGCGACTTGCATGTGGGCACATTCGGCAACGACACATCTTTCGTGTCGAAATTGGTGGACCAAATCAATGAAATGATCCCTGATGTGGTGGTATTCACCGGCGACATCGTCAACCGCCGCACTGAGGAGATATTTCCCTTCTTGCCCGTCCTCTCGCGACTGAAAGCGCCGATGGGCGTATACTCAATCATGGGCAACCATGACTATGGCGACTATTATAACTGGCCAAGCCATGCCGATCGACTCGCCAACGAGGCGGAACTCAAATCGCTGCAAGATAGCATAGGCTGGCACATGCTCAACAACAGCACGGCGTGGCTGCGCAAGGGCAACGACTCAATCGCCCTTATTGGCGTAGAGAATGTGGGCGACCCTCCCTTCCACACCTACGGCGATTTGCAAAAGGCATGTGCTAATGCCGGTGATGGCAATGTAAAGGTGCTCCTCAGCCATAATCCCGCCCACTGGGACAGCGATATAGCCGATAACTCAGCCAACAACATCGACCTCACCCTGTCGGGCCACACCCATGCCATGCAGATTGAGGCATTCGGGTGGTCGCCTGCCGTATTCCGATATCCCACGTGGGGAGGAATGTACGAGGACAATGCCGGCAAGAAGCTGTATGTGAATATTGGCGCCGGCACAGTGGGCTTTCCAGCTCGCATAGGCGCTACTCCCGAAATCACAATGTTCACTCTCACAAGGCATTGAAATGATTGATATACCATCACTTATAGCCAAAACGCTCAACCTCAACCAGCGCAATGTCGAGTCGGTGCTCGCATTGCTTGAGGAGGGTTGCACGATACCGTTCATAAGCCGCTACCGCAAGGAGTGCACTGGTTCGCTCAATGAAGTGGACATCCGCGACATTGAGGTGCTCAACGGGAAACTCACTGAGCTGCGCAAGCGCCAGGAGTACATTATAGATTCCATAGAAAAATCGGGCAATATGACGCCGGAATTGCGTGCAAAGCTCGAAAGCGCCACTGACTCGGCTACGCTCGAGGACTTGTACCTGCCCTTCAAGCCAAAGCGGCGCACGAAGGCTGCCATAGCTCGTGAGCAGGGATTGGAGCCTCTGGCCAAGATTGTGATGGCGCAGAATTGCCGTGATGCAAAAGGCGTGGCGGCACGGTTTGTGAAGGGCGACATCAAGGATGCTGACCAGGCTATAGCCGGCGCAAGCGACATAATAGCCGAGTGGGTGAGCGAAGACACCAGAGTGCGCAATTGGCTGCGCAACAAGATTGAGCGTCAGGCCGTGATTTCGGCGCGCATACCTCGCGGCAAGGAAGAGGCCGCGCAGAATTATGCGTTCTACGATGGATTTTCGCGGCCGGCCAGCCGGTGCGGGTCGCATCAGTATCTTGCACTGAAGCGTGGTGAACGCGAGGGTGCGCTTAGGCTCGACATAAGCATCAACGATGATGATGCACTAAGGTATATATGCGGCAAATGGATCAAGCCGTCGGCAACCGACGAGGTGGCTGCAATCATACGCCGAGCAATCGAGGACGGATATAAGCGATTGCTTCTGCCCTCGATAACCAACGAAATATCGGCTGTGTGGAAAACGAAGGCCGACACTGAGGCAATCTCACTTTTCGCCGACAATCTGAGGCAGTTGCTTATGGGCGCACCGCTTAGCGACAAGGCTGTTATGGGCATTGACCCGGGATTCCGCACAGGATGCAAGGTAGTGTGCCTCGACAAACAAGGGAATCTGCTGTGCAACGACGTGATATACCCGCAGCGCGAGCGCACCACGTCGGCGCTGAAAGTAGCGTCGCTCGTGGGCAAATACGAGATTGACGCCATAGCTCTTGGCAATGGCACTGCCAGCCGCGAGACTGAGCAGTTTTTGCGCGTAGTGCATTTTCCGCGTGAGGTGCAGATAGTGGTGGTGAGCGAAAGCGGCGCATCGGTGTATTCGGCTTCCGACATCGCTCGAGAAGAGTTTCCCGACCATGATGTCACGGTGCGCGGAGCAGTGTCGATAGGACGCAGGCTCATCGACCCTCTGTCGGAGTTGGTGAAAATCGACCCTAAATCGATAGGGGTGGGGCAGTACCAGCACGATGTTGACCAAGGCGCGCTGAAGGACTCGCTCGACTATACGGTGATGAGCTGCGTCAACCAAGTGGGCGTGAACGTGAACACGGCATCGCCAAGGTTGCTTTCTTACATATCAGGCATCGGTCCTGCATTGGCTGGCAATATTGTACAATACCGCGCCGCAAATGGCGATTTCTCGTCGCGGCGCCAGCTGCTTAAGGTGCCTCGCATGGGCGAGAAGGCCTACGAGCAGTCGGCCGGCTTCTTGCGCATTCCCGGAGCATCCAATCCGCTCGACAATTCAGCGGTGCATCCCGAAAGCTATGCGATAGTAGAGAAGATGGCTTCGGGCCTTGGCGTGGAGGTGTCGCAACTGATACGCAACGAAGAGTTGATATCAAAGATCGATCCTCAGCAGTATGTCACCGACAAGGTGGGCTTGCCCACGCTGCAAGATATCTTGGCCGAGCTGCGACGTCCGGGCCGTGACCCCCGCGAGCCGGAGGAAGCGTTGGAATTCGACCCGAATGTAACGTCGATTGAGGACCTTCACGAGGGCATGACGCTCAACGGCGTGGTGACGAATGTGACGGCTTTCGGCGCGTTTGTCAACATAGGGCTGCACGACAATGGCCTCGTGCATGTGTCGCAGATGGCAAATCGACGAGTCACAGATCCGCAATCGATAGTAAAGGTGAACCAGCGCGTGCGAGTGCGCGTGATAGGAGTGGATTTGCACCGCAATCGCATATCGCTCTCATTGAAGGACGTAGACTGATACTCTTATGTGCGAAAAAGACTATAGGCTCACCCTCTGTTTAGGCTCAAACGTAGCCGCCGGTCGCGACATGATTAGGCGCGCCCTCCTCGCTCTTATAAATGAGGGATTGAGCCCCATATCGTGCACCGATGTGTATCCATCATCGTCGGGCTACCTCAACCAGATTGTAGTGGCAAAAATAGGTATGGATTACGACCAAGCACTTGCTGCTACAAAAGAGGTGGAGCGCGTGCTTGGACGCCTCCCGGAGCACAAGGAGCAGGGCATTGTGCCTGTCGACATTGATATTGTGGTGTGGAATGGTGAGGTGATTCGCCGCCAGGACTACGAGTCGGAGTATTTCAGGCAAGGCTTGCTGATGCTCAATTAGTATGCTCAGATGCTATGCCCGCTGCGAAAAGGGAACTATAGGGCTATGACAATTGTTGTAATAAAAAAATTCTTATATTGTACGATGATGAAAACAATCTCAATTATCGCGGCCGGCCTTGTGATGCTCGGCCTTGCATCGTGTGACAATCGCCCCGACATCGTAGGGCAATGGCAGGGCACGCTCAAGGATGCAGTGCCGCAGGCAGCAACGTCGAATGTGACCGTAAATTACTCGTTTTCGCGCGACGGCTCAACCAGCGCTGCATATGATTTTGAATTTTATGAGGCCACTAAGCCTGAGGGCGAGTTGGTGTCGCCTTACCAATTGAATGTTGCAGGCACAGCATCTGTGCAGGGCACGTGGCAATATGTGGATAGGGAAGACGACGAAGTGGCCATCACTTACGACATGTCCACGCTGCAAGTGAATGTTGACCCCGATGCGGTGGTCTTGCAGTCAGACGCGCTTACGGGTATGCAAGAGCCGCAGGTTGATTCGCTGAAGACGGCTGTGCTGCAGAGATACACTCAGATTATCACTTCCTACCTCAAGTCGTCGCCCAATGTGTATTGGGATGATGTGGAGGTGAAAAAGCCGATACTGAAATACGAAGTCGACAAGTGCGACCGCGTGCTGCAGCAAGTTACGGCCACTCCGGCGAAATAATCTTAAAAAAACGCGCGCCATGTCATTGTAGTGTGAAAATAAAATGCTAACTTTGCACAGTTTTTAGAACAACAAACTCTTTACAAAACCAATTTATTAACTCCAAAGTTAGATGGCAACAAAAATTAGACTGCAACGTCATGGTCGCAAGAACTATGCGTTCTATCCTATTGTTATCGCCGATAGCAGGGCACCACGAGATGGTAGATTTATTGAAAGGATAGGTTCTTATAATCCGAACACTAATCCTGCTACAGTTACTCTCAATTTCGAGCGGGCTTTGTATTGGGTTAACGTAGGTGCACAACCCACCGACACCGTACGCGCTATCCTGTCGCACGAAGGCGTGCTCCTGATGAAGCACCTTCAGGGCGGCGTGAAGAAGGGCGCATTCGACGAGGCTGAAGCACAAAAGCGTTTCGAGGCTTGGCAGAACGCTCGTCAGACCAAGATCGACAAGCAAAAGGCTACCATGGCAAGCGCAAAGCAAGAAGAGGCTAAGGCACGCTTCGAGGCTGAGCAGGCCAAGAACCATGCTAAGGCTGAGGCCGTGGCCAAGAAGAAGGCTGAGGCTGCCGCTGCAGCCGCCGCAGCAGCTGCTCCCGCCGAGGATGCAGCCGCCGAGGCTCCCGCAGCAGAGTGATAGCCACTCTCCACATCTAAGAATTATATCCGCCCTTGGCTTAAACCATAGGCGGATATTTTTTGTTTTATACATGTCATCCGGATGGCTCGGCATGAGCATGTCTTTGTGATGTTAATATAGTATGAATAATGTCAAAATAGGAATGCGTTACCTGTTGTTGATAAGCATTGGCTTTTTATCATTGCTATTTAGTTGTAGTAATGATGATGCTAATATAAGGGTCGTTGATATGGAAGTTGCTCCCCATTTGGTTTGGGTTGGCGTTAGACCTCCAGGAAATCCTGAAGACTCTGTGCAAGTAATGGAATGCTCTATATTGGGAACCAATGAGGTCTTATATATAGGCACAAGTAAAATTGAAGGATTTGAATATGTAGAAGGATATAAGTATCGATTGAAAGTCAAAATTACCGAATTAGAAAATCCTCCAGCAGATGGTTGTTCTGAAAAGTATGAGTTAGTAGAAATTCTATCTAAGGAGGAAGAAGTATAATAAACATAAATGTTTCCAGCTTCAGAAAGGCCCGCTCAACCAAGACCGCACACGCTGTTGGACAGAGTCATCCAAGCACGGGCGGATGTTCATCTGCTTCATTGGGCTGATAC
>CAZORI010000032.1:0-21542 GCA_964582335.1 uncultured Bacteroides sp.
TAAACACGAAAGTAGGAGATAAGCACCTACGATTAGTGTTTACCTCCTACTCGATGTTCGCCGGAAGCCCCCTTTAGGGGGTTGGGGGGTTACTTCAGGCCGGCTTCGTATTCGGCGTCGGAAGCGCAGTCCCACCATACGGGGATGCCCCATACCCAGTCTTGCAATGCGTTAGCATTCATTTCAAGAGCGTTGGTTGTGTTGTAGCTCAACTCGAGGGTAGCGGGCAAACGCCAGCGACGATAGAAGTAGTCAACATCTGTGGGCGATGTGCCGCGCAGATATGCAGCGCCAGCGAAGAGCTTTGTGCGACCATAGTCGGGGTAAACCACGCCAAAGCTACCGATGTTGCCAGCCGAGTAGTTGAAGCGACGCATGTCGACCCAAGTCTCTTGGCTCCAACCCATAGCGATGTACTTCTGCAGCATGATGTCTTGCATTGTGAGCTCGCTTGCGCTTTGAGCCACGGCACCACTGGTCATGTAGGTGGAGATTTGAGCTTCATCCATAGGAGTCATGCTTGGATTGTCATAGCCTTCAGCTGCCCATGCTGAAAGTTTGGCTTGCATCCAGTCGATGTTAGCCTTAATGCCATCCTGATATGCAGTGAGAGCAGCACCAGTTTGTCCTTGGCGCATCAGCACCTCAGCCTTGATGAAGCACATTTCATGATATGAGCAAACCAGGAAGTCAGATACCGGATAGATCTGGAAGCTACTCGTGCCGGAAACAGCACCTGCAACTGCGGCAGCCTGTTCGTTTGAGTGATATGTTACATCTTTTGCAGGCATGCCCCATGAGCCATTGTTTGTGTTCTGCGAGCCAGCATTCAGGTTGACATAAATCGTGTCACCTGCTCTGATATAGTTAGCGTTGTTCACATACCATGCGCCAGCGGGATAGCAAACCGCAACAATATCACCATTTACAGCCACCTGGCGACCTTTAAGACCATTTATTGAAGAAACCTCTTCATATCCGTTGCCCTTGCTTGCATCTTTAACATCTGCCAGGAAGTTGGCACGAGCAGTTGCATCTTCGATAGAATACTTGATTGTTACAGTATCGGTAGCAAATGTTTGCACAGTGATTGAAGTTGCGCCACCATTAACAAGACGCTCAGCATCACCGTAGAGGTCAACACCCTTTGAGCGACGCCAGTCGTAGCTAAGCACCTTGCCCGACGAATCGAGCACAATGTTGGTCATCGACGAGGGAATAATCTTGTCAACGCGGGGGTCTTCAACACCTGCACCGCGAAGGTTGGTGAGAAGGTCGAGGTAATACTTCGAAGTCCATTGGGTCTTGCCATAGGCAGCGGTGTTCCAGTTGCCGTTTGTTTGGTTGGGGTCACCAATCAAGAAGTCGGTTTGGTCACCTTTCACATCATAGCAAAGCTGGTATGTGTTGTCGCTGTTGCTTTGCGGACCTTTTGCAATTGCATCAAGGATGGCATCCGGGTCATAGTAGTCAGAATTCTTGGACACGCGGAGGAGCCAGCGTGCTTTCAGGCCATAGCAAAGCTTGATCCATTTCTGCACGTCGCCACCGTTCCAAAGGTCACCGGATGACAGAGGGGTTGCGCCCGATTCCTGATCTCTGCTGAAGAGCTCTATAGCCTCGTCGAGCTTAGCCAAGCATCCCTCCCAGATTTCCTTGCCATTGGAATATTTAGGAGCCGGGTTGCTGGAGAGTGCCTCAGCGTATGGCATTTCACCATAGAGGTCGAGCATCAGCATAAAGCCAAGAGCATGAACCACATCTGCTGCGGCCATGTAGTGGTAGGCGCCTTCTGCCTCTGCTTTATTGTACAGGTCGGGGATGTTAGAAGCGGTGCCCACGAACCATGTCTGATACGGGGTTGTGGTCAAGCCAGTAGGACCGCCCCAAGTAACAGAAGCACTGTTCATGTTGCCGTTGGTGGAGTAAAAGCCACCGCAAGTAGCGAATGTACGAGTGTTGGCGCAACCAGCAGGATATGTATACTGCTTCAGTATCCAGGGCAAGCGGTTTTCCACCAAGATGCTCTCGTTGCTTGGCTGATCGGGATCGACATTGATGTCAAGCCAGTCGGAGCATGAGGTTAGGCTCATTGCGGCCAAGCCGCCGAGCACTATATATTTGTTTAATTTCATACTTCAGAATTTTTTAGAAAGTGATGTTTACACCGAATGTGAAGCTTGAGGTAGCGGGCACTGAGCAGTAGTCGATGCCGGTTGAGCCCGAACCACCTGTACCGCCTGCTGTCGAAACCTCGGGATCCATGCCCTTGTAGTTGGTGATGGTGAAGAGGTTGCTGCCAGTTGCAGTGGCCGAGAGGTTCTTGATCACCTTGCGGCTCTTCAGCAAGCGAGTGAAGTCGTAGGTGAGGCTTATGTAGCGCATCTTCAGCCAGTTGACGTTCTGCAGGAAGTTGTGCGAGTTGGATGCGTAGTTGCTCCAGTAGTTCTGGATCATTGCTTCGCCCGAGTAGGTTGTGCCGCCGATTTCATATGTCTTACCAGCTTCGTAGGTCTGCGTGTAAGCCTCGCCGGTATCCATATTAATGCCGTTGACGGTTACGCTCTGACGATTGTTAGCCGTGGTGATGGGGTTCATACCGAGGGTAGCCATGTAATAGCCCGTACCGTTGTAAACCATGCCGCCGATGCGGAAGTCGAGCATAAAGCCGAGGGTGAAGCCCTTATAAGTAAAGGTGTTGGTAAGACCGCCGATAAGCTTGGGCTCACGGTTGCCAAGAATATTATTGTTGGTGTTAACGTAATAGAGACCAGTAGCGGGATTAACGAGGGGAAGACCTGTAGCATCGTCGGTGTAGTACTCATAACCGGTGATACCGAGGAAGTAGTTCTTCTTGTAAGCATCCTTTGTGGCATCGTCTGTCTTGGGGATAGAAGCAGCGCGGATTGTACCGAACTGAGCATCGGTAGGATAGAAGAAGTCAACGCCTTCGAGGAAATCGCCGAGGCGACCCTTGTTGAACGAAGTGTTGAGCGTGATTTCCCAGCTGAAGTCCTTGGTTTGTACAGGAATGCCGGTGATTGCAAGCTCCATACCATCGTTGATAACGCTGCCAGAGTTGATGGCGGTGAAGATGTAGCCGGAAGCATTCGACAGACGCGGCACGGCAATCTGGTTTTCAGTCTCGCTGTGGTAGTAGGTATAGTCGAGACCGAGGCGACCGTTGAAGAACTTCAATTCGGCACCAACTTCCCACGATCGCTGGATTTCAGGCACCAGATTCATATTACCGCTCGTCCATGAGTTGGATACGCCGGTGAACGAACCGTTGCCAAGAACGTAGGGATCGTTTACATAAGTAAGGGTAGAATATGCATTGGCATCCTTACCGACCTTTGCCCAAGAAGCGCGAATCTTACCAAAGGTAAGGATGTCATGACCCATCAAGCCACGATCCTGCAGGAATTGTGTGAACACAACCGAACCGCTTACCGAAGGATAGAAGTAGGAGCGATTTTCCTTGGGAAGAGTTGAAGACCAGTCGTTACGAGCAGTTGCGCTCAGGAAGATGGTGTTTTTCCAATCGGCGCGAACTTCACCGTATACGCCAACCAAACGTTTGCGAGAAGTAGCATCGCTGAAGAATTTAGTTTCGGTGGGGATGTTGCTGAAGCTGATTGTGCCGGGTGTGGTGAAGTCATATCCCCAGTGGGTCTGGTTCATGCGCTTGGTCGAC
The DNA here is from genome assembly GCA_964582335.1 of uncultured Bacteroides sp. GTDB lineage: Bacteria > Bacteroidota > Bacteroidia > Bacteroidales > Muribaculaceae > CAG-873. The sequence continues at coordinate 3,698 of CAZORI010000032.1, forward strand.
TCAGTGGTCCAGCCAACAAGAGCGCCAACATTGTAGTCACCGAAGTTCTTGTTGAAGTTGGCCATGAAGTTGGTGCTTACATAGCTGTAGCGATAGTCGCTCTTGCTAAGGCGGCCGTTCTGATATTTGGCGCTAACAACCGAACCGGGAGCGATGTAGCTGTAACCATCAGTGGTGTAGTCGTCTATGCCGACGCGGCCAACGATATTTAGGTAGTCGGTGATGTCGTATTGGAGGTTGAGCGAACCGGTGAAGCGCTTTGTCTTGTCACGGATTTTGTCCTTGTTGACAATCCAGTAGGGGTTTTCCTTATCGTCAGCGAGGTCCCAAACGCCTTCGAAAAGGCGATATTTCTGACCGTCAGCAGTGAGATAATGGCTCATGTCCTCAGTGCGGGGCCAGCTGTATGTACTCGTCATGGCACCGCTACCGCCGCCGCCGTAGAGACCGCCTGACGTAAGGGTCTTGTTGGTTGTAGCAATCGAGTAAGCAACATTTGCGCCAAGGGTGAATTTCCATATCTTCTGCTCGCCGTTGAAGCGGAATGTCGACTTGTCATATCCAGTCTTAGGCACGATACCGCCCTGGTTGTAGTTAGAAGCTGAAAGGAAGAATGTGGCGTTCTTGTTGCCGCCGGCCACGCTGACAGTGTTGTCGGTGATAACGCCGGTGTCGAAGAAGTTGCCGATGTTGTCGTAGATTTGTTCGTTGGTGATTTGTTTACCCCACGACTGGTAGGTCAGGTCGTTAAACACGCCGTTGTTCTCATAGTAGCCACGACCGAACTGGTCCTGAGCTTCGGGGAGCTTGTTGGCCCAAGAAGCGGTGAGCTTGCTCGATACGTTTACCTTTACTGCGCCTTCGGAGCCTTTCTTGGTGTTGATGATGACAACGCCGTCGGCAGCGCGGCTACCGTAAAGGGCAGCAGCGGCAGCGCCCTTGAGGATCGACATCGACTCGATATCCTCGGGGTTGATGTCCATCACGCGGTTGGAGTAGGTGGTGTTGGAGCGGGTCATACCATCGGTGCCCGAGTTGCCGACCACTTGGGTTGAGTTGTCGTAGATGATGCCGTCGACTACGAACAGAGGCTCGTTGGTACGGCCTTCCGATGTGGAGTTGCCACCACGGATGGTGATGTTGGCGCCGGCGCCGGCAGCGCCTGAGTACTGCGTAACGTTCACGCCCGGCACCTTGCCGGCCATAGCGTTGATTACGTTAGGACTCTTGTTCTCAAGAATTTCGGCTGAGTTCATTTCCGACACAGAGTAGCCGAGAGCCTTGCGGTCCTTTTTGATGCCGAGAGCGGTAACGACAACCTCGTCGAGGGTGTTGGAGTTGGAGCTCATCGTGACGTTCATGGTTGAGCCGGTGACTTTCTTCTCGATGGGCTGCATACCCACTGATGAGAACGTAAGCACATCGCCGGGAGCGGCCTTGATGGTGAAACGGCCACCAATGTCAGTAAGAACCTTAGCTTTGTTAGACTTGTTCTCAACAAGCGCGCCTACGAGCGGCTCGCCTGAATCGTCAGTGAGGAGACCGGAGACGGTGCCCTGCGACTGATTGGTCTGAGCCTGTGCACTGAGTCCTGTCACTGCGGGATAACCGCAAGCCAGTAGCATTGAGGCTGCAAAGATTAGTTTTTTGTTCATATAAATAAGAAGTAATTAGGGATTGTTACAAACTAAGCGCTGAAAGCGTGGGGCGGCCGGGTGGCCGGATTGATTGGCATGAGGCTGATTTTGTTGATGTCAGGATTGGTTTTGATAGTTGGTTTATAATTTAATGAAATTTCGGCTTGAGCCGAAATTTGCTTTGTCACGCAAATCTACACATTATATGCAAGAATTCCAAAAAAAAAATTATCTGATTGCAAATTTTTTTATCAGAGGATTTATAAGATTCATAAGATTTATAAGATTTATAAGATTTATAAGATTTATATTGCTGTCAGGCGGGGCCCTGGGAGGGCACGACGATGCGCTGGCCGGAGGCGGCGGCCTCGGGGGCGATGTCGCGCGCGTAGGTGATGCCGTCGATCATTACGTAGAGGGTGTGGCCGGCGTAGGCGAAGGCCGCCGGCGCGCCTGCCACGGGGTAGCGCAGGATGGCGCGCACGCGGCCGTTTTGGTCGGCCACCTGTATGCCCATGGCGGTGGCCGCGTAGAGGTTGCCGTCGGCATCGAAGGCGAGGCCTGCCACGCCTGGGTCGGCAAAGGTGAGGTCGTGCAGCAAGTAGGCGCGCTGCCACGGGCCCGTAACGGCGGTGGGGGCGCTGCTGCGCGAGGGGGCGGGTGCCTCATTCAGGGGAGCCGCCTCGACGGTGGCGGCCTCGAGCCACTGCGAGCCGGGTACGGCGCGCACGGCGTATGTGCCGTTGGGGTAGAGCGTGCGCGTGGGAGCCGGGGCCACGTCGATGCCCTCGACGCGCCGCCAACCGCTGTCGGAGGCGAGCACGGCGGCAAGGCAGTCGTTGCTCGACGCGCCGGGCGCGATGGGTTGCGGATAGTCGCGCCACAGCCACGCCATAGCCTCGGGGAAGAGGCGCGTGCCGGGCGCAATGGAGTGGGCGGTGTCGTCCCAGCGCGTGTCGAGGTCGTAGCCGGCGAACTGCAGCGATGAGGCGAGCAGACGGTTCTGCTCGTACCAGTGGCCGAAGAGCGGATTCCACGCGTCGCGGCTGCCGTCGTGCATGAATATGCGCAGGGGCAGCGGTTCGGTCTTGCGCGCCAAGGCGGGCAGCAGGTCGCCGCCGCGCATAGCCACGTAGGTGCCGCAGGTGGTGTAGACGCGGCGGAATAGGTCGGGCCGCTGCCATGCCGCCACGAATGCGCCTATGCCGCCCGAGCTCGCGCCCGAGATGGCGCGGCCGTTGGGGTCGTCGGTGATGAGCACGGGCAGGCCCTGCGACGTGTGCAGCCCGGACGCGGCCGGGAGCAGCTCGTCGGCGATGAAGCGCGCGAGGCGGCCGTCGACGGCATCGTATTCGTTGCTGCGGTTGAAGCGCACCGTCTCGCCGTCGGCGTCCTTGATGACGCCCGGCTGGAAGTACACGCCGATGGTCATGGGCATTGCGCCGGCGGCGATGAGCGAGTCGATCACCGCCGGGGCGTTGTAGAGCGGGCCGTCGAGGCCCACGTACAGGCAGGCGGGCTGCGACGCGTCGTAGCCGTCGGGCACCGACACGCTGTAGCGGTGCACGGCGCCGGGGTAGACGCGGCTGTCGGCAAGCTCGCCTTCTATCATCTCGTAGGCATGAGCGGGCGCGAAGGCGGCGAGCGCAAGGGCCAGAATCATCACTTTAGTGTCCATTTGTCAAAAATTTGTAAAATTTCTCCAAAAGTACAATTTTTTTCTTTGGCACAAAAGAAAAAAGCGAGCTATGGTTGTTTATAATTCAGATTGGGCGTAAGCCCAATCAACATAATTTAACAATATAGCCCGGCATAGCATGTGCATATTGTGCCTATAATTTAATGTATCAACCAAATAAGACCATAATCATGAACAGAGATTCTCTTCGACATGCCGTATCGGCGATATGGCAGATCATTCAGAAAGAAAAAACAATTAGCATTTCTGCCCTCAAGGACAAATGCAAGAGCCTGTCAATGGAAGAACTCTACGCCGGGCTCGGCTGGCTCATCAAGGAAGAGTCGGTGGCTTTGGAACAAGACAATGTGTCGTCGAATATCCCGGCCTATAGCCAGTATTGGCGATAGGCTCTGAGAACTCTGAGAACTCTGAGGACTCTGAGAAATTTTTGCTAACTTTGCGGCAGCAATCGCAGCAATAGATGAAATTTAGGATATTAGCCATACTGCTCGCATGCGTTTTCGGCGCGGGATGCCGCGCCGAAACGCTGAGTTTGCACCTGATTGACGGCAACGAGGCGCCCGTGCCGGGCGCTCGCGTGGACCTTTGCGCCTACAGCGAGGCGGCATTCCGCTGCGTGGGCAGCAGCGTCACCGACGGCGACGGCAACGCCAGCATCGACGCGCCCTCGGGCGACGCGCTGCTGTGGGTGAGCCTGGGCCAGAAGCACCAGGCGGTGCCGGTGACGATGGGCGAGGACAGCGACGTGACGCTCGTGCTCGACAACACGCCGCGCATAGGCGTGGCCGACATAAAGATGCTGCCTATGGTGCCTGACGAGCTGCCGGCTGCGGCTGCCGTGCCGGAGATCGCCGCCACCGACGAGGTGAAGGAGGCGATTGAGCGACACTTCGACGCTGACACGCGCCGCCAGTGCGCGCAGAACCCCCTGTCGTGGGCCATGTGGGTGCACGACAACATAGCCACGCCCGACACATGCTGGGCGCCGGGGCAGCGCATCGACGCGCCGCTCGACGTGATGGCGCGCCGCCACGCCAACGTGGCTTCGCGCGACGCGTTCTTCGTGGCGGGCGCGCTTGCCATGGGCATCGACGCGCGCCTCAACCCCATGGACGCGATGCCGCAATTCCGCAACTACGACGGCAACTGGGCCTACCTCGACTTCGGCCGCATGACCGACACGAGCTATCAGCCCGTGACGAAGGGCACGCTGAAGATAAAGAACACGGGCGTGATGAATGCCGACCCGGTGTACGGGCTCGACTTCAGCGTGTCGAAGATACGCGACGGGCGGCTGTGCCCGCTCGCCTTTGAGCTGGGGGCGTCGCTGTCGACCACGTTCGCCGACGGCCTGCTGCTGATGCCGGGCCAATACGTGGTGGTGAGCGGTCGGCCGGCCCCGGGCGCCGAGGCGCCGGGCACGATGCTGGTGCACACCGAGTTGGTGTTGGTGCTTCCGGGGCGCGTGACCACCCTGCCGATGGCGTTTTGAGAATTAAGAATTAAAAATTACCGTCGGCTCAATACGTGCCAAAGGCACGTCCCTACATTTTGGACGAACTAATTAAGAATTTTTTGGTGGCAAATTATGAATTATGCATTATGCATTGTGCATTGGTGTAATTTTTGTGAAAATTGCAACAAATTGCTAAGTTTTTGCTTAAAAATTTGTTTGTGATTTTTTTTTATCGTATTTTTGGCAAACCTCATTTACCCAATACCATAGAAACATTCACGTGAAATTCAACAAAATGTTATATAACAATGAGTTACCTTAAATTTGATAAGAACTTACTCATCAACCTCGAGCAGTCGCTGCCGAAAGAGATGCTGCGCACCAACTTTGCAGGCGCCTACCACTGCACCACTCTGGTGGGCTGCAACACACGCAAGCAGCACGGCCTGCTGGTGATACCCATCCCCGAGATGGGCAACAAGCCGCATGTGCTGCTGTCGTCGCTTGATGAGACCGTGATCCAGCACGGAGCCGCCTTCAACTTAGGCATCCACCGCTACCAAGGCGGAGTGTACAACCCCAACGGACACAAATACATCCGCGAATTCGACTGCGAGAACGTGCCGCGCATGACCTACCGAGTAGGCGGCGTGATCCTCACTAAGGAGAAGATATTCATATCGCAGGAAAACCGCCTGCTGATACGCTACACCTTGGTCGACGCCCACTCGGCCACCACCCTGCAGTTCCGCCCCTTCCTGGCCTTCAGGGAGAGCAACTCGCTGTGCATCGAGAACAACGCCATCAACCGCGACATCATACCGGTTGACAACGGCATCGGCACCTGCCTCTACCAAGGCTTCCCCACCCTCTACATGCAATTCTCGCGCAAAGTGGAGTGGGTGGACAATCCCAACTGGTACAAGAACATCGAATACATCAAGGACATGGAGCGCGGCGTGCCTTACACCGAAGACCTGTGGGTGCCCGGCTACTTCCAGATTCCCATCAAGAAGGGCGAGTCGATTATCTTCTCGGCCGGCGTTGACCCCGTGTCGCCCCGCTCGCTCAACAAGATGTATGAGAAAGAGATAGTGTCGCGCACGCCTCGCACGAGCTTCTTCAACTGCATGAAGAATGCCGCCAAGCAATTCTACCTCACCGACAAGGACGGCCACTTCATAATCAGCGGCTACCCCTGGGGCACAATCCTTGCGCGCAACACCATGATGGCTTTGCCGGGCCTGACGCTGGCCATCGACCACCGCAAGGACTACGAGGACATCATGGCCACCGCCAGCGACGCGCTGAAGGAATTCATGAAGACAGGCAAGCTGTCGCAGCGCATACACGGCATCGACCTGCCCGACATACCGCTGTGGTGCATGTGGGCGCTTCAGCAATACGCCAAGACATACGGCGAGGAGGAGACGCGCCGCATGTACATGCCTCTGATAGAGCAAATCGTCAACTACATACTCGACAACGGGCACCCCAATCTGCGCGTCGACGCCGACAACGGTCTGCTGGCCACCCTGGGCTCAACAACCCCCGTGTCGTGGATGAACTCGCAGCTCAACGGCCGCCCCGTGATACCGCGCACCGGCTACCTGGTGGAATTCAACGCGCTGTGGTACAACGCGCTGATGTTTGCATCGAAGCTCGCCCAGGGCGACGAGGCACAGGCCGACAACGCCAAGCGCTGGGCAGAGGCCGCCGAAAAGATGAAGGAGCCATTCGTGCACACCTTCCTCAACGACTACGGCTACCTCTACGACTACGTGGACGGCACATACGCCGACCCGCAGGTGCGCCCCAACATGGCAGTGGCCATAGGCCTTGACTACTCGCCGCTCGACCGCCGCCAGCGCAAGGGCGTGCTCGACGTGGTGACACGCGAGCTGCTCACGCCCAAGGGCCTGCGCACGCTGTCGCCCAAGAGCTACGGCTACCGCCCGTCGTACGTGGGTTCGCCCGAGGAGCGCGAACTGGCGCTTCACCAGGGCCCGGCTCGCCCCTGGCTCTTCGGATTCTACGCCGACGCGTACATTCGCGTGTTCGGCATGGCCGGGGCCAGCTACATCGACCGCATGCTCATCGGATTCGAGGATGAGATGACCAACGGCTGCATAGGCTCGCTCTCGCAGCTCTACGACGGCAACCCGCCCTACGTGGGACGCGGCGCCGTGTCGCACGCCACCAACGTGGCCGAAGTGCTGCGCGCCCTGCGCACCCTTAAACGCCTTACACAAGATCAAAAATAATCTCACAGCACCCTCACAAACACAATGAAAGCATTAATGTTCGGGTGGGAATTCCCCCCTCATATCTTAGGCGGACTTGGCACGGCCAGCTACGGCCTCACCAAGGGCATGTGGGAATGCGGCGACATGGACATCACATTTGTGATCCCCAAGCCCTGGGGCGATGAGGATCGCTCTTTCGCTCACATCATAGGCGCTTCGCAGGTGCCCATATGCTGGCGCGACGTCAGCTACGACTACGTGGAGAGCCGCATCGGCAAAGTGATGAGCCCTGACCTATATTTCCGCTTGCGTGACCATATATACGCCGACTTCAACTATATGCGCACCAACGACCTGGGATGCCTTGAATTCTCGGGCCGATACCCCGACAACCTGCTCGAGGAAATCAACAATTACTCGATCATGGCAGGCGTGGTGGCGCGCACGCTCGACTTCGACATCATACACTCGCACGACTGGCTCACCTACCCTGCCGGCATACACGCCAAGAAGGTGACGGGCAAGCCCCTGGTGATACACGTGCACGCCACCGACTACGACCGCAGCCGTGGCAACGTCAACCCCACGGTGTTCGCCATCGAGCGCGACGGCATGCTCAACGCCGACCATATAATCACCGTGAGCAACCTCACGCGCCAGACCGTGATTGAGAAATACGGCATCGACCCGGCCAAGGTGACCACCGTGCACAACGCCGTGGTGCCCCTGAGCGAGGACCTGCTCAACGTGGAGGTGCGCAAGCCCAAGGAGAAGGTGGTGACCTTCCTTGGCCGCATCACCATGCAGAAGGGCCCCGAATATTTCGTGGAGGCCGCCGCAAAGGTGCTGAAGAACAACCACAACGTGCGCTTTGTGATGGCCGGCTCGGGCGACATGATGGACAAGATGATTAACCTCGCCGCCGAGCGCGGCATCGCCGACCGCTTCCACTTCCCCGGCTTCCAGAAGGGCAAGCAGGTGTATGAGATGCTCAAGGCCAGCGACGTGTACATCATGCCCTCGGTGTCGGAGCCGTTCGGCATATCGCCGCTCGAGGCCATGCAGATGGGCGTGCCTTCGATCATATCGAAGCAGAGCGGCTGCGCCGAAATCCTTAACAACGTGATCAAGACCGACTACTGGGACATCGACGCGATGGCCGACGCCATCAACTCGATCGTGTCGTACCCCGCCATGTATGAGACGCTGCGCGAGGACGGCCTGGCCGAGGTGGCGCAAATCACATGGGACAAGGCCGGAAAGAAAGTCATCGACATCTACAACAAGGTGCTCGGACGATGAGAGTTAAAATTAAGAATTAATTAAGAATTAAAAATTAATAAAATGAAAGCAATCTGCTTCAACTTCGAAATACATCAGCCGATGCGCCTAAAACGCTACACCTTCTTCGACATCGGCAACGACCACTACTACTACGACGATTTCCTCAACGAGGACATCATATCGCGCATCGCCGAGCGCAGCTACATACCGGCTGCCAAGACGCTGCTGAAGATGATTGAGGACAGCAAGGGCAAATTCCGCTGCTCAATCGCGCTCACGGGCGTGGCCCTGGAGCAATTCGAGCAGTTTGTGCCTGAATTCATCGACCTGCTGAAGAAGCTGGCCGACACCGGCAAGTGCGAATTCGTGGCTATGCCTTACGCCAACTCGCTGGCATCGCTCACCGACCCCGAGGAATTCCGCCTGCAAGTGGACGCGCATGCTCGCCGCCTCCACGACCTGTTTGGCGTGACTCCCAAGGTGCTTCGCAACACCGAGCTCATCTACGACGACGAAATCGCTCCGGTGATTGCCGACATGGACTACAAGGGCGTGATGACCGAGGGCGCTAAGCACATCCTGGGCTGGAAGTCGCCCAACTATGTGTATTCGGCCGCTTCGGCTCCCAAGCTGAAGATTCTGCTGCGCAACAGCAAGCTGAGCGAGGACATCGCAGCCCGCTTTGCCGACACGTCGTGGTCGGAGTTCCCCCTCACAGCCGACAAGTACATCGATTGGATCGCCAACACGCCGAAGGAGGAGCAAGTGGTGAACGTATGCCTCAACCTGGAGGTGTTCGGCGGCCTGCAGCCGGCCGAAACGGGCATATTCCAGTTCTTGGAGGCCCTGCCGCGCTTCGCGCATGAGAAGGGCGTGGAGTTCTGGACGCCGAGCGAGGTGTGCAGCAAGATCAAGCCTATCGACTCGCTGGTGGTGATGCACCCCATTTCGGGCATCGACGAGGCTCGCGACGTGAGCGCATGGCTTGGCAACAAGCTGCAGAACGAGGCGTTCAACAAGCTCTATTCTGTGGCTGAGCGCGTGCGCCTTTGCGACGACCGCCGCCTGAAGCAGGACTATTGGTATCTGCAGGGAGCCGACAACCTCTATTACATGTCGACGAAGCACTTTGCCGACGGGGCAGCCCACAGCATGTTCAGCCCGTATGAGACTCCGTTCCAGGCATTCACGAATTACATGAATGTGTTGTCGGATTTCATTGTGCGCGTTGAGGAGCAGTATCCTCTCACGATCGAGAATGAGGAGCTGAATTCGTTGCTGACGACAATCCGCAACCAGAGCCGCGAGATTGAGACGCTGACGAAGGAGACGGAGTCGCTGCGCCGCAACATGGAGCAATACAACATCGAGCACGCTCTGCGCGAGCCGAAGCCGGAGGCAAACGCTGAGGCGGCAGCCGTGGCTGAGCCTGCTGCTGAGAAGGCTCCCGCCAAGAAGACACGGAAGAAAATTAAAAATTAAAAATTGCGTCGTTATTGTCGAAATGACGATATTGACGAAAAAATAATGAATAAACTGATCGCCATCATATTGTCGCTGCTCTTGCTCGGACTGTGCTCATGCGGGTCGAGCAAGAATAATGCCCTTGCGGCATATGAATATGATGACGAGATTTTCGACGACGGCAGCGCTGAGGCGGCGATAGCAGCGGAGCTGCTGCAGATGCAGTTGGCGTCGAAAGCAAACGCGAAGTCGTATGCCGACAGGCTGCTTAAGGAGGCTTACGCCTGGAACGGCACTCCCTACCGCACCGGCGGCCACAGCAAGCGTGGCACCGACTGCTCGGGCTACACCATGGAGGTGTACCGCGCCGCGCTGGGCATAGAGATTCCGCGCAATTCGGCCAAGCAGAGCGAATACTGCACGCAGGTGAGCATGTCGAAGGCTAAGCCGGGCGATTTGCTCTTCTTCCAGGCGTCGAAGCGCGGCCGGATATCGCACGTGGGCATCTATCTGGGCAAGGACAAGATGATTCACGCGTCGAGCCGAGGCGTGATGGTGAGCGACCTCACGCTGCCTTATTGGCGCAAGCGCTTCACGCACGCGGGGCGCGTGCCCAAGGTGGATCAGCTGATCGCCAAGGAGAAAAAGAAAGGCAAAAAGAATTCGTGACGCGCCACAAAAAAAGCATGCCATCCGGCATGCTTTTTTTGTGGCGATTTTATCATCGGAGTGCCATCTACATTTTATGGCGGAACAATTAGGAATTAAAAATTAGGTATAGGCGCTTAGACCGCACCATCTAACTTATTGTTTTGTAGTCTAATTGGTTGAGAACACACCATTCTACGGATAAGCACATCGAAGATTGTGTCCATATTTGACCTCCGATTGTATCGAAAATGATACTCGTCGAGATAGCCTTGCAGCTGTTCTTTAGAACAATGGTGGTGTATTCCTCGAAGCCATCCTTTGATGTTCATGATATGAATATGCATATCCGGGAAGTTGGATCCATCATTAGACTTCCTTTGTGTCAGCTTGGGGAAGTCTGCCTTGATCGGTAAGTAACCATTCCACTCATCGGTTATGACATCTTGAACCAACTTCTTTTTTCCTTTGGAGCGTCCGCGCTTTTGCTCTTCTTCACCTCCGACATAGAACTCGTCTACATGTACTTGACCCTTAAGCGGATACTGACAAGAACTTTTCATGGCTTGTTGAATCTTCCATTTGAAAGCCCAACAAGTCTTTTGCCGCAACTCATATTCTTCGGATAATTCAAGTGAAGACATCCCTTTCTTCTTTGTGCTTATCTTAAACGCGATGTGAAACGCAATAAGCAATGAGAACTTCAGTTTATCAAACATTGTGCCTGTAGTAGGGCTCTCATCGTATTTGCACCTCGTGCAGCGGCGTGAGTATGGCTTCTCGCCTTTGCAATAATGTGTGTGTCCACACTTCCTGCAAACGTATCCATTCTCCCATTTGATGCCTGCGAGATATTTGTAACATTCGTCATCAGACACAAAACGTTGATAAAACTTGATTGAGTTCACTCCTATGAATTTATCTCTTGGTTCCATGGTGCAAAGGTAGCACCTTTATTTGAATTTAGTGCGGCCTAAACGCCTATACCTATAAAAAATTGTGTTACCGGAGGTTTAGATGGAGAGGCGGCGGAGGGTGTCGAGGAGCTCGCGGTTGATGGGCTTGTCGTTCTTGATGGCCTTGGTGAAGGGCACGTACACGATTTCGTCGTTTTTGATGCCAATCATCACGTTGCGCTGGTCGTCCATGAGGGCGTCGATGGCAGCGGCTCCCATGCGCGAGGCAAGGATGCGGTCGTGAGCCGTAGGCGAACCGCCTCGCTGCAGGTGACCAAGGATCGACACGCGCACGTCGTAGCCGGGGTATTCGTTCTTCACGCGCTCGGCAAGGCCCATGGCGCCGCCGGTGACGGGGCTCTCGGCCACAAGCACGATTGAGGAGTTCTTGCTCTTGCGGAAGCCGTTCTGGATGAGTTCGGCCAGTTGGTCGACCTGCGTGGAAATCTCGGGGATGATGGCAGCCTCGGCGCCCGATGCGATGGCGCCGTTGAGGGCGAGGAAGCCGGCGTCGCGTCCCATCACCTCGATGAAGAAGAGGCGCTCGTGCGAGGTGGCCGTGTCGCGGATTTTGTCGACGCACTCCGTAATGGTGTTGAGCGCGGTGTCGTAGCCGATGGTGGTGTCGGTGCCGTAGAGGTCGTTGTCGATGGTGCCCGGCAGTCCGATGATGGGGAAGTTGTATTCGTTGCCGAATATGCGCGCGCCGGTGAGCGAGCCGTCGCCGCCGATCACTACGAGCGCATCGATTTCGTGTCGCTTGATGTTGTCGTAGGCGAGTTGTCGGCCTTCGGGCGTCTCAAACTCCTTGCAGCGAGCCGTCTTGAGGATTGTGCCGCCCTGCTGGATGATGTTCGACACGTTTTGGGTGCGGAATTCAAGGATTTCGTCGGTAATCAGGCCACGGTAGCCGCGATATATGCCTTTCACTTTGAGGCCGCAAAAGATTGCGGAGCGGGTGACGGCGCGGATGGCCGCATTCATGCCGGGGGCGTCGCCTCCCGATGTGAGTATGCCCACACATTTGATATCTGCCATATATAAATTGTATTTTGGTTGCTATTGGTGGTGGCGGGCGATTTCAAATCGCCCGCCTTTTTTATAATTTGGTGCCGTAGGCGAGGTCGCCGGCGTCGCCGAGGCCGGGCACGATGTAGCTGTGCGCGTTGATTTCGGGGTCGATTGCGCCCACCCAGAGGGTGGTTTCGTCGGGGAATGTGTGCTTGATGTAGTCGACGGCTTGGCGCGAGGCAATCACCGATGCCACGTGCACCTTTGCGGGGGTGCCTCGCGTGAGGAGTGCGCGGAAGCTGAGCTCCATCGACAGGCCGGTGGCAAGCATGGGATCGCATATGACGAGCGTCTTGCCGTCGATGCTGGGCGAAGCCAGGTACTCGATGAGCACGTCGAAATTGTCTTGCTTCTCGCGGTATTTGCGGTGGGCCGACACGAAGGCGTTCTCGGCATGGTCGAAATAGCTGAGGAAGCCCTCGTGAAAGGGCAGGCCTGCGCGGAATATCGTGGCAAGCACCATTTGGTCGGCTATTTCCTGGCACTGAGCGGTAGCCAGCGGCGTGGTTACGTCCACCGGCTTGTAGTCGAGCCTTTTGCTGATTTCATACGCCATGATTTGGCCTGCGCGTTTCAGGTTGCCGCGAAAGCGCATGGGGTCGGTCTGCACCGATGTAGAGCGCAGTCCGATCATGATCTGGCTCATGAGCGACGGACGGTCGTCAAAATTAATTATCTCCATTTGTGTGTTTTATTTTTTCGACACCAGCTCCATTATGGTGCGCGGTATCTCTATGTTGTTGTTAAGCGATTTGAAGCGGTCGGCGCCTACGCCCACTGCAAACACGGGCACGGGGTTGCCGGTGTGGCTGGTGGCAATGAAGCCGATGCCGGCACAGTCGTTGAACACCTTGTACACCTCAGCGGCGAATGCGTTGAAGTTGGCGTAGAGCGTGCGCTGGTCCTCGCTGTTGCGCAGCTCGAATGTACGGTTGTATTTTTCCTCGAGGCTCTTCTCCTGGTTCTCATTGAGCTTGATGTATTTCCAGAAGCCGAGGTTGTCGGTGAGGTATTGCTTCATGTCGGCCCAGCTGTGCGTGTCCTTGCTCTGGAGCAGCGAGCGGCAATAGGCTTCGAAGGCTTCCTTCGACACCTTTTGGTAGTCGATGAGGTCGAGGTGGGCGTTGTAGCCGGTGAACTTGTTGCCGATGGCGAGGCCTCCGGTGTCGTGGTCGGCTGTAACTACAATCAGCGTCTCGTCGGGATGCGCTTTGTAGAATTCGTAAGCGATGGCAAGGGCCTCGTTGAAGTTGAGCGTTTCCTTGATGGCCGCGCCACCGTCGTTGGCGTGCAGGGCGTGGTCGATGTTGCCGCCTTCGATCATCATGAAGAACTTGTCAGGGCTAACCTTCTCGAGGTGGTTGAGGCACGACTGCGCAATGAAGGGGAGGGTGAGGGCGCCGGCCACAGAGTCGATGGTGTAGCCTACGTTGCCCGATTCGATGCCCGGCTCGGCAAGCAGGAACACCTTCTCGCTGGTGGCCTTTGCCATGCCGTCGCGGCCGTATACGACCTCAACATTGTTTTTCTTCATGATTTCGAGCAGGTCGGTTGGCTCGCCCTTGCGGGTGGTGACGCCGCGCAGGTCGGAGCCGGCCAGGAATTGGTAGCCGCTTTCGGCAGCAGCCACGCCTATGTCGTAATACATCGAGCGATTTGGCACGTGGGCGAAGAACGCGCCTGGAGTGGCATCGTCGGGGGCCACCGATGTGGCGATGCCTATGCCGTAGCCGTCTTGCTGCAGAGCGCGTGCCACAGAGTACACAGCCACCGTGTCGGGATTCATGCCCAGCATACCGTTCTTAGTTTTGAAGCCGGTGGATAGGGCGGTGCCGGCAGCGGCGGAGTCGGTGACGGGGCTGCTTGCGCTATAGGTGAGGCAAAAGCCGGCCACTGGAAACTGCATCATGGTGATGGGGGTGTCGTTGCCAAGCACTTGGCGGTTGTACATCTCGGTTGCAACAGCCGGACCCATGCCCATGCCGTCGCCGATGTAGTAGAATATGTACTTCGGGGCTTCCTCAGCACGAACAGAAAGGGCGGCCAGTGCCACTAATGCCAACAAGAATTTTTTCATTGCGTATCTGAGTTTAGTTTTAATAATTGGTTCATGATATTACGGTCGTTGCTCAGGCGCGGCACCTTGCGCTGGCCGCCAAGCTTGCCGGTATTCTGCAGCCAGCGGTCGAAGAGCCCAGCGGGAGCCTCCACCACTTCGAGCGGGTCGAGGAAGATGTTGCCGCTGCGCTTAGCCTGGTAGTCGCTGTTTTCGGCCTGGAGCATATGGTCGAGCAGGCTGGCGAACGCGGCTGCATCCTTTGGGGCAGCCGTCCACTCGATGAGCCACTGGTGCCGACCGCGCCTGCCGTCGCGGCTGAACACGGGCGCCACCGTGTAGTTGCCCACCGTGCATTCCATTTGGCTGCAGGCTGCGGCGAGGGCGGCATCAGTGTTGTGCACCATCACTTCCTCGCCGAATGCGTTGATGTAGCATTTAGTGCGCCCGGCTATGACAATCTTCAGCGGGCACGTGTCGGCGATGGTGACGGTGTCGCCGAGGTCGTATCGCCACAGGCCGTTGGCGGCTGAGATGATCATATCGTAGGTTTTGCCATTTTCCGCTTTCCATGCCGGCACCACGCGGTCGGTGTCGAGCTCGCGGAATTCGTAGAACACTCCGGCATCGAGCAGAAGCAGCATGGCGTCATCGTCGATGGCGTTTTTTGCGGCGAAGAAGCCTTCGCTTGCGTTGTACGTCTCCCAATAGCGCATTGTCGGGGCCATGATTTTGGCGTATTCGTCGTGGTAGGGGCCGAATGCGATGCCGCCGTGGAAGAACACCTCGAGGCGCGGCCATACATCCTGCACGCACTTTGCGCCACGCTCGTGAAGCACGCTTTGCAGCACGCGCAGAAACCACGACGGCACGCCCGAAATGCTGGTGATGTCGGAGCGGCGAGCCGAGGCAGCCACCAGGGCGGGCAGCTTCTTGGTCCAGCCCTCCAACAGAGCGGTGGCCTTGTCGGGGACGCGGAAGAGGTTGGCTATGGGGTTGATGTCTTCGATTAGCTGTGCCGACAGGTCGCCCACCTTCACGCCGTGGGGCAAATCGAGCTCGTTGGCGAAGCTGCCGCCGAGGATGAAGCCCTTGCCGGCAAAAAGGCGCGAGTCGGGGTAGGCGGCGAGGTACAATGCCACCGAGGCGCGCGCTCCGGCGTAGTGGTTGAGGCGCAGCGAGTCGTTGGTGACAGGGACGTATTTGCTCTTGCCGCCCGTGGTGCCCGACGACTGGGCGAATCGGCGCGTGACTCCGGGCCATAGCACGTCGGCCTCGCCGTCGACCATGCGCATCACATAGGGGCGGAAGGCCTCGTAGTCGGCCACGGGAATGGCCGCCGCAAACTGCTCGTAATCGAAGCGGGGGCGCAATTGCCTCTCTGCGCCCCACTTGGTGGATGCTCCCCGGCGCAATAGATTGCTCAGCACGCGCCTTTGCGTGGCCTCGGGCTGCGAGGCTGAGCGCTCGGCATCGAGGGCGTGCCGGCGCATTATGATGCGTGCTATGGGAGTAAGGTCTATCATTTCGCAATCGGGGCAGGCTGGCTGTCACCTGCTATCAAAACACAAATTTAGCTATAATTTTCGACACTTCACCATTTTTTTTCAGCAAATATTTCTAAGTGCGGAAAGGTGGTCGGTGAGGGGCTTGATAAAGCAAGCGGAGTGCGCGCCGCGATGGCACGCACTCCGCAAAGTCTGTATAAAAATTGTCGATTAGTCGGCGTTGAGGTTGACGCGTTTGAAGTCAACGGCAACGAGGCCCTTGGATGTCTGCTCAAGGTACTGGCCGATGGTGAGGTTTCCGTCCATTACGAATTCCTGCTCCATGAGGGTCGATTCCTTGAAGAACTTGTTGAGACGGCCTGTGGCGATGTTCTGAATCATAGCCTCGGGCAGGTTGGCAGCCTTAGCAGCTGCGGTTTCTGCCATGATTTTCTTGCCCTTCTCAACATCCTCGGCTGTGATCCAGCCCTTAGCCATGTTGCTCTCGATGTGGTCTTCGCTGTCGAAGTGGTTGGGGTTGAGACCGGCCTTCTTGAGGGCTGCTTCCACAGCCTTCTTCACCTGCTCAGCCTTGGTCTTCTCGATGGCGATAGACTTCTCCGACTCAATCACGTGCTCGGGCACGGCGTTGCGGTCAACGGCAACGGGGTTCATAGAAGCCACCTGCATAGCCACGTTGTGTCCTACTTCGTAGCTGATGCCTGCTTGGTTGAAGCCAACGATAGTGGCCAGCTTGTTGCCGAAGTGGGTGTAAGCAGCGGTGGATGGAGCCTCGATGTATTCGAATGCGCCGAGCTCGGTCTTCTCGCCGGTTACGCCGCCTTTCTCAACGATGAGGTCGGCAACGGTGCGACCGTCGATAAGGCAAGCCTTAAGCTCGTCGGCCGATTTGCACTTGTTGGCGACAGCGGCGTCGAGGATTTGCTGGGTTGTCTGCACGAAGCCGGCGTTCTTGGCAACGAAGTCGGTTTCGCAGTTGAGAGCCACGATAGCTGCGTATCCGCCCTCGGCCTTAGCGAGGACGCAGCCTTCGGCTGCTTGGCGGTCGGCGCGCTTAGCGGCAACGGCTTGGCCTTTCTTGCGGAGGATTTCCACAGCCTTCTCCATGTCGCCTTCGGCTTCCTGAAGAGCTTTTTTGCAGTCCATCAAGCCGGCTTGGGTGAGGTTGCGCAGCTTGGTGATTTCTGCCATTGTTACTGCCATAGTAGTATATGGGTTAGATGGTTTTACAAAATGGTTAGTTGATTACTCAGCGGCCTCAGCTGCGGGAGCCTCGGCGGGAGCTGCTTCAGCCTCAGCTGCGGGAGCCTCGGCGGGAGCTGCTTTAGCCTCAGCTGCGGGAGCGTCGTTGCGGCGCACGCGGCGGCGTTCGCGCTTGGGAGCAGCGGGAGCCTCGCCTTCGCCGGCGGCAACAGTGTCAACCTTCTCGGCTTTGCGCTCTTCCAGGCCTTCTGCCATAGCGCCGCACACGGTGTCGAGCACGATTTCGATCGACTTGCTTGCGTCGTCGTTGGCGGGGATTACGTAGTCGATGTTGGTGGGGTCGCTGTTGGTGTCGACCATAGCGAACACGGGGATGCCCAGGCGGTTGGCCTCGGACACAGCGATGTGCTCTTTGAGCACGTCGACTACGAAGAGAGCAGAGGGCAGGCGGTTGAGGTCGGCGATAGAGCCAAGGTTCTTCTCAAGCTTGGCGCGCTGGCGGGTGATTTGCAGCTTTTCGCGCTTCGAGAGGTTGTCGAATGTGCCATCTTTGCTCATTTTGTCGATGGCGGTCATTTTCTTCACAGCCTTGCGGATTGTGGGGAAGTTGGTGA